>NZ_JBIWOA010000075.1:0-22088 GCF_044767525.1 Streptomyces sp. NPDC101234 | reverse complement strand
GACCGTCCGGATCACCGCGTCCGTCGGCGTTAGAATCCGCGGATCCTCCCGCTCCTCGAAACGGACATCACCGGGGCCATACAACACAGTTCCACGCATGCTTATTCTCCCACTTCAGGAATTCTGCCGACGGCCGATTTTCGGGCCTGGGAATTCAGGCAGATCTCCTCACGAAGCAGAGTTCCAGCTCGGGCGGGCGGTATCCAGGGACAGAACTCTCCTACCCTGCCGACTTGCCGGCGGTGCGAGACTCGGGAGCATGACCAACAGCGCACATCTCAACGAGCTGGGTGAATTCCTCAAGGCCCGCCGGGCCGAGCTCAGCCCGCGCATGGTCGGACTGCCCGACCCCGACGGGCGGCGGCGTGTGGCAGGGCTGCGCCGCGAAGAGGTGGCCGTGCTCGCTTCCGTCAGCACCCACCACTACACCCGCTTGGAGCAGGGCCGCATCGCCCCCTCCATCTCCGTGCTGAGCGCCCTCGTCCGTGCCCTGCGGCTGAACGACGAGCAGCGGGACCATTTGTTCGAGCTGGTCGGGCGGGAGGTCAACCTGCCTCGGCGGCGGGCCGCACAGAAGGTGCAGCCCCAGCTGCGCACCGTCCTGGAAGACCTCACCGTCACGCCCGCCATGATCCTGGGCAGGAACCTGGACGTCCTGGCGTGGAACCCGATGGCCACCGCCCTGTTCGGCATCGACTTCACGCAGATCCCCGAGCAGCAGCGCAACTACATCCGGCAGCTCTTCACGGATCCGAAGATGAGGACGCTGTACGTGGACTGGGAGAACTCCGCCCGCAACGCCATCGCCCTGCTGCGGCGGTGTGCCGCGGCCCAACCTGACGACCTGGGGCTGACAACCCTCGTGGGTGAGCTGTCGGTGCAGGACGAGCAGTTCTGCCGGTGGTGGGGCGGGCGCCAGATCGCCCCCCGCACCAGTGGCAGCAAGGTGTTCCGCCACCCGGTCGCCGGCGAACTCGCCCTCGACTGGGATGTCCTCAGCTGTGAGGCCGACCCCGACCAACGGTTGGTCGTCTGGATCGCCGAACCCCACTCGCGCTCCCATGAGGGCCTGCGCTTCCTCTCCTCATGGACAGGAAAAGAACCGAGTGCGAATTAGTGTGGACGTCTGGAATCAGCAGGGATCTGCCAGGGACGAATCCTTCCTACCTTCGTGCTCGAATTCCATGCGATGATTCCAGCGTGGGTTCCGCTGAAGCCTTTCTTGAGGAGCAACGGCTTCCTTTCCTCCGCAGGCTTCACCTTCTGACGGATTCCCATTCCTTGTAACGGTCATATCTCCAAGGAGCACCACCATGTCCGATTCCACCAACCTCGCTCTCGTCCGTCGGCTCTACGACTCCGGCATGGCACCGGACGTGGTCGCCGAGGTCATCGACCCCGACATCGTCTGGGACATCACCCCCGGCTTCCCCTACGGCGGTGTCTACAAGACCTGGGCGAGCGCCGGCGCCGACTTCTTCGCCCGGCTCGCGCCCAACTTCTCCTCCTTCGGCGCGGTCGCCGAGGAGTTCTACGACGCCGGTGAGCACGTCTTCGTCCGAGGCCACTACCACGTCGTCGCCAAGTCCGGGCAGAAGTCGGACGCGCGGTTCATCCACCTGTGGACAGTCGCCGGCGGCAGGCTCACCCACCTGATCCAGGCAGCCGACAGCCACGTCGTCCAGCAGGCCGCGAACGGCTGATCGCCCTCACCCCAGGAGAACAACCCCATGGCGAAGATCCTCTTTCTCATCACCGCGGCCGACCACTGGACCCTGGCTGACGGGTTCAAGCAGCCCGCCGGCTTCTGGGCCGAGGAGGCCATCGGTCCGTACGGCGTCTTCAAGGAGGCCGGCCACGAGGTCGCCGCGGCCACCCCCGGCGGCGTACCGCCGACCGCCGACGCCCTCAGCCTGACCCCGGACTTCAACGGCGGCCCCGAGGGTGCGGAGCGCATGAAGACCGCCCTGCGCGAGGCCACCGAACTGGCGAACCCGGTCCGTATCGAGGACGTCGACATCGACGACTACGACGCGGTCTTCGTCCCCGGCGGCTGGGGACCGATGGAGGACCTCTCCGACGACCCCGCGGCCGGCAAGCTGCTCAGCGACTGGCTCGCCTCCGGCAAGATCGTGTCGCTGGTGTGCCACGGCCCGGCCGCGCTGCTGTCCACCGTGGACTCCGACGGCAAGTCCCCGTTCGCCGGCTACCGCCTCACCGGGCTGTCCAACTCCGAGGAGATCCAGAACGGCCTCGCCGACCGCGCGAAGTGGCTGCTCCAGGACCGTCTCGTCGCGGACGTGGGCGCGGACTACCGCAAGGGCGAGGAGAACTTCGCCCCCCACATCGAGGTGGATCGCACCCTTGTCACCGGCCAAAACCCTGCCTCGGCCGTTCCGCTGGCCCATGAGGTCGTCAAGGCCCTCGGCTGACACCCCCCGCAGTAGCACTCACAGAAAGAGGTAGCACCGATGGACAGCAACGCGACCCTTCCCAGCGTGGGACAGACCTGGCTGGCGGACCTCGGTCCGGACACGCCGCTCGGCCACTTCACGGTGGAGATCACCTTCGACTCGGCGACCCAGGTCAGCTTCGAGGTGACGAGCGGTGCCATCAAGGGCCGGAAGCAGACGATGGAGTACACCACCAGCCAGCTCCGCGACGGCCTGTACGTCGTGCGCTGGACCGAGCCCGACGCCGGTGACCACGTCACCCACATCGAGGACTACACGGAGGGGACCTGCATGGCCAGCTCCGTCGTCGGAGGCCAGTTCGTCCAGCTCTACGGGACGTGGACCCGCGTCCGCTGACCGCGGGGCGGGCGGACTGCCCCGTCAACCTGGCGGCGCGGCCTTCCAGGGACAGAACTCTCCCCCTGACAACGCCGCTACCCAGTGTCAGGCTGAGGGCATGAACAGCGATCCTCACCGCACCGACCTGGGAGAATTCCTCAAGGCGCGTCGCGCCGAGCTCGACCCGGCCGCCGTCGGACTGCCCGACGGCGGCCCGCGGCGCGTGGCGGGCCTGCGCCGTGAGGAGGTCGCGGTGCTGGCCGCCATCAGCACCGACTACTACGCCCGCCTGGAACAGGGCCGTATCCAGCCGTCCCCGTCCGTGCTGGAGTCCCTGGCCCGGGTGCTGCGCCTGGACGACGACCAGCGCGCCTATCTGTGCGAGCTGGCGGACCGCAGCGAGTACCGTCCGGCGGTGGCCCGTCGCAGGCCGCGCCCGAAGGCCCAGGTGCAGTTGCAGCGCATGATCGACGACATGGCGCACACCCCGGCGTTCGTGATCGGTCCGCGTACCGAGGTCGTCGCCTGGAACGCGATGGGCGCGGCCTTGATCACGGACTTCGGGATGATCCCCGAGAAGCAGCGCTACTACATCAGGTTGCTCATCACCGACCCTGCGATGCGGGAGCTGTATGCGGACTGGGAGGGTGTGACCCGGCTGGCCATCGCCCAGATGCGGATGCACAACGCGAACAACCCCGGTGACGTGCAGCTGGCCGCTCTGGTGGGCGAACTCTCGGTCCGGGACGACCAGTTCCGTCAGTGGTGGGCCGCGCACGACGTCGCCGTCCGGGACACCGGGACCAAGCACCTGCGCCACCCAGTCGTCGGCGACCTGCACCTCGACTGGAACGCCGTCACCTGGGCCGCCGACCCCGACCTCCAGATCATCGTCTGGACCGCCGAAGCGGGCACGCCCACGCACGACAGCCTGCGCATGCTGGCCTCCTGGGCAGCGGACCCGAGCCACCTGCGCAGCGGCAGCTCTGCCTGACCGTTCTCCAGGCTCATTCCCTGCCAGAGGGGGAGTCTCTTGTCCTACGCAGCGCACGCGTAGGAAGAGGCTCTCCCTTCTTCATGTACGGCACTCCTGGCACGCTCATTGCGAGGCCGACCGCGCCGTGAGCTCTCGCTCCCCGGTCGGGCCGACTTGCGACCGGTTCCTCAGCGCCGAGGCGTCCACCGGCCGGCTCATTCGCCAGGAAAGAGATCCTTCCGCATGTCCCTGACCGAGTCCCTTCCCGGGACGTCGCTTCCACCTGCCGCCGAGCCACGTTGGACCGCCCGCCTGTGGGCCGTCCTCGCCGTGCTGTGCCTGGTGCTCTTCCTCGACGGCCTCGACGTCTCGATGGTCGGCATCGCTCTGCCCTCCATCGGCCACGACCTCGGCCTGGCCACCGGCTCACTTCAGTGGATCGTCAACGGCTATGTCCTCGGCTACGGCGGACTGATGCTGCTCGGCGGTCGTACCGCGGATCTCCTCGGCCGCCGCCGGGTCTTCCTCGCGGCACTGGCGGTCTTCGCCGCCGCCTCGCTGCTCGGCGGTCTCGTCGACGACGGCACGCTGCTGATCGCCACCCGCTTCGTCAAGGGTGTGGCCGCCGCGTTCACCGCGCCCGCAGGCCTGTCCATCCTCACCACGACCTTCCCGGAGGGCCCGCAGCGCAACAGAGCCCTGTCGGTCTTCAGCCTCTTCGGCGCCCTGGGCTACTCCTCGGGCCTGATCCTGGGCGGCCTGCTCACCGGGATCGGCTGGCGCTGGACGTTCTTCATGCCCGTGCCCCTCGCGCTGCTCGCCCTGGTCGCCGGCCTGATCCTGATCCCGCGCGACCGGCGCACCGAGACGGGTGGCCAGGACCCGGCGGGAGCGGTCACCCTCACCGTCGGGATGCTGCTCGCCGTGTACGCCGTGGTCACCGCCCCTGACCGGGGCTGGACCTCCTTGACGACGCTCGCCACCTTCGGTGCGGCCGTCGTCCTGCTGCTCGCCTTCGTCATGATCGAGCGGCGGGTCCGTCACCCCCTCGTCCGCTTCGCCATCCTGCGCCAGGCGACCACGGTGCGGGCCAACCTCAGCATGGTCGCGCTGATGGGCTCCTACCTCAGCTTCCAGTTCATGATGACGCTGTTCCTCCAGGACGGGCGCGGCTGGTCGCCGCTGCGCATGGCCTTCGCGCTGCTGCCCGTCGGACTGATCGTCGCCATCGGCTCACCGCTCGCCGGACGGCTCGTCAACCGCTTCGGCACCGCGCCGCTGATCGTCACCGCGATGATCTCGATGACGCTCGGCTATGTCTGGTTCCTGGTCTCCGCCGGCTCCTCACCCGACTACCTGCTGAGCATGTTCCCGTCCCTGGTGCTCCTCGGTGGCGGCTTCGCCTTCGGCTACGGCGCGATCATGGCCCAGGCCACCGAAGGCATCGACGACTCCGAACAGGGCCTCGCCTCTGGCCTGGTGCAGACCTCCGGCCAGGTCGGCGGCGCCCTCGTCCTGGCCGTGCTCACCGCCGTACTCGCCGGAGCCGGCGACAGCGGGGCCGACTTCACGGGCTATCGGCCCGGCCTGAACCTGGTCACCGGCGTTGCGACGATCGGACTGCTCCTGAATGTGGTCCCCGTGCTGCGCCTTCGGCGGGCTGAGCCTGTGGAGTCAGGTCGGAGCTGACGGCATCACCATGCAGTCCGCCCGCTGTCCTGGCCGTGAGGGGAGAGACAGCGGGCGGTGGGGTGATGCGGATGCGACCGCAGCCGGACAGGTCCTGGGAGTCGCCGCAGAAGGAAGCGCCGCGTGGCCACGCCATCACAACCCTCGTCGGCTCTCCTTCTCACACGGCGCACGTCCATCGCGCTCGTCCGGCTCGACCCACCCGATGGTGCGCCGGGTGGCTAGAGGTTGTAGCCGCCAGATATCTCGATGTTCTGAGCGGTGACCCAGCGGCTCTCGTCGGAGACGAGGGTGGCGATCACCGCACCGATGTCGTCGGGTTCGCCCGCGCGGCCGAGCGCTGTCTTCGCGGTGATGGCCGGGATGATCTCGGGGAACCGGGTGAAGGCGTCGTCGCCGATGCGGGTGCGGGTCATCCCAGGCGAGACCGCGTTGACACGGATGCCGCGCGGGGCGAACTCCTTGGCCATGTACCGGGTCAGCACGTCCAGACCGCCCTTCATCGAGGCATAGGCCGCGTAACCCGGCTCCACGCTGGTCGCCGCCGCGTAGTTGCTGCTCGTGTTGACGATCGCTCCGCCGTCCGCCAGCAGGGGCAGCAACCTTTGTGTCAGGAAGTACGGTCCCTTGAGCAGGACCCGCATGAGCCGGTCGAACAGTTCCTCGCTCGTGTCCGCGATCGACGAGGGCTGCCCGAAGCCGGCGTTGTTGATCAGGAAGTCGAAGGTGTCGCGCTGCCAAGTGTCGCGCAGTACTTCGGCAACGGTGTCGCGGAAGGCCGGGAACGCGGCGCTCTCGCCGACGTCCAGCGGCAACGCGACGGCCGTGCCCCCCTCCTTCTCGATGAGCGCAGCCGTCTCCAGCCCTCCCTGCTGGTTGTTGCCGTAGGTCAGGATGACTCCGGCTCCGCGCTTGGCGATCTCGATCGCGGCGCTCTGTCCGATGCCGGAGCTGCCGCCGGTGACGATGGCGACCTTCATGCAGGGTTCTCCTGGATGTGGGGGGAGTGAACGCAGTGGGGGTGGGGGAGGACGCGGATGCTGGTCAGGCCTTCTTGGTCTCCCAGAAGATCTTGTCGATCTGGGCGATGTAGTCGAGGGCCTTCTGGCCGGTGGCTGGGTCGGTGGACGCCTTGGCGGCCGAGAGGGCCTTCAGGGCGTCGTTGACCAACTGGTGCAGCTCCGGGTACTTCTCGAAGTGCGGGGGCTTGAAATAGTCGCTCCAGAGCACCGAGACGTGGTGCTTGGCCAACTCGGCACGCTGCTCCTTGATGACGGTGGCGCGCGCCTGGAAGTGCGGGTCGTCGTTGCCGGCCATCTTTTCCTGGACGGCCTTCACGGACTCCGCCTCGATGCGGGCCTGGGCCGGGTCGTACACACCACAGGGCAGGTCGCAGTGTGCGCTGACCTTGACCTTGGGGGCAAACAGGTGGGAACGCATGGAGAATTCCTTCCTCGTGATCGTTTTCAGGTGCGACATTACTTCCGGTCATGCCGGAGATGTCGAGAGGTCCATTCGTCGTACGACCAAAGTCTCAGCTCACGACAGGACTTGTGTCATTGGCCGTTCACCGAGGAGTCCGACTTCCATGCCTCCGCATCGAATTCGAGCACGATCCGCTCACGAAGCCCGCCCTGGTCCAGTCTGGCGTGGGCGGCCACCGCGTCGTCCGCGGCGAAGGGCATCGCCGCGCGCAACGTGATGGTGCCGTCCTCTACCTGATCCCGGAGACGTATGATCGCGTCCCGGTCGGTACGCCGCTCGCGTACGTTCAGGTGCTTGACCTTGATATCGCGCCCGGGGGCGCCGTCCCAGATGCGCAGGATCCCGATCTGACCGCCGTCACGAACGGCGGGCGCGATGCGTTCGTGCAGCAAAGCGGCGTCGGCGACCGCGTCCACCGGAGCGCCCAGCTCTTCGAGTACACGATCCGCGACCTCGGGGCCGCGAGGCACGAAGGTCTGTGCGCCGAGTGAGTGCAGAAGGTCCACGTCCTCCTCCGCGGCGACGGCCACGACGTGCAGGCCCTCGGCGACGGCGAGTTCGACGAGATAACCGCCGACCGACCCTGCGGCTCCGGACACCAGGAGTGTCGCTCCCGGGGCGAGCCGGAACGCGTCGAGCACATTCCTCGCGGTGAGGGCGTTGTTGAGGAAGCCTGCCGTCTCGGCGGCCGACGCGCCCGAGGGCGCAATGGCCACGGATCGCGCGGAAAGGGCGAGATATTCGCTGTAGCCGCCATGACGTCCGTTGTTGTCGACGAATCCGACGACGCGCGCACCTGGAAAAAGACCCCAGTCGGGATCGATATCGCCGCCCAATTCCTCGATCGTGCCAGCGACTTCCATTCCCGGAACGAACGGCGGAGTGAGTCCCTGGTACATGCCCTCCAACAGCCCCGACCGGACCATGGCGTCGACGGGGTTCACCCCAGCGGCGTGCACACGAATCAGCACCTCCCCGGCTCCTGGGCGCGGGTCCGGTAGTTCGAACGGCCGCAGCACTTCGGGGCCGCCGTACTGACTCAGTCCAATGACCTTCATCTGTTGTCCTAACTTGAATGCCTGGTGGGAAAACCAAACGATCGTATCCAGGGTATTTACGGTGAAGGAGGGAGAGTTCTGTCCCTGGGACGAATCCCTCCCTTGTAGGAACCGGTCGACGGTGGGAGCGTTCAATCGGGGAATCAGTTACAGCGACCCGATTCACTTGTTTGGAGAAACGTGTTCACCGTCAACGCGTACGCCGCTACATCCGCGACCGAACCGCTCGTGCGGACCACCCTGGAGCGCCGCGATGCCGGCCCGCGCGATGTGCTCATCGAGATCAAGTACGCCGGCATCTGCCACTCGGACATCCATTGCGTCCGTGGGGACTGGGGCCCGGTGCCCTACCCCCTGGCCCCCGGCCACGAGATCGCCGGAGTCGTCACCCAGGTCGGCTCCGAGGTGACCAAGTACGCGGTCGGTGACCGCGTTGGCGTCGGCTGCATGGTCAACTCCTGCCGTACCTGCGACTCCTGCCTGAAGGGCGAGGAGCAGTACTGCCTCAACGGCATGACGATGACCTACGGCTCCGTGGACAAGGACGGCACGCTCACCCAGGGCGGATACTCCACGCACATCGTCGTCGACGAGGACTTCGTCGTCCGCGTCCCTGACAGCGTCGCCCTGGACGAGGCAGCCCCGCTGCTGTGCGCGGGCATCACCACGTACTCGCCACTGCACCGCTGGGGCGCCGGCCCCGGCAAGAAGGTGGCCATCGTCGGACTCGGCGGCCTCGGTCACATGGGTGTCAAGTTCGCCCACGCGCTGGGCGCCGAAGTCACCGTGCTGTCACAGTCGTTGAAGAAGACGGACGACGGCCTGCGTCTTGGTGCGGACCACTACTACGCCACGAGCGACCCGGCCACGTTCGAGGAACTGGCAGGGACCTTCGACCTCATCGTCAACACGGTGAGCGCCAAGCTCGATCTCGACGCCTATCTCTCCCTGCTCGCCGTGGGCGGCACCATGGTCAACGTCGGCGCGCCCAGGGAACCGCTGTCGCTGAGCGTCTTCTCCCTCCTGTCGCGCGGCCGTTCGTACGCCGGTTCGTCGATCGGCGGCATCCGGGAGACGCAGGAGATGCTGGACTTCTGCGGCGAGCACGGGATCGGCGCCGAGATCGAGGTCATCCCGGTGGACAAGGTCAACGAGGCGTACGAGCGAGTGCTCTCCTCGGACGTGCGCTACCGCTTCGTGATCGATATCGCGACGCTGGCCTGAGCCTGCTCGAGCTTCAACTGAGCCGCTGCCCGGGGTCAGCCGAGGTGCTTGTCGAACGAGGCCACGGCGACCTCGGGGTGCTCGCTGAAGTAGTTGTAGCCGTCGAAGCGCCGGTCGGTGCCGTGGATCCAGTGCAGGTCGTTATCCTCGGCCGGGATGGCGTCGTAGATGGCCTGCACCGCCTCGGGTGTGGTCATCCTTTGTCTGCCATCTTTGGCTCCTTCCGATGCCAGGGGTGCCTGGAGCGTTCTCGACTCACATTATTGATCGGGAAACGCGGCAAGCGTGGCATTGAGCGGCCCCATTGTGAGGAGGAAGAATTCCCCCCATCTTGCTCTCCCGGAAAGAAGGAGAGACCGCCTTTAGTAGACCTTTCCTTATGCGCCCTCCTGCACGTACCGTCGCGGCGTGGACAACCGTGCAGAGGTCCGCGAGTTCCTCACCTCGCGGCGAGCCAAGATCACTCCGGAACGCTGCGGGCTGCCCGTCGGACCGGGGCGCCGCGTACCCGGGCTGCGTCGGAGCGAGGTCGCTGCCCTGGCCGGCATGAGCGTCGAGTACTACGCCAAACTCGAGCGCGGCAACTTGGCCGGTGTCTCCCCGGCCGTCCTCGAAGCTGTCGCCCGCGTCCTCCGACTGGACGACGCCGAACGCGTCTACCTCTCCCATCTCGCTCGGGTCGCCGACGGTTCCGACGCCCTCAGGCGCCCCCGTACCACAGGCCATGGGCCTCGCGCCGGAGCATGCAGTGGACCCTGGACGCGATCACCGCCGGGCCCGCCTTCGTCCGCAACGGCCGACTGGACCTGCTCGCCACCAACCGGCTCGCCCGCGCCTTCTACACCGGCCTCTACGCCGCGGCCACCAACCAGGCGAACCTCGTCCGCTACAACTTCCTGGACCCCGGCTCCCGTCGTTTTTACCCCGACTGGGAGCTCTTCGCCGATCACGCCGTCGCCATCCTGCGCACCGAGTTGGGCCGTAACCCCCACGACAAGGATCTGCGCGACCTCATCGGCGAGCTGTCCACCTCCAGCGAGGAGTTCCGCACACGCTGGAGTGCCCACAACGTCCGCCATCACGGCGCGGGGACCAAGCGATTCCGGCACTCGGTCGTCGGCGATCTCACCTTCTGTTACGAGGACCTGGACATGGCGGCCGAACCCGGCCTCACCCTGACGGTCTATACCGCTGAACCTGGATCGCCCTCGGAAGACCGGCTGCGTCTGCTTGCCTCCCAGGGAGAAAACTCTCCCTCCCGCCGGTAGAGATAAAGGTGCAGCATTTTCTGGTGTACGCCGTCGATCATTTTGGTAAACGGTCAAGGCAACAGAAGGAGCGCCGACGATGGACAACTACATCTTCGATCTCGACGAGAACGTGAGCCGTACTCCGGTCTCGTACAAGAACAGGTACGGAATCACCATTGCGGCCGACCTCTATCGGCCCAAGGACTTCGACGAGTCCCGGCAGTATCCGGCGGTCCTGATCGGCCCTCCGTACAGCGGCGTCAAGGAGCAGGGGCCTGGCGTCTACGCCCAGAACCTGGCCAAGCGCGGGTTCGTGGCCCTCGCCTTCGACCCGTCGTTCAACGGCTACAGCGGCGGTGAGCCGCGCCACGCCTCGTCACCGGACATCTTCGTCGAGGACTTCAGCGCGGCTGTGGACTACCTGGGCACGCGCGACTTCGTGGACCGGGAGCGCATCGGCGTGATCGGCATCTGCGGCAGTGGTTCGTTCGCGCTCGGCGCCGCCCAGGCCGACCGGCGCATCAAGGCCGTCGCGGCCACCTCCATGGTCGACATCTCCTGGGCCGCCGCCAACCTGGGCCCCACCGGCCCGCTCACCGACGAGCAGCGGGCCGAGGTGCTCGACAGCCTCGGTGAGCAGCGGTACACGGACTTCCTGGAGGGCCAGCCCGCCCTCGGCCCGCGTGGCGCCGCGATCGGCTTCGACGAGAACACCGAGCCCATCGCTCGCGAGTTCGGCGAGTTCTACTCCACCCCGCGGGGCTACCACCCCAACTCCATCACGCAGTTCACGCGGACGAGCGACATGGCGTTCATGAACTTCACGATGCTCGACCGCCTCAAGTGGATCTCGCCGCGGCCGATTCTCCTCATCGTCGGCGAGCAGGCCTTCTCGCGGTTCTTCAGTGACAACGTCTACAAGGAGGCGTCGGAGCCAAAGGAGCTCCACGTCGTCCCGGACGCCAACCACATCGACCTGTACGACAGGACGGACCGCATTCCGTTCGACAAGCTGGAGGAGTTCTTCACCAAGAACCTTGCGTGAACGACCTCTTGCCCTCTGTCACGCCGGTGAACTGAACCGGCCGGCGGGGGGCGATGCCGTGTCAGCGCAGAGTCTCGTCGCTCGGATCGGTCCGCTCGGCTTGTGTCCGAAGCCACGTTGGTTGTCGATCAGGCGCAGCCAGGCGGGTTGGATCTCCCAGACGCCGGCTGTGTCGCCTCGAAGTCCAGGCGTTGCTCATCGTTGGCGTACGGAAAGGCCCGCCGGTGATGGCGTTCCAGGCCCGTCCGTCGGCCTGAGCTGCGAACGCCACGTCGGCGGTGCTCTGCCCGGGGCGGCCGCCCGCGTCGACGGGAAGCGGCTGGAGTGTGCACGAGTACCGCCGCTCTTCCCCGCTACGGAGCCAAGCTGCCTTGTTCGATGTTGTGGATGAGGCGTTCGAGGCGGGTGATCTGGTCCTGGAAGGCTTGATCGCCGACCGCGGGCGGTAGAAGGGCGCGGAGGTTGCGGGCGGCTTGGGTACGGAGGGCCTCTTTGAGTTCAGCCGGGCCGCTGACAAGGGTGAAGTCGGCGTCGACCGATGTGATCATCAAGAGCAGGCTGGACGGGGTGTCGGCGCCGACGTGCAAGAGGCAGGTGCGGTCGTCCACGGCCTCGACGACGCCCGTGCCTGGGAAGATCCGATCAGTGACGGCGTCGGCAGGCTTGTGCAAGGTGACGGTGGCCCGGTAAGGCCATACCTGCGAGGACAGCTGGTGCGCGAGGTAGGCGGCGACATCGCCGTGGGGCGGTTGCCTGGGAGTGAACCGGGGGCCGGTGGGCGTGCGGGGCTCCAGGCGGTCCACTCTGAACGTACGCCAGTCGCCGCGCTCGATGTCCCAAGCCACGAGGTATCAGCGGCGGACGAAGCTGACCAGGCTGTGCGGCTCGACATCGCGGACCGTACGGCCCGTGTGAGGGCTGGAGTAGTCGAAGCGCAAGCGCTCGTGGCGGCGACAGGCCTCTGCGATCGCCATCAGCGTGTCCGGGCTGACCGCGGGGCCTGTCGCATCGACCCGTACCGTCGCCTGGTGCAGAGTGCCGACGCGGTGCCGCAGGCGGGACGGCAGCATCTGTTCGAGCTTGGCCAGCGCGCGCAGGGAGGTCTCCTCGATCCCCGCGACCGAGCCGCCCGCCGCCGTGCGCAGGCCTACGACCACGGCTACCGCCTCGTCGTCATCGAGCAGCAGTGGTGGCAGGGAAGCACCGGCTCCGAGCCGGTAGCCCGCAACGCCCTGGATGGCCTCGACCGGGTAGCCCAGGTCGCGCAGGCGCTCGTCGTCCCTGCGGACCGTTCGGGTGGTGACCCCCAGTTGTTCGGCCAGCCGGGCGCCGGACCAGTCACGGTGATTCTGGAGAAGCGACAACAGTTTGAGCAGCCGCGCGGAAGTCTCCGGCATGCCCGCCAGACTGCCACATGGTAGGCGTCCGATGGTGTCCCACCTGGCCCACCTCGGAGAGGCCGCCGCTGCCCGATTGCTGCCAGCGACCTGGGATACTTAGGACTTTATCTGTCCTAAGGTGCTTCTAAGGTCGTCCTCATGAACGACATCAAGCCATTCCGCATCGACATCCCGCAGTCACAGCTGGACGACCTGCACGCCCGCCTCGACCTCACCCGCTGGCCGGACGAGCTGCCCGAGGTCGGCTGGAGCTATGGCGTGTCCCTCGGCTACCTCAAGGAACTGGTCGCGTACTGGCGCCACTCCTACGACTGGCGGGTCCACGAGCGGCGGCTCAACTCCTTTCCGCAGTTCATCACGGAGATCGACGGGCAGAACGTGCACTTCCTGCACGTCCGGTCCGCGAATCCGGATGCCCTGCCGCTGATCATCACGCACGGCTGGCCTGGTTCCGTGGTGGAGTTCGACAAGATCATCGAGCTACTGGCCGAAGAGTTCCACCTGGTCATCCCGTCGATCTCGGGCTTCGGCTTCTCCGGCCCGACCACCGAGACGGGCTGGACCATCGAACGTGTCGCCAGGGCCTGGGCCGAGCTGATGCGACGCCTCGGCTACGTCCGTTACGGCGTGCAGGGTGGCGACTGGGGCTCGGGTATCTCGCTCGCGCTCGGTAAGGTCGCCTCCGAGCATGTCGTCGGGGTGCATGTGAACATGCTGCCGACGTTTCCCTCAGGTGATCCGGCCGAACTGGCAGGGCTCACCGACGAGGAGAAGGGCCTCCTGGGCGGCTACCAGCGGTTCATGGACGAGCTGTCCGGCTACATGAAGATCCAGGCCACCCGGCCGCAGACCCTGGCCTTCGGCCTGCACGACTCGCCGGTAGGGCAGCTCGCCTGGATCGTGGACCCTTTCCGGCTGTGGACCGACTCCGAGAACGTGCCGGAGGACGCCGTAGACCGCGACCAGATGCTGACCAACATCATGCTGTACTGGCTGACCGGCACGGCGGCCTCGTCGGCGCGACTGTACTTCGAGAACTCCAACATGGCGGAAGGCTTTCAGGAGCCTCTGCCCGTCCCGCTGGGGGTCGCGGTCTTCGCGCACGAACTCACCCAGCCGATCCGTACGCTCGCCGAGAAGACCTACAACATCACCCACTGGTCCGAGTTCGCACATGGCGGGCACTTCGCCGCCATGGAAGCACCCCGAGAACTCGTCGGCGACATCCGCACGTTCTTCTCCGGTCTCTGACCTTCACCAGCTTGAACTCCGGATCACAACGCTGGTCCTGGGCCGCGTCGCCAGCGTTGAGATCGGCCACCGTCATGTCGGTCACGCTGACCCTCCCGGCCGGCGGGACCTGCCTGACGCATCCCCGGGGGAGCCGATGGCCGATCGAGATGTCTGGCGCACAGCATCGGCAAGTTCATGCCAGCCGTCTCGGCACTCCGACCTGCCTCTGCGGAAGACGGCGCAAGGGACATTCCTCGTTGACAAAGGAGTAAGCATGCTTCGGACTCGCTCACCGTGGTGGGTGCTGGCTACCGCAGGCCTCGCGCAGTTGATGATCGTGCTCGACTCGACCGTGGTGACGATCGCGTTGCCCGTCGCGCAGCGAGATCTGGGCATCAGTGAGACGTCACGCGGCTGGGTGATCACTGCCTATGCGCTCGCGTTCGGTGGACTGCTGCTGGTCGGAGGGCGCCTGAGTGACCGCCTCGGGCTGCGGCGGGCTTTCGTGGTCGGGCTGGTCGGCTTCGCGGTCGCGTCCGTGCTGGCGGGGCTCGCGCCCACTGCCAGGCTGCTGTTCGCGGGGCGGGCGGCGCAAGGCGTCTTCGCGGCGCTGCTGGCACCGGCCGGCCTGTCGATCATCAGCAGGACCTACTCACAGCCACGCGAACGCGGCATCGCGTTCGGTGTGTTCGGCGCCATCACCGGCGCGGGGGCCGCGACCGGACTGCTGCTGGGGGGTGCGCTCACGGAGTACGTGAGCTGGCGGTGGGGCCTGCTGATCAACGTTCCGATCGTCGTACTGGCCCTGGTCTGGACGGCCTTGTTCGTCCCGTCAGCGCCCCGCCATGCCGTGCGGATCGACGTGGGGGGTGTACTCACCAGCGTGATCGGCCTGACCGCCCTCGTCTTCGCGTTGTCGGAAGGTGCCGTCTACGGTTGGGGCAGTCCCGCCGTGCTCGGCTGCTTCGCCGTCGCCGTGGTCAGTACGGTCGGGTTCGTGGTCGCACATGGCCGCGTCCGTGAGCCACTGCTGCCCTTCCACATAGTCCTGCACCGGGAGCGCGGCGCCTCGTTCTTGGCGTTCGGGCTGCCACAGGTGGCGCTGTTCGGGTTCTACCTGGTGATGACCTACTGGTTCCAGGAACTTCTCGGATACTCCCCGTTGCTGGCCGGCGCGGCGTTCGTCCCCTTCGCCGCCGCGACCGCGTTCGGCTCCACCGTGCTCACGCCCCGGCTCTCCACGTTCCTGCAGCCCCGAACCCTCGTCATCTGCGCGATCGTCGCGCTGGGGCTCGGGACGCTGCTCCTGGTCGGTATGGACCCCGGCGGTGACGCGCTCTTCCTGACCAGGTTCCTTCCCGCGCAGCTGCTGGCCGGGACCGGTCTCGGTTGCGCGCTCAGCACCGCCATCTCGATGGCGACGCACGGCGTCGACCCGAGTGAGGCCGGGGTGGCCTCCGCCGCGGTCAACGCGATCACTCAGCTCGGCGGCGCCATCGGAACCGCGCTGCTCAACACCATCGCCGCCATGGTCACGGCCGCCGCGCTCGGTGGCGCCGAAGGAGCCTCCACCTCCGTGGCCGACGCCACCGTGGACGGCTTCGACGTGGCCATGCTCACGGCGACGGGAGTGCTCGCGCTGACCGCTGTGCTGGTCGCGGCCGTCATGCCGCGACGTACACAACCGGCTCCGGAGACCCGGCCCGTAGAAATCGCCAGCTGAAACAAAGGGTGCCCGTGGACGGCACTCCACACCTGCCCGCCCGGTCACCCCGGCCTGGGACACCATCATCACGTTCCTGAACCAGAGCCTGCGCTGAACGGCACTGCCGGTCCGCACTGTTGATCGCAGCACCGGCGGCGCTCCGCGAGGGGGCCGCCGGTCGGCCGGTGATCACGCGAGGTTCTTGGCGAGGAACTCCTGCAGCTTGCCGAACGGGATCAGGTCGGGTCGGTGCGATCCACGCCTGTCTCTCCGGTATTCGGTGATGCGACGGCGGCCTAGGACCATGTGCCGAGGCCGGTTCGGGCCGGGGTCGGGTCCCGGTTTCGGGTCGTGTCGCTATCGTTGCTGATCAGCCACGATCACGTGCGTGATGCTCCTGACCGGCCGGATCTGCCTGATGCATCCCCGAGGAGCCGATGGCCCACCCCATGTGTTCTGGATGCTCCCGAGGAGAGCCATGCCGAGCGACGGTTACACGTACCTGTGCAAGTTCGACGTACTGGAGGACGGCGTTCCCCGGAGGTTCGAGGTGGAGGGCGTTCCCCTCTCCCTCGTCCTGGCCGAGAAACAGGTCTTCGCGATTCACGACATGTGCTCGCACAGTGCCGTCTCGCTTTCCGAGGGAGAGGTGGACGGGTGCACGGTCGAGTGCTGGCTGCACGGTTCACGCTTCGACCTGCGCACCGGCCACCCCCTCGATCCGCCGGCGACCCATCCCGTCCCGGTGTACCCGGTGCAGATCGAGGACGGATGCGTGTACGCACTCCTACCGTGGAGCGAACGGTGACACGGGTTTCTGAAGAGTGCACCGCGGAGCGGGCCGACGCGGCCCGCAACCGTGCTCGACTGCTGGAGGCGGCCGCTCGGCTGGTGGCCGAGCAGGGCGCGGAGCACGTGACGATGCACGAGGTGGCCCGAGCGGCCGGGGTGGGAAAGGGCACTCTGTTCCGCAGGTTCGGCGACCGCACCGGGCTCCTGCTGACCCTGCTGGGCGACGCCGAGGCCGAGTTCCGTGAGGCGTACACCTCGGGTCCGCCTCCGTTGGGCCCGGGAGCACCGCCGAGGGAGCGGCTCACCGCTTTCGGTTGTGCCCTGATCGAGCGCATCACCGACGAGAACGACCTGGGGGCCGCGCTGGCCCGCCAAGTCCCCCTTGAGCGGCGCCACTCCGCCGACAACGCCCGGTCCTTCCACCACCACATCACATCCCTCCTGAGGGAAGCGGGAGTGGCGGCCGACCACGAGATGCTCGCCCACGCCATGCTCGTGTTCACGAACTTCGAGACCATGGACTACCTCCGCGAGGACCGCCAGGTCACCACCGCGCGTCTGCAGGCCACCTGGGCGGACATGGTCCGGCTGTTGACCGGAGGCCCCGAAGAGGACCGTCATGACTCCGAGGCATGACTGACCGGCACGGCAACGACCGTCACGACGGCAGAACGTGTACGGCCTTTCCTTCACCCATGGCCTCGGCTTCCCCGGTGTCATGGGCGCTGTGGTGGACGACGACGTTCCCCAGATCAACGGACAGCTGTGCGACCAGATCGGCCAGGGCGTGATGCCAGTCTGCCGGGGTGGGCGCCGGAGCGACGACGATCAACTCCAGAACATCCGCAGGGTGCGACGCTGTTCCGTCGACGACGGCACCCTTCAGCGCGAGGTAGTCCGGTGCTGGGCGGAGGTGGGTCAGCGCCCGCTCGCGAACCATGTCGACGACGCCTTCGCGTAGGTCCGTCAGTTGGCGCAGGGCGTCCCAGGCTATGTGACCCGTGACCAGCAGTACGGGTTCCCCTTTGCGTCGGGGGGCGACCAGGCCGAGCAGGCCGAGGCGAAACAGCGCCGCCTCCAACTGCGTGGGCGTCACCGCGGAGTCCTTGGACAACTCGTCCAGCGTCAGCGGACCATCGGCATCGACCGCGTGGTGAGCGACGAGGGCGGTGAGGAGGCGGCCCGAGGTCCCGGGGAACAGGGCGGACAGCGGGGTGCGGAAGTTCATTGTGCATACCAGGGGTTGGGTTCTCGTCGGCTTCGCAGGCAGGTGGCATCGACGACGAAGCCGACGAGAGTCTGATCTCCGCATACCATGGACTGCGGTGTTAGGTGCCAGAAAGCTGATCATTGACGAGTTCGGTGACGGTGTTGTCGAACTCCTCGAGAACACCGAGGAATCCAGCCCTGCCCCATAGGGCCAGACCGAGGGCGGTGACGCCCACGGCCGTCATGTGTACGGCACCCAGGAGGTCCTGGCCCGACAGCGCGCGCATCGCCGAGTCGTCGCCTCGGGCCCAGGCCCGAGTCGCTTCGGCGATGGCGAACTCGTAGTGGGGCGGGGCTGTGGTGGCGACCTCATCCGAATGCCGGACCAGCTCGTCCAGTCTCCAGTGCCTGCCGGTCAGTTCCATGATGCTGATCGTGGAGCGCAGCAGACCACTCAGGACGGCGTACACCTCGATTCGACTGCCTGTGTCCAGACCGGCCAGTGCCTCCTGGACCGCGTCGGCGTCGTGGCCCACGTGGCCCCGGACGACGTCCAGCGCGCAGTCGCTGGAGGTTTTGCGCGCTGCGTTGCTCATGCGCTTCACCGTACGGTCGCCCAGGTGCGCGGGAATCGGTCTCTTGGCGCAACGCGCCTCATAAGAAAGCACTAGGACCCGCGACCTCCCCGTTGAGATGCGGTTGGCCGGTCGAGAGCAAAGTTAAGGAGGGAGGAAAGTCTCCCTCCCATGGGCCGGGGCGGCGGTGTCAGAGTGCCCGCGTGACCAGCCGTCGCTCTCATGGCGCGCGGCTCTCCAGGCCCCTTCGATGACGATCCAGCGCCCAGGCCTGTGCTGCCGTTCCGCCCTCCGCCGGAGACGGTGAACCTTCCACAACGCCGAGCCGGCGCACCTTCATCGCCACCACCACTGCGGTCGGTGGTGCCGTGATCGCGGGAGGTGTGATCGGAGAATCGCTGCTCGTCGATTCGGAGGAGGCGGTCGCCGTCGAGGCGGCGCCCTCCAGCAGGGTCTCCCTGACGGTCAACGGCACCCGGCGGACGGTGGCGGTGGACAATCGCACCTCGCTGCTGGACCTGCTGCCCGAGCTCTTCGCTCTGACCGGCTCCAAGAAGGGCTGCAACGCCGGAGCCTGCACAGTCCTGGTCGACGGGCGCCGGTCACCCGCTCCAGCAGGCGTTCATCGATCAGAACGCCTTCCAGTGCGGCTACTGCACCCCCGGCCAGATCCTGTCCGGCGTCGGCTGCATCCAGGAGTGCCACAGCGGTTCACCGCAGGAGATCCGGGAGTGGATGAGCGGCAACATCTGCCGCTGCGGCTGCTACGTCAAGATCGTGCGCGCGGTCGAGCAGGCCGCCGTCGGCCGGATGTGAGGGCCTGATGCATCCCTTCGCCGTCACCAAGGCCTCCGACACCGATCAGGCCCTCGACGGCGGTCGCCGTGGCGGCCGTCACATCGCCGGCGGCACCACGCTCGTCGACCTGATGCGCGAGATCGTCGAGCGGCCCGAGACGTTGGTCGACATCACCGGCCTGCCACGGCGGGACATCCGCGTCAACCAGGGCGGCGGGCTGCGCATAGGCGCCCTGGTCCGCATGGCCGAGGTCGCCGCACCCCCCCCGCAATGTGCGCGCCACCCGCCCCCGCATGCTGGTCTTCGGAGCGGTCGACTTCGCCGCGGCCCTGAGCCAGGCCGGCCGCTTCCTCGGATACCGGGTCACCGTTTGCGACGCCCGCCCCGTCTTCGCCACCGAAGCGCGATTCCCACACGCGGACGAGGTCGTCGTCGACTGGCCCCACCGCTACCTGGCGACCACCGAGGTGGACGCCCGTACCGCCGTCTGCGTGCTCACCCACGACGCGAAGGTCGACGTACCCCTGCTGCGGCTGGCGCTCGATCTGCCTGTTGGCTATGTGGGGGCGATGGGGTCCCGGCGCACCCACGACGAGCGCCTGCTCCTGCTGAGGGAGGCGGGTGTGACGCGGGAGCAGCCGGCCCGGCTCCGCTCGCCCATCGGTCTCGACCTGGGAGCGCGTACGCCCGAGGAGACGGCGGTGTCCATCACCGCGGAGATCGTCGCCCACGCTCACGGGGGAACCGGCCTGCCCCTGTCCCGGGGCACGGGCCCGCTCCGTCGGCCGAACCCGGGGGAGCGGCCGGTGCTGGTCAGCGGCTGAGCGCGGAGGAGGCCTGGAGGCGCTGGTCGGCAGCCCAGGACGCCAGCAGGCGCAGCCGTTCGTGGGTGGGGGAGCCGGGCGCGGCCGTCCAGACGGTCAAGTGCTGGTCGGCGTCGGTGTTGGCGGTGTAGGTGTCCCAGTCCAGGACGAGTTCGCCGACGACCGGGTGATTCAGGGTCTTGGTGCCGACCGTACGTGCGGCGACCTTGTGGTCGCCCCACCACTTGGCGAACTGCTTGTCCCGCGTGGACAGTTCACCGACCAGCTCGATCAGACGAGGGTCCTCGGGGTACTGGGCGGCCTCCATTCGAATCTGCGCCACGGCGATCTGCGCCGAGGCCTCCCAGTCGGCGTACAGGGTGCGCATCGCCGGATCGGTGAAAATGAGCCGAGGGTAGTTGCGGTGCTTCTCCGGAACGCGGGAGAAATCGGTGACCAGGGCGGCCGCCAGCGTGTTCCAGGCCAGGATGTCCCCTCGACGGCCCTGCACGATGGCAGGGATGGCGGTGAGGTCGTCCAGAACGCGCTGGAGCTGCGGCTGCACCTGCTGGCGGCCGCGACGCCGGGTGCGGGGCGTGGTCTTCCCGGCGAGCTGGAAGAGATAACCGCGCTCGTCGTCGTCCAGATGGAGGACCCGGGCCAGAGTCTCCAGCACCGGCGCGGACGCCTGCATACGGCCCTGCTCCAGCCGTGTGTAGTAGTCCGTGCTGATCGAGGCGAGCTGGGCGACTTCCTCCCGGCGGAGTCCGGCGACCCGGCGGGGCCCGCCTGTCTCGGCCAGCCCGACCGTGCGCGGGCTCAGCTCGGAGCGGCGCTTCTTGAGGAACTCTCCCAGCTCGTTGAGGGGCGCGTTGTGGGTCATGCTTCCCATCCTGAGGAGGCCGGCAGGTTCTGGTCGGCGGCCCATGAGGCGAGGATGCGCAGCTGGTCGTGTGCGGCGGGGCCCGGGGCGGCGGTCCAGATGGTCATGTGCTGGTCGGGGTCGGTGCTGGTGGTGAGGACGTCGCAGTCGAGGGTGAGCTCACCCACGACCGGATGGAGGTAGGTCTTCCTGCCGACGGTGCGGGCGGCGACCTGGTGGTCGCGCCACCACCTGACGAACTGCTCGTCGCGGAGGGAGAGTTCACCGACGAGAGCGATCAGGCGGGGATCCTCGGGATACTTCGCCGCCTCCATCCGCAGCTGTGCCACGGTGATCCGCGCCGCCGTCTCCCAGTCGGCGTACAGATCGCGGACCGTCGGTTCGGTGAACAGCAGCCGGGTGTAGTTGCGGTGCTTCTCCGGGATCCGGGAGAAATCGATGACCAGCGCGGCCGCCAGAGAGTTCCAGGCCAGGACGTCTCCCCGCCGGCTCTGCACCATCGCCGGTGTCGTGGTGAGACCGTCAAGGACGCGCTGCAACTGCGGCTGGACCCGCTGCGTCCCGCGGCGCCGCGTGCGAGTGACGGTTTTGCCGGCGAGCCGGAAGAGGTACCGGCGCTCGTCGTCATCCAGGTGGAGTACCCGGGCGAGCGTGTCCAGAACGGGACCGGACGCGGGGATGCGTCCTTGTTCGAGCCGGGTGTAGTAGTCGGTGCTGATCGACGCGAGGTGGGCGACTTCCTGACGGCGCAGCCCGGGCACCCGGCGGGGTCCGCCCGTCTCCGGCAGTCCGACCGTGCGCGGGCTCAGTTCGGAGCGACGTTTCCTGAGAAATTCTCCCAGCTCGTTGAGGGGAATACTGCTGGTCATGTTTCCCAGCATGGCATCGATCGCACGCCGGGAAGGGGGGACAGTTTTCTCCCAGGATGTTTCCTTCCCAGGATGAATCTCTCCGCTTTTCGCGCCCGCGTCCGCGTGTGAGGCTCGATATCGAGCAGCCCGGAGCGAAGCACGCGGTGCTTTTGTGTTCGAGGCTGCCGACCAGAACCCCTCGCACCGAAAGAAGCACCCTCATGCGTGGAGCAGTGATGCACGGGCCCGGTGATGTCCGTTTCGAGGAGCGGGAGGATCCGCGGATTCTAACGCCGACGGACGCGGTGATCCGGACGGTG
>NZ_JBIWOA010000074.1:0-22946 GCF_044767525.1 Streptomyces sp. NPDC101234 | reverse complement strand
GATCGTGGGCTTGGGCACCTCTGCGGCGCGCGCGCCGTCCTTGCCGTACTTCTCGACGATGAATGCCTTCATGTCAGTCAGCCTTCCGTGTGATCATCTCGGCGGTCTTCTTGGTAGTGGAGTGATGGTTCGGGCGGTGCTTCTGTTCACGCGCCGAGTTGTCGGTGGAACGGCCGACCCGTCTGCCGGATGGCCTGATCGCCCCCGAATGCGCAGTCCGTGCCCCGAGGCGGACGAGCGCTGTCTTTCGGGTGGCGGCCGGACCTGGGAACTGACGCCGAAGTCCTCGTGGCCGCGTTGCGTGGGCGGCTCGTTGCGATGTGCGGTCTCGACGCTACTAGCTGAGTATGGAAAAGTAAACTCAGGACGGTTAGGGTTGCCGGTATGGATGCGCGGACCGAAACCCTTCAGAGTGCCGGAATGGATCCCCGTCTCGACCGGGACATGTCGAACTGCTCCATCGCTCGGACCCTTGAGGTCGTGGGCGAGAAGTGGACGATCCTGATCCTGCGGGAGGTCTGGTACGGATCATCCCGCTTCGGGGACTTCGAACGCGTCCTCGGCTGTCCTCGCAATCTCCTCGCGACCCGACTCCGGATGCTCGTGGAGGAAGGGATCCTGGCCACCGAGACCTACCGGGAGCCCGGCTACCGGAGTCGGCAGAAGTACGTGATCACCCCCAAGGGCATGGATCTGGTCCCGGCGGTGATGGGGCTCCTACAGTGGGGCGACCGATATCTCGCCGACCCGGAAGGGCCCGCCATGCTGGAGCGGCACCGGGAATGCGGTGCGCGTGTCGACGTGCAGGTGCGCTGCGAACAAGGCCACTCAGTGCCGGCGGAGGACATCGAGAGCGTCCCCGGCCCCGCGTTTCGCATGAGGCCCGCCGGGTGACATGAACCCCGTCGAGCGGGCCGGGGCGGTCCGGCGCAGGTGTCCGTGCCGCAGACGCGCACCCGCCGGATCGGCGGACAGCAGCAGTTCGAGGGAGTCCTCGGCACCGCGGGTCAGGGCCGCCGTGATGTCGGCTGCGAGGATTGTGGTGCCGTCAGTCGTCAGGCCTCCGTCGGAGAGGATGATCTGCCGGGCGGGGCGAAAGGCCGAGGCTGCCGATCAGTTGAGCAGCGCGATGTCGCTGGGTGTGGGCAACCGGCCGTCGGAGACCGTGGGTACGGCCCGGTCGACCGCTCGCGCAGTCGCCGTTCCGACGCCAGAGCCGCGGTTGTGCGACTGCCTGGGCGTCCGGTGCGAGCGGACCGGTCTTCTGGAGCCCATGGGTGAGGTCGCCCAGACGCCGGAGCGTCCCTCCCGGCGCGGTCCGCCAACGGTTGCGCAGGGTGTTGACCAAGTCCGGGCAAGCCCTCCCGTCGTCCCAGATCCACCTGGCATCATCCGCTACCACGCCTCCATTCTGCCCACATTGACCTAACCTCCCAAGGAGGTTAGTGACAGTTGGCGGGTAACGCGGAGGCACATCAATGGGACAGTCGACAGTGACGACCGGCGTGACACAGGTGGACGGGGTCCGACTGCACTACCTCCGAGCGGGATCCGGCCCTCTGCTCATGCTGCTCCATGGTTGGCCGCAGACCTCGGACTGCTGGCGGCCGGTGCTGGCCGATCTCGCCGCGGACCACACCGTCGTGGCACCCGACCTGCGTGGCTACGGACTGAGCGACAAGCCCACGACCGGCTACGACAAACGACGGATGGCCGCCGACATGGCCGGCCTCGTAGACGCGCTCGGCTTCGCGAAGGCCGCGGTCGTGGGGCACGACCGCGGCGCCCGGGTGGGGCACCGCTGGGCGCTGGACCGCCCCGGGCAGGTGGAACGGCTGGCCGTGCTGGACATCGTGCCCACCAGGGAGATGTTCCGCAGGCTGGACGCCTCACTCGCATCCGGGTACTGGCACTGGCTGTTCCAGATGCAGCCCGATCTGCCCGAGCGCCTCGTGGGGCCCGACATCCGTGGGTATCTCGAGTACTTCTTCGAGCGGTGGACCTGCAACCGCCACGGGCTGACCCCCGAAGCGGTCGACGGCTACGTCCGCGCGTTCTCCCGCCCGGGCGCCCTGCGCGCGAGTTTCGACGACTACCGCGCCATGGAGCAGGATGTCGCCCTCGACGACCTGGATGCCGCCGCGGGCCGCCGCTTGACCATGCCGGTACTGGCGCTGTGGGGTTCGAACGGACTGCCCGCACGGCTGCCGACGCTGGAGATCTGGCGCGCGTACGCGGACGACGTCACCGGTGCCGAGATCCCGGAATGCGGTCACTTCATCCCGGAGGAGCAGCCGCAGGCACTGCTGGCGCGGTTGCGGCCCCTCCTCGCCGCGGGGGCCTCGTCCGCCGCGGTGTGACGTCCGCGCCCGGCGACGGACCCGGAAGCGGGACACGGCAGTGGGGGGGGGGGGGGCGCCCCAAGCGCGTGGGCGGCCCCCCCCCCCGGGGGCGCCGCCGGGGCCGCCCGCCCGCCGCCGGCGCGCCCCCCCCCGCGGCGGCGGGGGGGGGCCCGGCCCCGGGGGGGTGGGGGCCCCGGCCCCGGGCCCCCCCCGGGTCCGGCTCCCGGGGGGGGGGGGGGGCCCCCCCCCATGGGGGCGCCCCCCCCCCCACTGCGCGGGGCTCAGGTCGCGACCGGTGCGCCGGCCGGAGCGTTCCCCGCAGTGAGGTCCGCGGCCGGGCCGTCGGCCTTGCGGTCCCCGGACATGAGCAACGCCACGGCCGCCGCCAGGGCGACCGCCCCGGCGCCGACCCAGAGCGCCGGCCGGAGCCCGTCCACGAACAGTGAGGCGGACCCGTAGCCGCCCTGGGCGGAGAAGACCGCCGCCAGCGAGGCGACGCCGATGGCACCGCCGACCTCGCGGATCGCGTTGTTGGCACCGGAGGCGATGCCCTGCTCAGCGGGGCTGACCGTGCTCATGACGAGGTTCGCGCTGGGGGCGAAGAACATGCCCATGCCGGTTCCGCAGACGATCAGTGCCGGCAGCAGGGAGGTGTACGACACGTGCGGCTCGACGGCCAGCGCCCAGAGACCGAGGCCGACCGCGTTCAGGGCCATGCCCACCGTGACGACGGGCGCGCCGCCGATACGGTCGGAGAGTGCCCCGGCCAGCGGCCCGGCGATCATGGGCATCGCGGTCCAGGGCAGCATCCGCACGCCGGCCTCCATCGGCGAGTAGCCGCCGACCGTCTGCAGGTACTGGCTGAGCAGGAAGATCGCTCCGAACATCCCGAGGAACATCAGCAGGCTGGCGGCGTTGATGGCACTGAAGGAGCGGTGGCGGAAGAGGCGCATCGGTAGCATCGGGTGCTTGGCGCGCAGCTCGTAGAGGACGAAACCGACGAGCAGGGCCGCGCCCGCGATGAAACCGCCGAGCACCGGCGCGCTGGTCCAGCCGTCGGTGTTGCCCCGCACCAGGGCGTAGACGATGCCGAACAGGCCACCGCTGACCAGCACCGTGCCGACGAGGTCGAGACTCGGGTGCGGGCCGTGGCTCTCGTTCAGTTGCAGCAGGGCCAGCGGTATCAGTGCCAGGCCGAGCGGGACGTTGACCCAGAAGATCCACTGCCAGGAGAGATGCTCGGTGAGCGTGCCACCGATGAGCGGTCCGGTGGCGACCGCGATACCGCTGGCCGCACCCCAGACGCCGAAGGCCACGCCGCGCCGTTCGGCGGGCACGGCCGCCGCCAGCAGGGTGAGCGTCAGCGGCGTCACGATCGCGGCCCCGACACCCTGCGCCGCACGGGCGGCGATCAGCTCGCCCATCCCGGGGGCGAGCGCGGCCGCGGCCGAGGCGGCGGTGAAGATCGCGAGTCCGGTGGCGAACAGTCTCCGGCGGCCGAAGCGGTCGCCGAGGGACGCGCCGAACATGAGCAGGACCGCGAAGGTGAGGGTGTAGGCGCTCACGGTCCATTCGAGGTCTTCGAGGCCGCCGCCGAGGTCCTTGCGGATGGAGGGGAGGGCGGTGGTGACGATCAGGTTGTCGAGTGCGGTGATGAATCCGGCCGCGCTGGTGATGACCACGGCCCAGACGGCGCTGCCGCGCCTATCCGGTTGCTTGAGCTGTTCTTGCATGACGTTCCCTTGACGGATGTGCCTGACGGATGATCAGAGGATGTGGGTACCGGGACATGGCGGTGCGGTGTGCGACACCGGGTCCCGGCCACCTGCTCGGCGCGGATTCCTGGGCGGTCGGCCCTCGGTGAAGCTGCGGAAAGAGCGCGAGACGCCCCCGGACAGCGCGGCCCGCGCCTGGCCGGACGACGTTGTCCGCGAGGATCTCGCAGGGGCCGCCGACGATGCCGGCGACGGCGATCCGGGCGATGTCGCCGGGTCGGACCTGGCAGCGTCGACGTGAGGTGAGGTCCGCGGGAAGTTCCTGGCGGAGTGGCGTGGATGTGCTCAGCGGATCGGCCGGGCCGTCGGTGTTCCGAGTCGGCCACAGGGCGCCGACGTGGCGTGTCCGGGAGAGGGCCGGTCGAGTCGGCGTTGATGAGGACGACTCCAAATTACGATCGTACTTCTATTTGGGCATAGTGCCTGCCACCAAGTGCTCCGAGCGGTGATGACGTATTCCGCTTCCGGGACCCTCGTCCGGGCCCGCCAGTCGACGCGCCAGGGGCCTGCCATGCGGACGGCAGGCCCCTGGTTCGGCCTGATGGGTGTCGACTCAGAGCTTGACGATCATCTTTCCGACGTTCGCGCCCTGCATCATCGCGAAGAAGGCGTCGAGGGTGTTGTCGAGGCCATCCCTCACGGTCTCGCGGTAGTGGAGCTTGCCCTGGGCGAGCCAGCCGCCGACGTCACGGACGAAGTCGGGCTGGAGGTCCAGCTCCTCGGTGACCATGAACGACAGGATGTCCGAACGCGTCACGGACAGGTTCCACAGGTTGCGCGGCCCCACGACCTTCTCGTCGTTGTACTGGGAGACCATCCCGGACAGGACGATCCGCGCGTGCAGCTTGAGGGCGCCGATCGCCGCCTCCAGGTGCTCGCCCCCGACGTTGTCGAAGAAGACGTCGATGCCGTCGGGCGCTGCCTGTGCCAGCTGCTCGGCGACCGGCCCGTTCTTGTAGTTGAACGCGGCGTCGAAGCCGTACTCCTCGACCAGCAGCTTGACCTTCTCTTCCGAGCCCGCGCTGCCGATCACCCGTCCGGCACCCTGTAGCTTCGCGATCTGGCCGGCCACGCTGCCGACCGCTCCCGCGGCACCGGAGACGAAGACCGTGTCACCCTCCTTGACCTTCGCGAACCGGGTCAGTCCGATGTACGCGGTGATGCCGGTGACGCCGAGCACGCCCAGGTAGGCGGTGAGCGGTGCCAGATTCGGGTCCACCTTCTGGGCGGTCGCCGCGTCGACGACCGCGTAGTCACGCCAGCCGAGGACGTGCACCACATAGTCGCCGGGTGTGAAGCCCTCGGCGTTGGAGACCAGGACGCGGCCGACTGCGGGGCCGTCCATGGGCGCGTCCACCTCGTAGGGCTCGATGTAGGACTTCTTGTCGCTCATCCGGCCGCGCATGTACGGGTCGACCGACAGGTACTCGTTGGCGACCAGGAGCTGTCCGGGGCCGGGCGTGGGGAGATCCACCTCGCGGAGCGAGAAGCCGGACGCCTCCGGCCGGCCCGTGGGGCGTGCGTCCAGGTACCAGGCGCGTGCGGTGGTGGGCAGGGTCTGCTCGGACATGTGGGGTAAGTCCCTTCGATGGGTGGGCGGTAGTTGAATTAAATCGGACAGAAAGGTCTGTCTAGCGAACAGAAGTATCTGTCTGGTGACAGGTCGTTCTGTGTCGACTGTCCATCGGCGCAAGTCCGACAGGGGGGAGTGGTTCTAGGGGCAGGCGCAGTCGAGCAGGGCGCGCGCCGTCCGTTTGGCGGCCTCGGCCGCGGCCTCGGCATGCTCGACGCGGGTCGCCGCCAGCGTGCCGTCGATGAGGAGCGTGAGCTGGAATGCGAGGGTGTCGGGGTCCGTGGCGCCAGCTGCGGCGGCCAGGTCCCGTACCCAGGTGCGGACCGTGGCCTTGTGTTCGACGGCGATCGCGTGCGCGGTGCTGCCGGCCCCGTACTCGGCCACCGCGTTGATGAACGCGCAGCCCAGCGTGCCCGCTCGCGCCGCTTGCTCCAGGGCGACGAAAAGGCCGAGGAGCTGCTTGCGCGGGTCGTCCCCGGCGGCGAGCGCCGCCGAGCGCAACTGGCGCCGCCAGCCGTCGTCCATCTGTCGCAGGTAGGCGGCGACCACGTCGTCCTTGCTGGGGAACTGCTTGTACAGGGTGGCCTTGGCGACTCCAGACTCGGCGATCAGCCGGTCCACCCCCACGGCGTGGATGCCATCGGTGTAGAACAGCTCGCATGCGGTGTCGAGGATGCGTTCCCGGGCCGGGCGGCGCTCGATTGCGGTGCTCATGGCGTGTAAGTTAACAGACAGGTCTGTCTGCGGCAAGCAGGAGTCAGACCTGTCTGTCCGTTGAAATGCGGTCGATTACTAGGAGATGTTCATGGGCAGCATTGACGGTCTGGATCTCGGGACGTTCGGGATCTACACCTTCGACTTCGAGGTCCAGCCGGCGACGCGGATCCGGGAGTCGGTCCGGGAACTGGAGGAGCTGGGCTGGCAGACGCTGTGGATTCCCGAACTCCTCGGGCGGGACGCGTTCACACACGCCGGGTATCTGCTCTCCAGCACGGAGCGGTTGCGTGTCGTCAATGGCATCGCGCAGATCTGGTCACGCGGAGCCCAGTGGGCCTACGGCGCCGGCCTGCTGCTTGCCGACGCCTACCCCGACCGGCATGTGCTCGGTCTGGGGTACGGCGGCGGCCAGGGGCCGGGGACCAAGCCCCTGGCCGCCATGACCGCCTACCTCGACGAGATGGACGCGCTGCAGAGCCCCAACCCTCTGCCGGAGACTCCGATGCGCCGCATCATGGCCGCCTACGGACCCAAGATGCTCGAACTGGCCGCCCGGCGCACCGCCGGCGCGACGACCTATCACGTCAACGTGGCGCACACCGCCCAGGCACGCGAGATCCTCGGGCCGGACACGTTCCTGGGCGTCGAGCACGCGGTGCTGTTCGAGTCCGACCCGGACAAGGCGCGGGCGATCGCGCGTGAGCATCTGCACATCTATCTGAACACGCCCTACAACATCGCGAAGTTCCGTCGACTGGGATACACCGAGGAGGAGATCGCCGGCGGCAGCGACCGTATCGTCGACGACCTCGTGTTCTGGGGCGACCTGGACACCGTCGTCGAGAAGCTCCAGGGCCACGTCGGGGCCGGCGCCGATCATGTCGCGGTGCAGGTCATCGGGATCCGGCCGGGCGAGTCTGCTATGCCGTACTGGCGCATGCTCGGCGAGGCCCTCCTGCCCTGAGGCGGCAACGCCTGATCCTCCGTCGCTCCCCCCGGCCGTGTGGGTCACGCGGTCGGGGTCCGGAGGTCCTTGCGGAGGATCTTGCCCGACGGGGACTTCGGGATGACGTCGATGAACTCGACCCGCCGGACCTTCTTGTAGGGGGCGACCCGGCGCGCGACGAACTCCATGACCTCGTCCCCGGTGAGACCGGAGTCGGGCCGACGGACGACGAAGGCCTTCGGGATCTCCTCGCCGTCGTCGTCGGTGACCCCGACGACCGCTGCGTCGATGATGGCCGGGTGGGTCAGCAGCAGGGCCTCGAGTTCGGCGGGCGGAACCTGGTAGCCCTTGTACTTGATCAGTTCCTTGAGCCGGTCGACGATGAAGACCCGGCCGGCGTGGTCGACTCGGGCGAGGTCGCCGGTGTGTAGGAACCCGTCGGAGTCGATCGTCGTGGAGGTCGCCTCCTCGTTATGGAGGTAGCCGGTCATCACGTTGGGCCCCTTGACCCACAACTCGCCCGGCTCGCTCTGCCCTTCCGCGGGAAGGGCGACCTCCTCGCAGGTGGCGGGATCGACGATCTTGTTCACCGTGTTGGCGACGGGCCATCCACAGGAATCGAGCGGCGCGACCTCACCGAATTGTTCCTGGCCGCCGTCCACGGGCATTGCGTGGCTGACTGGGCTCAGTTCACTCATGCCGTAGCCCTGGAGCACCCGTACGTCCAACCGCTCGGCCACCGCGGCTCCGAGTTCGGCGTCCAACGGAGCGGCGCCGGAGAGGATGACGCGCAGCGATGACATGTCGTACTGGCCGACCAGCGGATGCTTGGCCAGCGCCACCGCGACGGGAGGCGCTATGTAGCCGTAGGTGACCCGGTGTTCCTGGATGGTCTCCAGGAACGCGGTCAGATCGAACCGGGGCATGACGACGAGTGTCGCGCGCGCCTGCAACGCGGCGTTGAGCAGCACGGTCATGCCGTAGATATGGAAGAACGGCAGCACCGCGAGGACGTTGTCGTCGGGCCGCATCGCGAACAACAGCTGGATCTGCGCCATGTTGGCCACCAGGTTCCGGTGGGTGAGCATGACGCCCTTGGGGTTGCCGGTGGTTCCGGAGCTGTAGGGCAGCACCGCCAGGTGCGTAGCGGGATCGAAGTCGACCCGCGGGGCCGGGGCGCCCGGGGCGAGCAGGTCGCCGATGTTCGGATGCCCGGTGGCGGCGGCTCCGTCGCCGTCGAGGACGACCAGGTTCTCCGGTGCGATCCCGACCGTCCGCGCGGCCTCCCGCGCCTGCGGCAGCAAGGCGCGCACGGTGATCAGCATCGTCGCCTTCGCATCGGTGAGCTGCTTGGCGATGTCCTGGGCCGTGAACAGCGCGTTGATGGTGGTCGCGGTGGCACCGGCCCGCAGAATGCCGTGGAAGGCCACGGCAAACAGGGAGGAGTTCGGCGCCAGCAGTCCCACCACGTCGCCGGCGCCGATCCCGCGGGCGGCCAGCCAGCCCGCCGACGCGTTCACCCGCTCGATCAGTTCCCCGTAAGTGGTCCGCGCACCACCGGCGGTGTCGATGAGGGCGACATGATCCAGGACATCCTGGTCGACGTCTGCGAAAAGGAAGTCGAAGACACTCACTTCGGGGATGTCGACGTCGGGGAACGGGCTGGCGAACATGAGTCGATCTCCGTTACTCGTGCAGCGATCAGGGAGTGGTCGCGGTGTTCTGCGGGAGGGCGCCCGGGACACGTTCCGTGTCGGTGAGAAACGTTAGGACGCGGGCGGCGAACTCGTCGGGGCATTCGATCTGCGGCATGTGACCGATCCCGGTGAACAGGTGGCTCTCGGCGTGCGGGAGGAGACGACGGGCGGCGTCGAAGTGGCGGGCGGGCAGGACACGATCACGGTCGCCCCAGACGATCAGGGTGGGGCGGGGATGCTGGGCGACCGCGGTGGTCAACTCGGCGCGCCATCCCGGCCTGGTGCCGCGTGGCGTGGCGAGCTCGCGCACGGTCTCCAGCAGTACGGCGCTCGGGTCGGGCTGGCGGGCGATGGCCAGGGCGTGCTCGATCCGCTCGCTGGTGGCCGTCCCCGGGTCGGCGAAGAGCAGCCGTTCGGCCATCCTCGCGCCGCCGCGGGTGGTGCGGCGCGTGGCGAGGCGGCCGAGGCCGGGGACGGCCAGCAGCCGTAGCGGGAGCGCGACTTCGGCTCCGAAGCCGGCGCTGTTGACCAGCACCAGACCGGCCACCCGTGCCGGATCGAGGACGAGCAACTGCTGTGCGACCGCGCCGCCGAGAGAGTTGCCCAGCACGTACAGCGGCCGGTGCTCGCCGAGGGCGTCGAGCGTCTCGACAACCCCGCGTGCCAGGACCTTCAGTGTGGTGCGCTCGGGGGAACGGGCGGAGAACCCGAAGCCCGGAAGGTCGAGGGCGATCAGCCGATGTCCCCGAACGAGACGCGGGTACTGCGGGGCCCAGTCCTCAAGACTGCGGCCGATGCCGTGCAGCATCAGCACAGGCAGGTTTGCTGGGTCGCCCGCTGTCCGGACGCGGGTACGGCGACCGCCGACGGAAAGGAAGGCAGGGGAGCTCATGCTGCTGCTTCCGTGGGCGCCGGCTGCGCGTCCACCGCGGCGGTGGTGAAGTGCAGAGCCCGGTCCTCGACCGGGCCGCCCAGCCGGGCACGGTCCAGCGCGTAGTCCTGGCTCACCGTCCACGGGCCGTGGGAGCCCCGTTGCGGGAACAGGTGCATGGCCCGGTTGATGTAAGCCGTGTCCATGTCGAGGAACGGATGTCCGGTGAGCGACGGGTCGTCGGCGACCGGCGTGACGGTGGCGTAGCCGTGGCGGTCCATGTGGGCGAGCAGCCGGCACAGGTGATCGACGACCAGGTCGACCTTGAGGGTCCACGCGTTGGTGGTGTACCCCAGCGCGAACGCGAAGTTGGGCACGCCGCTGACCATCATGGACTTGTAGATGAAGTGTTCGTTGAGCTCCACGGCCCGGCCCTCGACGTGCAGGGCCATCCCGCCGAAGGGCAGCATGTTCAGGCCGGTGGCCGTGACGATGACGTCGGCTTCCAGTTCCGCACCCGACTTGAGCAGGATCCCGTGTTCGGTGAACCGCACGATGCGATCGGTGACCACGGACGCGGTGCCACTGGAGATCGCCTTGAACATGTCCGAGTCCGGGACCACGCACAGCCGCTGGTCCCACGGGTTGTAGTGGGGGTTGAAGTGCGTGTCGACCGCGTAACCCTCGGGCAGCGCACGGGCGTTGACCTTGCGGATCAGACGGCGCATCTGCTGCGGGTAGCGCCGGCTGAAGCCGAGGATCAGGCCCTGGCGCCTGGCGTTGAACCGTCGGCTGATCCTGTACGCGGTGGCGTCCGGCAGGAGCCGGCGCAGGGTGTTGGCGATTGGGTCCTTGCGCGGGACCGGCAGCACGTACGACGGCGAGCGCTGCAGCATCGTGACGTGGCTCGCCTTCTCGGCCATCGACGGCAGGAGTGTCACGGCGGTGGCGCCGCTGCCGATGACGACGACCTTCTTGCCGGTGTAGTCCAGATCCTCCGGCCACTGCTGCGGGTGGACGACCACGCCGCGGAAGTCCTCGCGGCCCTCGAAACGGGGGGTGTATCCGCCGGCGTAGTCGTAGTAGCCGGCGGCGGAGAACAGCACACCGCAGGTGACATCGAACTGCTCGCCGTCGCTGGTGCGCTGGAGCGTGACGGTCCAGCGTGCCTCGTCGGAGGAGAAGTCCGCGCGGAGCACCTTGTGGCCCAGCCGCAGGTGTTGGTCGAGACCGTTCTCGGTGACCGCCTCGTGCAGGTAGTCGAGGATCTCGTGGGCGTCGGCGATGGCGTTGTCCTTGTTCCACGGCTTGAACCCGAGACCGAAGCTCTGCATGTCGGCGTCCGACCGGATGCCCGGGTACCGGAACAGGTCCCAGGTCCCGCCGATCGCGTCACGGCCGTCGACGATGACGAAGGTCCGGCCCGGCTGCTGCTTCTTCAGGTGATACCCCAGGTCGATACCGGAGATGCCCGCTCCGACGATCAGTACGTCGACGTGGTCGAAGCTCCGTGCCACCTCAGCGGCTGCGCTCATGTCGGTTCCCTTCGAGGTGTGGGTTGTCGGTGCCAGGTCGGGAGAGGACTCGGTCACCGGGGCGAGAACACGGACACGAGGTCCGGTACGGCGGAGATGTCGGGGACGTCGAGGAAGCCGGGACGCTGGTAGGACGGATCGGGGTAGTCGTAGTAGCCCTTGCCGGTCTGCACGCCCAGCCGTCCGCGGTCGAGGAAGTTCTCCTTGACGTAGTCGGCGTTGGCGATCATCTGGGCATCGCCGCTCTCCTGACCCCAGTGGGAGAGGACGTCGAACACCGTCTTCATGCCGATCATGTCCATCATGCCCAGCGGTCCGAACCTGGCGCCGGTGTACAGGAACGTGCGGTCCACGTCCTCGGGGGTGGCGATGCCGTTGGTCACGAGCGTCTGCGCGGCGTTGAGGAAGGGAACCAGCCACGTGTTGACGACGTAGCCGTTCTGTTCCTTGCGCAGGGGGATCGGCAGCATGCCGATCTCCACGGCGAACTCCGTCACCTCGGTGAGAGTCTGCGGCGACGCATCCGGGTGCGCCATGATCTCGACGAAGTTCATCGCCCAGATGTTGTTGGAGAAGTGGAGGGCGCAGAACTTCTCCGGACGGCCGGTGGCCGGGGCGAAGTCCCTGGGGAGGAAGGTGGAGGAGTTCGTCGCGACGAGGGTGTCCGGCGGCAGGAGGCCGGCCATCTCCTTGTACAGGGCCGTCTTGACCTCGGGGATCTCCGGTACCGCCTCGATCACCAGGTCCGCCTGTGCGACCGCGGCGGCTAGGTCGGTGGCGTACGTCAGGCGCTTTCGGGTGGCGGCGATGTCCGCGTCGTCGGCGCCGACTTCCGACCGGTAGACGGCGGCATACCGGTGGTGCACACCCCGGCAGCGCTCGATGGCGTCCGGTGAGATGTCGTACACGGTGACGGTCTTGCCCTTGAACGCGCTGTGCCAGGCGATCTGTCCGCCCAGCACACCGGAGCCCAGGACGGTCACTTTGTCGAGTCGGGACATGGCTCTCCCTTTCCTTGGCCGGTCTGTTCCGCCCGCGTGCTGCCGAGCGTGCCCATGTGTGCCGCCCGGAGCACCGGGCGTCCTGCGGTGGGGGGTTGTCCGGTCGATACGACGGTGGGCGGATCCGAGGGGTCCACGGATCCGCGGGGACGACGGGCCCGCACGGTGCGCCGGTCACCGTCGTGTGGACCGGCGCACTCGCCCCGTGTGCGTGCCTACGCTGGGACGCTTTCCCAGTGCAGCGTCAGCGCGTCGGCGATTTCCCGCGGCTGCTGGAGCGGCGTCCAGTGTCCGCTGTCCAGCTTCAGGAGGCGTGTGGCTCGCACGCTCTTGGCGACGAAGTCGGAGCGCTCCACCGCGTCGAACTGGTCGGCGGAGCCCCAGAACACGATGGCGGGGCTGGTGATGTCCGCCAGACCGGGCTCCCACTCCGACGACAGGTCGACCGCCGAGCGGTAGAGGCGGAGGATGCTGTCCTTCATCCCGGCGTCCATCCGGCCGGCGTTCTCCTCGGCACGTTGCGCCGGCACGCCGTTGGCCTGCAGCAGCGCGCTCAGCTGCGGCGCGGTGAACTCGGCCATCCACTGCTCGCCGACCTCGGGGGTCTGCCAGGTCTTCGCGATGGGGTGCCACTCGACCTGACCGGCGATGGAAGCGCCACCGCCGGCCCAGGTTCGCACCAGGTCGGGACGGAGCGCGGCGACACGGGAGGTGAGGATGTATCCCCAGTCATGGCCCACGAGGTCGACCGGACCGTCGAATTCCTCCAACCTGCTGATGATCCAGTCGACGTACTCCTCCTTGGTGGCCGTGAAGCCTTCCGGCACGGGGTTTCCGAAGCCGGGCAGGGCGAGTGCGACGACATCGGTCCGCGTCAGGTGCGCGCGGACGTCGTCCCAGACATGATGGGTGTCCGGGACTCCATGAACGAATACGGCGGGCACGGGGTTTCTCCGATCGGTCTTTCTGCTTCGGGGGCGCTCAGGGGGTTCCGCTAGTCGGTGGTGTACTTCGCCGTGCCGCCGGTCAGGTACTTGACGGGGCCGAGGCCCTGGGCCTGCGCGCACTGCTGGACCAGCTCCTGGACGGTGACCGCGTCGAGAACGGAGTGGAACTGGCCGTCCTCGGTGAAGCCGACGTTCGCGCCGTTGATGATGAACAGCACGACCGTGTCCTCGGTGGTCGTCTCGGGCACCGCGAAGGTGTGCACCGACGAGGCCGGTTCGTAGAGGTACGACCCCGCGGTCTGCGGCTGGTCGGGGTACTCCTTGTAGATCCACTTGCCCTTGAGGGTGTATCCGTGCACCCCACCGGTGTGCAGATGGATGGGCAGCTCCACACCGGGAGCGAAGGTGCCGATGATCGCCCAGATACCCATCTCGGGGTCGAGGAACAGCGGCTGGAAGCTGATGCCGGGGCCGAGCGCGTCCTTCAGCAGCGGGATGTCGTTCACGTTGAGCGTGAGCAGCTCGGTCTGCGGAAGCGAGACGACGGGCACCTTGCTCGCGGTCTGGGTGGCGGTCATGGTGTTCCTCCAGTAAGGGCGCTGTGAGCGGTTTCTGTGCTTCAGAGGGCGTGCGGAGTGACGATGATCTTGGCGTCCTGCTCCGGGTCGCCCAGCCGGGTGAAGGCGTCGGGCACTTCGGCAAGACCGATACGGCTGGTGATCAGCGAATCGACCTGCAGTTCGCCCGCGGCCAGGTGGCCGAGGGCCTGTCCGAACTCCTCGCCCGTGTAGGAGATGGAGAAGATCAGGTCGATCTCCTTCAGGACGCCGTAGGTGGGATAGAAGGTGTCCTGCTCCATGCACAGGCCGGCGACGACGATCTTCGAGCACGCGGCGGCACCGCCGAGGATCTGCTGGATGACCCCCGGGACACCCACGCACTCGAACACGACCGACGGGCGGAACTGGAAGTCCGGGAACGACACCGTCTGGCGGCCGAACCGCTCGGGGTCCGAGACGGCGGCGACCGAACGCCAGGAGTCGTACGGCGATGTCTCGCGCGGATCGACCACTATGTCGGCGCCGACCGCGGTGGCCATCGCCCGCCGCGTGGGGGAGAAGTCCGCGGCGATGATCGGACCGATGCCACGCATCTTGAGGATCGCGATCACCGCGAGTCCGATCGGACCGCAGCCGATGACGATGGGCACGTCGTCGGATCCCAGGGCGCCGCGGTTGACGGCGTGCAGGGCGACGGCCAGCGGTTCGGTCAACGCGGCGGTGTCGGTGGGGACGTTGTCCGGGACCGGGATGAGGAGATCCTCGGACAGGACCATGTAGTCGGCATACGCACCGGGGGTGTCGACTCCGCCGAAGCCGATCAGAATCGGCTGCGGCGGCCTCAGGAGCAGCGGTACCGAGACCACTCGGGTTCCGGGTGTGTGCACGCCGCGCGTCCCGGGCCCGTTCTCAACCACCTCGGCGCAGAACTCGTGCCCCATGACGACCTGCCCGTCGAGGTCGAACGGGTCGGCACCGGTCACCGCCCGGAAGCCCTCGACCAGTGCGGCGCCGTGAGTGAGGGCGTGCAGGTCGCTCCCGCAGATTCCGCTCGAAAGGGTCTTGACGAGGACCTCTCCCGGGCCGGGCCGGGGGATCGGGGTCTCGATCAGTTCGAGCCCGCCTTTGCGCATGACAACGGCACTCATCGACATTGATGATTCCTTAGGATTGGCGTTGTTCGGGTGGGCGCCCCGAAAGAACGGGGCTGTGCGGTACGGCCGATGGGCAGGGCTGCCCACCGGGCCGGGCTGCGGCGTCTGGGAAACGCGGGTGGTCGCCCCGCGACCGGTGAACCGGAAAGCGGAGGGAAAGAGAGCAGGTCCGTCCGTCACGCCTGCGCGACGGACCACGGCACCTGGCCGGTCGTGTCGCGGAGGCCGTTCAACGGCCGTCTGTCATGGGAGAATTGATTATCCGTCAGATTCGACGGGTGGCGGTGCTCAGGCCGTCCGAGCCATTCGCTGCGGGCTGGCGAGAGGTCCACGAGTGTGGTTGCGGGAGCCGCTGGGCACCCGGCGTGTGGTGCGGCGCGGGTGGAAGGGGCGCACCGGTAAACGGCTGTCCGAGCCGTTCCGCGTCCACGCGGGGGAGCGATCGTCGAGGACCCGCCGGACCCGGGCTTCGGTGTTCCCGGAACGGGTGCTTTCGGCGCCTTCCGCAGTGTGAGCGAACTGCCTGGTGGTGGCGGGCAGTTCCGTTCGACCGAATCGAAACCGATCACTCCGGCGGCTCGCCGTGATCGTCGTGCGCTGGTGCTGGACGGCTCGGATGCTCGTTGAAACGCTCATGGCACACCTCGTCGTGTGACTGCCACCGCCTCGACGGCGGCCGGTGGAGCGGTGCCCGGTCAAGTGGCCCGAGCGGGTAGCCCACGTGTCGTACGCGTTTCGCGGGCTCGAGCGCTAAGAGTAGGAGGGTAACTATCATCGTGCAAGTAACTGGTCGTCGTGATCGAGGTAACCCTCGGTTCACGAGGTCTGCGCGTTCCTCCGGTCGAGCAGCTCCCGGAGCCGTTCGTCGGCGGACGGTCCCGGAAGGAACATGGTGTGCTCCTCGCCGATGGGCCGCCCGGTCGAGCGGTCGATCAGCAGTGGATCGACGTCGATGCCCGATTCCTTGTCCACCAGGCGGACGCTCGGCGCCTCCGGAGGGAAGTGCCTGATGCCGTAGGCGTACAGGGCGATGAGGACCGGCTGGAACGCCCGCCCGCCTTCGGTGAGGACGTACTCGTACCGCGGAGGGCGTTCGCTGTAGCGGCGTCGCTCCAACAGGCCGGCCTCGACGAGCGCGCCGAGCCGGCGGGTCAGGGAGTTCGGCGCGATGCCCAGGCTCTTCTGGAACTCGTCGAACCGCGTCATGCCGTGAGTCGCGTCGCGCAGGATGAGGATGCTCCACCACTCGCCGACCCGCTCCAGGGTCTGCGCGACCGGGCAGCTCATGTCCTGAAAGCTCTTCCGTTCCATGAGGGAAGCTTATGGTCGACGCCTCGGTGTCCGGCGGGAATCGGCCGTCCGTCAGCCGGAGTTGCAGTCGACCGCCAGGCCGGACAGCAGGAGCGTGAGTGCGTGGCCCGTCCTGGTCAGGGCGTCCTTCTGGGCGTCGCCGTCGCGATGATGTGACTGCCCTCGCGCAGTCCGGCGGCAGCGGCCGGGCGGTGGTGGCGACGGGCATGTCCGGCTTCAGGCCGCCGCGTTGGGCCATGGCGCTGCGCAGCCGTTCGATCGGCGGCTGGGTGACCGTCCCATTGATGTACCGGTACCGCTCGTCCGGAACCGAAGGCGCCTGTGCCGTCAGTTCACGGTGCAGCGGGTCGGCGGCGCTCCCCCGCAGGACGGCTCGCGCGAAGGCGCCGGCCTCATCGGGGGCGGGGTGTCCGGTGTGCTGCCGGCAGCCTCGGCCGTGGCGTCGCCCAGGGCCGCGACTTGCTGGAGCAACTCCGTGCGCGGCTCGGCGAACATTGCCTTCCTGCCCGAGAAATGGTGATGGAACGTGCCCCTGTTCACCGTCGCCGCCCGGGTGACTGTCTTGACCCACGTGTCGGCGAATCCTCTTCCCACGCACAGTCCGCGAGCGGCCGTCGTCAGGTCCGCCCAGGTCTGCTCCGCGTGCATCTGCCGCCGGTTCGGCAACAGTCGCTTGCACGTTCTCCGACCCGCGTACCCTTCAGGTGGCCGGATTCGACGGCAACTCCCGCACTATCGGCTTCGACCACTGTGTCATCGCCACCGGAGCGACTCCCAAGCCGCTGCTCGGTACCCGCCGCACCCCCTGGGTGGTGATGTTCGAGGAACAGATCCTCGCGGAGGAGGTGCCGCACTCCATGGTGATCGCCGGCGCGGGCGCCTTCGGAGCCGAGTTCGCCCACGGCCTGAACCGCTTCGGCGTGGAGGTCACCATCGTCGAGTTCCTGGACCGCGTCGCCCCACTGGAGAACACAGAGGTCTCGGCTGAACTGGCCAAGCGGTACCGGAAGCCGGGCATCGACGGCTCACCTCCACCAGCGTCGAGCCGATCGGCAAGTCCGGTCCGCGGGTCCGTATCACGGTCACGGGCAAGGGCGGATCCCGGCAGGTCCTGGAGGCCGACAAGTTCCTTCAGGCGATCGGCTTCGCGCCGAACGTCACCGGCTGCGGACCGGAGAACACCGTCGTCAAGGTTACCGGGCGTGGCGCAATCGACGTCGACGGCCACTGCCGTACGTCAGTCCCGCACCTCTACGCGCTCGAGAACGCCACCGCGAAGTCGATATTCACGCAGCTGACGAAGCCATGGGCGCGATCGCCGACGAGACGCTCGCGGACGCGGAGACCATGGAGCTGCACTGCGCGATGATCCGGCGCGTCGCCTTCTGTCATTCGCAGGTCGCGGGATTCGGTTGTACCGGGCGCGGGCGTGGGAGCGGAGATTCGACGTTCAGGTTGCCAAGTGCTCGTTCACCGAGAACGCCAGGCCCACGGCCCGGGCGACGCGACCGGCCTCGTGGAGCTGATCAGCGACGCCAAGTACGGCGAATTGCTCGCCGGCCATCTCATCGGCCCGGACGTCACCGAACTGCTCCCCACGCTGACCCTGACCCATTGGCGGGACCTCAGCGTCCACGAGGTCGACACCGGTGGAGCTCGTCGAGGGGATGCTGAACCTCCACCCGGAGCGTTTCGACCCAGGCATCCTGCGGTGCAGTGCGCTCAGCCTCCTGGCCGGTGGGGCGGCTCACTGGGCGCCAGTTTTTGACTTCTTGGTCCAGAAGCCTGTTAGAGTCTTCGTATGGGAAGGCCCAAACAGTTCGACCCGGAAACGGCGGTCGAGCAGGCGATGCAGCTCTTCTGGCGCGAGGGTTACGGTGCCACCACGCCGCAGCGCCTCGTGGACACCCTCGGCATCGGCAAAGGCAGTCTCTACAACGCTTTCGGGGGCAAGCGACAGCTGTTCGACCTGGCGTTGCGCCGCTATCTGGACCTGCAGAACTTGGCCGTGGCGGAGCTGCTGGAGGGGCCCGGTCCGGTGAAAGAGCGGCTGCGCAGGACGCTGCACTTCGTCGCGCAGACGGATCTCGCCGACCCTGATCGCCGCGGTTGCCTGGCGCTGAACAGTGCAATCGAGTTCGGCCGCACGGACGAACTCGTGGCGGCGCAGGTGCAGGGCATGTTCGACCGTATCGAGGGAGCCTTTCGTGCCCTGGTCGAAGAGGGGCAGCGGGCCGGGGAGATCGACCCCGGGCGCGATGCGAAATCCCTGGCCAGCCTGTTGCTGAACACTGTCAACGGCATGCGGCTCACGGCCCGTGTCGAGTCGGGGTCCGACCGGCTTTCCAGGGTCATCGACGCAACTGTCGACCTCCTCTGACTCCTGCCGTACGCGACTGGACCGCCCATAGGCGTACCGAAATTTTGTACCTAGAGTTCAAGAAAAGGAAGTTCAATGAAGCTCGACCTGGCTGCCAAGACCGCTGTCGTGACCGGAGCCAGCCGCGGCATCGGACTGGCCACCGTCCAGGCGCTGACGGCCGAAGGCGTCCGCGTCGTCGGTGCTGCTCGCACGATCACGAGCGAGCTCAAGGAGACCGGCGCCATCACCGTGAGCGCAGACCTGAGCACGGCCGCAGGCGCGCGCACCCTGATTGACGCGGCGCTCGCCGAATTCGGCGGAATCGACCTGTTGGTCAACAACGTCGGCGGCGGCGACGACCTCGCTGTCCAGGGCTTCCTCGACACCGACGACGAGCAGTGGGCGTCCATCCTCGACATCAACCTGCTCAGCACCGTCAGGGTCAGCCGGTCCGCCCTCCCGAGCCTTGTCGAGCGCAAGGGGGCGATCGTCAACGTGTCCTCGGTCGTCGCGCACCTGCCCGCACTCGGCCCCGTCGCCTACTCCACGGCCAAGGCGGCGCTCACCGCACTCGGCAAGAGCCTGGCCGAAGAGTTCGGTCCCCAGGGCGTACGCGTCAACACCGTCTCTCCCGGACTGGTGCGCAGTTCCATCTACGACAGCCCCGAGAAGTTCGGCGGGCAGGTCGCGGCGGTCTTCGGCATGGACATCCCTGACTTCATCGAGCAGGCACCCGGGGCTCTGGGTATCACCACCGGTCGCTTGGTCGAGCCGAAGGAGGTCGCGTCCCTCATCACCTTCCTCCTTTCCGACGTCACCGCCAGCATCACGGGCGCCGACTACCTGATCGACGGCGGGCAGCTCAAGGCGGTCTGACCGCGTACGGGGCGGGGCCCCGGGGCCCCGCCCGCGCCGGACGGATCGGCGTCGCTGATCCGGATCCACTCTCCCGCCCCTGGTGCGCGGGGGCACAGCCCGGGACGAGCAAGGGGATGCCAGTCGAACGGTGTCTCCGGCCGGTTGGCCGGCTGTTAACAGCGTGATCACCATGTCAAAGGTCTATCAAGGAGGCAGTCATGACAGCAGATCGGCCGGTGGCGCTCGTGACGGGCGCGTCCTCGGGTATCGGAGAGGCGACGGCGTACGCGCTCGTCGCGGCGGGGTTCGACGTGGTCGGGACCAGCCGGAAGGTGCCGGAGAACACTTCTCGTGGGGGTGTGACGTACCTGGCCCTCGACGTGACGAGCGATGACTCGGTCAGTGGCGTCGTCCAACACGTGATGGAGCGGTTCGGGCGCATCGACGTTCTGGTCAACAACGCCGGCATCGGCGCCAACGGCGCCGTCGAGGAGATCTCCGTCGCCCAGGCGCAGAAGGTCTTCGACGTGAACGTGTTCGGCCTCATGCGCATGACCAAGGCCGTCCTGCCTCATATGCGCGACCGGGGACGCGGGCGCATCATCAACATCTCCTCCGTGGGCGGGTTCGTCCCCAACCCCTTCATGGCTGTCTACGTCTCGACCAAGCACGCGGTCGAGGGGTACTCCGAGTCGCTGGACCACGAGGTCCGTGAGCAGGGCATTCGGGTCCTGCGCGTCCAGCCCGGTCCCGTCAACACCCCGTTCGACGTGAACATGCTCCCGGCCGACAATCCTCTGCCGATATATGAGCGGCAGCGGGCCGTCTTCGACGAGGTGGTGGAGGAGCAGATGAGGAGCGGCGACGATCCGGCCGTCATCGCCAAGGTGGTCGTCACGGCGGCGACCGACGCGAAGCCGAAGCTGAGCTATCCCGCCGGCTCGATCGCCGCACGCGTCAGTGTGCTGCGCCGCGTTGTCCCCACCCGGACCTTCGACAAGAGCGTTCGCAAGCTCAACCGGATGAACTGATCGGCCACGTCTCGGCGGTGGCCACGTCGGCCTTGAGGTCGCACTGTTGCCGTCCGGTACCGCACCAGGTGCGCCTGGCGCCGGTCCCACCTGCCGACACCACGATTTGGCGCTCAGTAGCCTGCCGCCTGGTGGACCAGTGGAATAGCCGACGGCCGGGTGTTCGCGAACGGGTGAAACGTTCGCGGACACCCGGGCAGCGGGTGGGTGCTCGCTGTGGACCTCGGCCGCGGTCGGCGACGAGTGCGGAGGCGCCCGTGTTCTCGGTCGTCAGTTCGCGAACGCGGTCGCCGACGTCTCTTCGTGTAGCCGCGGATGCCGAGCCAGGCCTTGATGCCGTTGTCGAGGGGGAGGGGGAGGGGGAGGCGCTGTGGGGGCCCAGTGCCACCAGGCGTTGATGGGAGCGCCGTCGCCCTTACAGGTGAACCAGCCCTGGAGCATCCACCTCTACCGCGGTCCTGCCAAGGGCCGGCGCAAGGGCTTCACCGAGACCGACCATGCCCACCGGCTGGACGCCGCGCACCAGCAGCTGAGCGGACCCATCGTCTTGGTGTGAGGCAACTTGAACACGCACGTCAGCCGCTTCATGTGCAAGCCGATCGCGGCCCGATTATGGTTGACCGTCTACCAGCTGCCCCCCGTATTCCCCCGAGTTCAGCCCCGTAGCGGGAGTGCGGTCGCGCCTGAAGAGATCGCCGGCCAACCTCACCGAACACAACCTCGATCAGCCCACCACGCTGGTGAAGACGAGGCTGAAACGGATGCAGCACCGCCCCGCCTCATCGATGGACCCATCGCCAAAACCGGGCCTGACCTCCAACCTCCGCAACCTCAGCAGTTGAGGGTCTCTAAAAGCTGTCCCGCAATGGCCGAAGAGGTGTGCAGGAGCGGTCGTCACGTCTCCTGGTAGAGGTTGACGATGTTGCCGTCCGGGTCACGCAGCCATACCGACCGGCGCCCCCACGGCTGCGTTGTCGGCGGCTTGAGGATCTCAACGCCCCGGGCCAGCAGACGCTCGTGGTGTGCGTCGACGTCGGTGATCTGGAACTCGAGAGTGAAGCCTCCGCTCGCGGCGGCGGCCATCGACCCGGGCACCATCGACTCCATGCCCTGAGTGGAGAAGAACGACAGGACAGCTCCGGCGACAGTCACCCGGACAAAGGGATCGCTGCCCTCCGCCTCTGCGTCCAGGACCGCGGCGTAGAAGGCGGCAAGAGCCGGAACATCGTCGGTGATCAGGGAGGTGCCGGTGAAGTGTGGCTGCATCGAGGCATCGTAGGTCCATGGTCGGACACCTGGCTCCTGGAAGAGTGAATCTCTGCTGGTCGCAGGTGAGATGATCTTGGCGTGGCTGGTGTGATCACGGCGTCCGAACCGTCCTGGATAACCCCGTTCAGCGGGCTGAGTCCGCGTCAGTTCGGCAAGCTGATCACCGCGTTGCGGCGCGAGAGCGCGGATCCGGTCCGCAAGGGCCGGCCATGGAGTCTGCCGCTGGAGGACCGGGTGCTGCTGGTCGCCGCGTACTGGCGTACCAACCTCACGCTGCGCCAGCTCGCCCTGTTGTTCGGGGTGTCAAAATCGGCAGCCGACCGCATCGTCGACCACCTCGGCCCCTTGCTCGCGCTCCAGCCCCGCAAGCGGTTCCGCAAGGACGCCGTACTGATCGTGGACGGAACCCTGGTGCCCACCCGCGACCACACGATCGCCGAGCAGTCGAAGAACTACAGGTACTCGACCAACCACCAGGTCGTCATCGACGCCGACACCCGCCTCGTCGTCGCCGTGGGTCGGCCGCTGCCCGGCAACCGCAACGACTGCAAGGCGTGGGAACTGTCCGGTGCCAAGGACGCCGTCGGCAAGACGACCGTGATCGCAGACGGCGGCTACCGGGGCACCGGCCTGGTCATCCCGCACCGCCGAGAGAAAGGCCAGAGCGAACTCCCGGCCTGGAAAGAGGAACACAACGCCTCCCACCGCAAGGTCCGCGCCCGCGTCGAGCATGCCTTCGCCCGCATGAAGACCTGGAAGATCCTTCGCGACTGTCGCCTGAAAGGCGACGGCGTCCACCATGCCATGCTCGGAATCGCCCGCCTGCACAACCTCACCATCGCCGGGTGACGGAAAACGAGCAGGTCACCCGCCATGCCTTAGATCATTTACGGGACAAGTCTTAGCCTCGCGCTTTCAGTGCGACGTGAAGTCGCTGTCATGCAGTGGTAGTTGCAAGGAGAGGAGTCGACTGCCCCGGCCTGTGACCGATGGCCGG
>NZ_JBIWOA010000073.1:0-23479 GCF_044767525.1 Streptomyces sp. NPDC101234 | reverse complement strand
CGACCAGACACTCGAAGCAATGGCACACGTCGAACAGGGCCGCACCAAAGCCGGCAAAGTCGTGATCTCCATGACCCCCGACAACAACTGAAATCGAGCAAGGAACAGAGCCGGCCGCAGGCCGCGCCCGGCACACCGCGCCACGCCGCTCCACCTTGGCCTGACGCGAGTCACACATCCGTCGCGTCGAAGTTGGACACGTAGGCCGGCTTGCCGGAGGGCGGCGGGCGGAGGGCGGCGGGCGGCGGGCGGCGGGCGGCGGGCGGCGGGCGAGCCACCGTGGTGCCATCCTCACCGCGCAAGCCAGGCCGAGGGGTTCGCCAGTCCCGGCCTGGAGTACGTGGATGTCGAGGCTGGCCTCCGCCGCTCCGGGTGCCTAGGCTCCCTTCGCGCCGGTCCGTTCCCGGACGGAGTCGAACAGTGCCGTCAAGGACGGGCTCTCGGCGAGGCTGCCCAGCAGAGCGTGCAGCGACTGCCGTTCCGTGCTGTCCAGGTCGGTGAGAATGTCGCCGTCGAGAGCGACGAGTCTGCGGTTGAGGTCGTCCAGAACCTTGCGTCCCTCGTCTGTGATGTCCACGGCGTACCGACGCCGGTCCTGCGGATCTCTCGTCCGCTCGGCATATCCGGCCCGCTCCAGGTCATCGAGGCTTGTCACCATGGTCGCCGGGTCGATACGGAGGAACGAGCCGAGCGCCAACTGCGGCATCGCCCCGTTGTCGGCCAAAGCCTGCAGAACGCTGTAGTGGCGCACACGTAGGCCGGTCTCACCGATGCCCTCCTCGGCGAGCCTGAATGCCACCTGCCCCAGCTTGACCAGCAAGCAAATGGTGTGTTCGGCGACCTTCCCCGGTACTAGCGGAGCCTCGGACATCGTTTATTCCACCCATGGTTAGTTATGCGTACGATTCAGGTCCATCGTACGAGACAGCCGTGGTAGGGGGCGGGCCACAGGCGGCGCTCGAAGGACGAGTGGCCGAGGCCAGTCCGGCTTGGCCACCCGTAGCGCCGTCCGATGAAGACTCCCTTCGCGCCGTGCGGTCAACCGGCGATGTCCCGGCCGAAGATCTGCCGGGCGATGACCCACTTCTGGATCTCATTGGTGCCTTCGTAGATTTCACCGATCTTGCTGTCCCGGTAGATCGCCTCCACAGGGACGGATGTCCCGTCGGCACCCAGCTCACGCGCGAAACCGAGGCCTCCGAACGCCTGGACGGCATCGCGAGCCATGTCGACCGACAGCTTGGTGGCGTAGTGCTTCGCCATCGCGGCCTCGGGATCCGGGGATGGGTTGCCGGCGTCCAGGCGCAGGGCGGCCTTGGTGTACAGGGAGCGGGCGTTCTCGATCTCGGTGGCCCGTTCGGCGAGCAGGAACTGCCAGTGCTGGTTGGCAGCCACCGGCTTGCCGAAGGTGTGTCGTGTCGAAAGGTGGGCCACCGTGTGGTCGAAGGCCGCCTGTGCCATTCCGACCGCGGCGGCCGCGATGCCGATACGGCCGCGGGTCAGGGTCGAAAGCGCATGACGCAGCCCGTGACCCTCGGTACCACCGAGGAGGTCGTCGTCGGAGAGCCGCACATCGGTGAACCGGATGTCGGCGGTGAGCTGGCCACGGTTGCCCATCTTGCGATCGGGAAGGCCGACCTGCACGCCCGGAAGCGTCGTGTCGACGATGAACATGCTCAGTCGCGTGCCGGTGCGGGCGAGAACCACGACGAACCCGGCGACGGGAGAGTTGGAGATCCATCGCTTGTGGCCGTTGAGCACCCATCCGGCCCCGGTGCGTACGGCCTCGGTCTGGACCACTTCCGGAGACAGGTCGCTGGAGGCATCCGGCTCGGTCGTCGCGAACGCGCCGACCACCGAGCCGTCGGTGACCTTGCGCAGCCATCGCTGCCGCTGCTCCTCTGTGCCGTTTCGCAGGGCGTTGCCCGCCAGGATGCAGTGCACGTCGAAGACGGCCGCCATGCTGCTGGAGTAGTAGGCCAGTTCCTCGATGGCCACGGTGGTGGCTGCTGCCGGGTGGCTCAGTCCGTCGCCCCCGACATCGCCGCCGAAGGGAATCCGGAAGACCCCCGCCGACGCGAGCGCGTTGAACACCTGCCAGGGGAAACCGTCTGTGCGTTCGTCGCCTCCTGCGATCGCCGCGGCGTGCGGTGCCACCTCACGTTCTGCGATCTTGCGCACCGAGGCGCGGACGGTCTGCGTTTCCTTGGGGGCGAGTAGCTCGTGGTAGAGCCGGTCGCTCTGCCGCTCCGGAGTGAAAGTCATATGTGGACCATATCATTAGCGATGCATATCATTAGTGGTGCAACCAACTTCGGAGATCGGAGATTCGATCATGACCCTGAACCGGAACCTGGCGGGCAGGACCATCCTCATGTCGGGAGGCAGCCGCGGCATCGGACTCGCCATCGCCCTGCGTGCGGCTCGTGACGGTGCCAACGTGGTGATGCTCGCCAAGACGGCGGTGCCGCATCCGAAGCTCGAAGGCACAGTCCATACCGCGGTGGAGGAGATCGAGCGAGCCGGCGGCAAGGGGCTGGCCGTTGTAGGCGACGTCCGCAACGAAGACGACGTGCGCACCGCAGTCAACGCCGCGGTCAGTGCTTTCGGCGGCATCGACATCGTGGTGAACAACGCCAGCGCGATCGACCTGTCGTCGTCGGAGCGGCTGGACATGAAACGCTACGACCTGATGCAGGACATCAACACCCGCGGCACGTTCCTGCTGAGCAAGGCCGCGATTCCCCACCTGCGCCTGGCGCAGAACCCCCATGTCCTCACGCTCTCCCCTCCGTTGAACCTGGCACCGCGCTGGGTGGGAAAGCATCTGGGGTACACGCTGTCGAAGTACGGCATGAGCCTCTGCACCGTCGGACTCGCGGAGGAACTCGCATCCGACGGCATCGCCGCCAACTCGTTGTGGCCGCGCACTCTGATCGACACGGCCGCCGTACGCAATGTGGTCGGCGGTGCGCAGCAGGCCCGCAGCCCGCAGATCATGGCCGACGCCGCGTACGCCGTTCTTACGCGTGACGCGCGCCAGTGCACCGGCAACTTGTTCGTCGACGACGAGGTCCTGCTGGCCGAAGGCGTCACCGATCTGTCCGTCTACAGCCCTGCGGGCCTTGAAGGTGAACTCGCCCTCGACATATTCGTCGACCCGGCCTGAGCACGCCCGGTACCGAGGTCAGCGGACCTCGGTACAGGCGGCCGATCGCCGCCGTGGTGACAGGACGGGGGACCGCGGAGCCGGTTCAGATCTTCTCGCCCCGCTCACCGTGGCGGAGATCCGGTGATTCCTCACCGCTGACCCGTCCGTGCTGACGCACCCGCGAAGCACCGACTCCGATCATGACGGCGTCGGGGTCCGGGACAGGTGCCGTTGACGCAAACGACGACACGGGTTACCGGACCTCGGGCCCCGAATTCGCAAACAGCGAGCACGCTCGGGACTTCGAAGAGAAATATCGGGTGAGAAAAACATCAGCCGGAAACAGGTGAGCCCTACCGCCGATACCCGGATCCGCGTTTATTCCGCCGGAAGCCACCGCCCCCAGGGCGAACCAATCGCGGGAACCGGCCGGATGGAACAGCGCCGGAAAGGGAATGAGACGTCGGCTCACCTTGCTGAGGCGTTTGCGGAGTACGTCACTGTTCTCCGTCGGCGACACGCTGTCTCCTTGCTCTGCCGGATCGTCCGCGATCCGGCTTTGGAGTGTGCCGACCCCACCGGCGGGGAACCAGCGACCGTCGTACATCTGGCACGCCGCGGACGTGGCATGCGACTATCCCGCAAGAAGGAAAGACGTCGTGAGGATGCCCGGATGGGACTGAAAACCGTCGAGCGCCTCGGTGACCTGCTCACGCTGTTCACAGTGGCCCGGCCCGAGTGGAGTCTCGCGGAGGTCACGCGCGAACTCGGGGTGCCGCGCTCCACCGCCCACGGGTTGCTTGTCTCGGTCGCCGCCATCGGACTGCTCCACCCGGTGGGGCGCGGCCGGTATCGACTGGGCCCGCGCATCACCGAGTTGAACGCCGTCCGCATGCGACGGCGCGACGTCCGAGAGGCCGCGGTGGGAGTGCTGCATTCGCTGACCGCGGAAACCGGGGAGACCAGCAACCTGGGTGTACTCGTCGGCTCCGCCGTCCTCTATCTCGACTCGGTGCCCGGCCATCATCACGTCAGCGTGACCGGCGCCCACCCCGGTACCCGGGTCGCCGCCGCCCGGACCGCGATAGGCAAAGTCCTCCTGGCGCATCAGGCGGAGCCTCGGGTGACCTTGACCGAGGAGCGAGCCGCCGAGGTACTCGCCGGGACAGGCCTGCAACGCAGGGAAGCCGAGGCGATCCGCAGGGACGGCATTGGTTACGATCTGGGAGATGTGTCGCCCGAGATTCGATGTCTGGCAGCTCCGATCCGGGACGAGGTGGGCACAGTTGTCGCGGCCGTCAGCATCTCGACAACCTCCGCCCGCTTCGCCCGCCACCACGACCGGCTCGCCGAACACCTGAAAGAGGCGGCCATCGCACTGAGTGAGCGGCTCCGATCGGACCATGCCTGAGCTGTCAGCGAACGGCGGAACACGGCTCCAGCACTTCCCATGAAGCCCGTTGGGTGATGCCCTATTCCGATCCGGCGGTCACGCTCAGCGGAATCCGGACTCAGCCATAATGCCCGCAGGCGATTGAACATGCTTTCCGTGCCAAATATTTGGACACCGAACGGGTTCACCTCATGTCAACCGCCGCCGGCGACGGCCGCCAGCGGTGAACGAACTGCCGGACGCGGATGTCGCGTTGCTTTTGGACCAGCTCGGCATGTCTGTGAGGAGCGCCAGGCTGGTCGGCGTCGGCTCCCGGCTGACCGATCCGGTCCGCTTCGCGCCGGATCCCGTACCTCCTCATGGAATCGGAGCAGTCGCGGCCACCCCTTGATGTCCAGGCGTGCTGCCGCTACGAGCCGGGCGAGTCGTGGGTGATCGTGCCAAATTCGCGGCCGACGCATCCGGTCGCGCCGGCTCTACCGGATCCGGACGCCACCCGCCGGCCTGTTGGGCGATTGGGCCGCCCGGTACCAATGACCCGACTCCTTCACGCGACGCCACGAAGACGCGATGACGCCCGCGTAGGGACTGCGGCGCTGCCATCTGCCCCGGCGTGGCGCGCCTTCCCAGGTCGGCGCATCCGCCCCGTCCCGCGGACCCGGCCACGCGGGTCGCGCCCGAGCCGGACGCCCGAGTCGAAGCCCCGAGCCGTGGCGAGAGCGGCTGCGGCTGGCGTCACCGGCCGTCGGCGGACACTGACAGTTCCGGAAGGATGCTGGGCAGCACAGCGGCGAGGGCCCTGCGGGTCACTTCCTCGATCAGGCCAGTTGCCGGCACGCGGGTCAACAGGGCCCGCGTGGTGTACCAGTCGAGCAATGGCACGGTCTGCGCTGTGTAGACGTCCAGGCGCTTACGGACGGTCTCTTCCCTGTCGTCGTCACGTCTCCGGAGGGCGCCTCCGCAGTTCTGGCAGTAGTGCGCTTCGCTGCCGTCCACCGGGTCAGCGTGCAGGATCCGCCCGCAGTCGCCACAGACGCGCCGACTGGCCAGTCGTTGCACGACATGATCGTCCGGGACGTCGAAGGCGAGAACGCGGTCCAGCGCGATGCTCTGCGCCGTCAGGGTCTGCTCCAGCAGCTCCGCCTGTCGCACCGTGCGGGGGAAACCATCCAGGAGGAAGCCCGAGGCCGCGTCCTCCTCGGCGAGGCGGGCAGCTGTCATCGCTGTCGTCACCTCGTCGGGTACTAGGGCGCCGGTTTCCATGTATTCCCGGGCTCTGAGGCCCAGTGCCGTTCCTTCCGCGACGTGGGCGCGGAACAGGTCTCCAGTGGAGATGGCAGGTATGGACAGGCGCTCCGCGAGGACCCGGGCCTGTGTTCCCTTGCCTGCTCCGGGTGGACCTATCAGGACGATGCGCATGGTTTCGTTCTCCTGTCTGTGGATGGGGCGATGGTGGGGAGCACGAGATCTGGCCCGTTCAGGTCGGATCCCAGGTGGAACGACCAACCTCGCGGATCGTTTTGCACGCTCACCGGCGTGCGAAGCTCAGCCGTCATACCCTGCAGGCGGGGTTCGGTCAGACGCAGGCGCTCCTGCGGCGCCGACGACATGCCACCGGACTCGGTCAACTGAAGTTCCTCCCAGATCACCGCCATCTGCCGGTTCCGAGCCCCAAGCGGTCCAGCCGCCGTGGCGAGGGACATGGTGTCGATCTCTGCATCCGATGCTCTGGTGAGAGCAGCGAATCCCCACCGCGCGCGGAACGCGTACTCGCGAACCGCGTTGCGAGCGGGGGTCGGCGCGCAGTGCTCGGTGCTGCTCACAGGCGGGTACTCCCTTCTCGGTGCGGGCAGACGACAGCAGGCGGCGATCGTTGGACATTCCCCGGATATACCGGCGCGAGTAACGGAACCTGCCGGGCGAGAGGCAGCAGTGCCCGCCGCGGCTCGGGCCGGTGACGCCAGGACTCAACTTTGCCCCGGTCACACGCAGGCGGAAGGTGATGTTCTTCATGTCCGGGTTCCCAGGATGTGTGCCTTGGGCCTGCCGACAGGTTCCGGTTGCCCGTGCCCGGGAACTCAGCCCTGGGACGGCGGTACGCTGCCTCCGTCCAAGACCGTCAGGCCGGCAGGCAGGCAGGTCAGCCGTGCGACGAGTACTGCCAGGCGGGACTGCGGTCCTTGTCGACGAGGGCCGCGCGCACACCCTCCAAGAAGTCCGGCGTGCGGATGGTGGTGCGTGTAAGGGCGAGTTCGTTGCCCAGACATGCGCGCAACGTCTGTTCTCTGCCCCGGGACAGCAAGGCGTGAGTGATGTCCAGGCTCTGCGGCGAGGCCGCCTCCAGGGCGGCTCGCGTCTCTGCCGCCCACGGGGTGTCGAGACGGTGCAGGCGTCTCTGTATCTCAGCGAGGGTGGGGGCGCCGAACACCCAGTCCAGGTCCCCGCGTATCTTCGCCAGTTCGCTCTCTGCCACCGGGGAAGGGGTGGCAAGACCTTTCAACACGATGTCCACCGGGCCTTCGGAGTTGTCGGCCAACGCGTTCGTGACCGTGCTGAGCCCGTCTCCCGGGATGAAGTGGGTCGCTAGCCCCGTGTACAGGGCGTCGGCCGCGTCAAGCCGGTGCCCCGTCAGCCCCAGGTACATACCTGTTGCGCCAGGCAACCTGGGCAGAAAGTAGCTTGCCCCTACGTCCGGAAAGAACCCGATGCCTGTCTCGGGCATGGCGAGCACCGTGTTCTCGGCGACGACGCGGAAGGTGCCGTGGACGGACAGGCCAAGGCCGCCGCCCATACACAGGCCGTCGATGACGGACACGACCGGGACGGGATACTCCGCGATCCGGGCATTGAGCCGGTACTCGGTGGCGAAGAAGCGCTCGCTGGCCTCGGTGTCCCCGGCGAGGCTGTTCTCACGGATCGCTCGGATGTCTCCGCCGGCGCAGAACGCCTTCTTGTCGGTGCTGGCGAGCACCACGGCGGACAGCTGTCCGTGCTCCCATGCGGCGAGCGTCTGGTCGATTGTGGCGACCATGTCCGTCGTCAGGGCGTTGAGCGCTTTGGGACGGTTCAGCAGAATCCGGCCGACGCCTCGATGGACGTCCGTCAGAACGTCGGCGGCAGCGGCCTCAGCCATGGATCGGCATCGAGTACTCGGCGCGCAACTGGCTGTCGTCGGGCCAGCGGGTGGTGGCGGTCTTGTAGCGGGTGTAGAAGCGCACGCCTTCCGGACCATGGATGTGATGGTCACCGAACAGGGATCGCTTCCAGCCACCGAAGGAGTGGAAGGCCATGGGCACCGGGATCGGCACGTTCACACCGACCATGCCCGCCTTGACCTTTGCAAGGAAGGTGCGGGCGGTGTTGCCGTCGGCCGTGAAGATCGCCGTACCGTTGCCGAATTCGTGGTCGTTGACCAGCTTCAGTGCCTCGGCGAACGACTGGGCGCGGACCATGGCCAGCACCGGTCCGAAGATCTCCTCCCGGTAGATCCGCATGTCCGGCGTGACGCGGTCGAAGAGGGAGCCGCCGAGGAAGAAGCCGCCCTCGTGTCCGGGGAACGCGAGCTGGCGACCGTCGACGACCAGCTCGGCGCCTTCCGCGGTGCCGACGTCGAGATATCCGGCCACCTTGTCCAGGTGCGCCTTGGACACCAGCGGGCCCATCTCGACTCCCTTCTCGGTACCGGGGCCGACCTTGAGCTCGGCGAGAGCCGCGACAAGACGCTCGCGCAGAGCGTTCGCGGTGTCCTCGCCCACGGGTACGACGACCGAGATGGCCATGCACCGTTCGCCCGCCGAGCCGTAGGCGGCACCCATCAGGGCGGCGACCGTCTGGTCGAGGTCGGCATCGGGCATGACGACCATGTGGTTCTTCGCGCCTCCGAGCGCCTGCACGCGCTTGCCGAGCGCGGAGGCCGTCCGGTGGACGTACTCGGCGATCGGGGTGGAGCCGACGAAACTGACAGCCTCGACGTCGTCGTGCGTGAGGAGGGCGTCCACCGCGGTCTTGTCGCCGTGCACGACGTTGAACACGCCCGCCGGAAGCCCTGCTTGCGTGAGTAGCTTGGCGAGTTCGACGCTGAGGGTGGGGTCCTTCTCCGACGGCTTCATCACGAAGGTGTTCCCGCAGGCCAACGCGACGGGAAACATCCACATGGGGACCATGGCGGGGAAGTTGAAGGGCGAGATGCCCGCGACCACGCCGAGCGGCTGGCGCAACGACACCGCGTCCACCGCGCGGGCGACGTTCTCGGAGAACTCCCCCTTGAGCTGCTGCGGGATACCGCAGGCGAACTCGACGACCTCGAGGCCGCGGACGATCTCGCCCTTGGCGTCGTCGAACACCTTGCCGTGCTCGGCCGTGATGATCGCGGCGAGCCGGTCCGTCTCCCGCTCCACGAGGTCCCGGAACCGGAACAGAATGCGGGACCGGATGTGCGGTGGGGTGGCGGACCAGGTCTCGAACGCCTCGGCGGCGGCTTGGACCGCGGCGCCCACGTCGGTCGCCGTGCCGAGGGCGACGAGACCGGTCACCTGGCCGGTGGCCGGGTTGTACACCTCACCGCGATGCTGGGCACCGCGGTCGTCGAGGTGACCGGAGATGTAGTGGTCGATGGGTGCGGGGGTGCTGGCTGTGGTGGTCATCGCGTCTCCTGGGCGGGTGGGAAATCAGGCGTAGATCTGGGAGTAGAGGCTCTGGATCTCGTCGATGGTGGGCACGACGGGATTGTTGGCGGGCGACCCGGAGGCCAGAGCCTGTTCCGCCATGAGAGGCGTCAGACGGGTCCATGCCTCCTGGTCGATGCCGTAGTCACGGGGTGTGGGGACTTCCAGGTCGTGGCAGAGCGTCCGGAGAGCTTCGACGAGCTTCTCCGCGGCCCGGGTGTCGCTGTCCGAGGCGGTGGCCGCCCCCAGAGCGCGGGCGCAGTCGGCATACCGGGCGGGAGCCGCGGACACGGAGAAGGCGGTCACCGCGGGGAACAACATGGCGTTCGACAGGCCGTGGGCGACGTGGAAGTGCGCGCCGATCGGGCGGCTCATGCCGTGGACGAGCGCCACGCTGGAGTTCGAGAAGGCAATGCCGGCATAGGTGGCGGCGAGCATCATCGCCTCGCGGGCCTCGGCGTCCGCGCCGTGCGCGTAGGCCTGGCGGAGATGGCGGCCGATGCTGGTGATCGCTGTGAGGGCGAGGCTGTCGGAGAAGGGGTTGGCCTTCCGGCTCACGTACGCCTCCACCGCGTGGGTGAGGGCGTCGATACCCGTGTCGGCGGTGAGCCGGGGCGGCATCGACATGGTCAGATCGACGTCGATGACGGCGGCGAGTGGCAGGAAGGACGGGCCCAGACAGAGCATCTTCTCGTTCGTGACGCTGTCGGTGATGATCGTGAACTGAGTTGCTTCGGATCCGCTGCCAGCCGTGGTCGGCACCGCTATCACCGGAAGTGCCGGGCCGAGGTTGGTCCGTGGAGCCTTGTAGTCGCGCATGTGACCGCCCTGCACAGCGAGCAGGGCCAGGGCCTTGGCGGTGTCCAACGGGCTGCCGCCGCCGAACCCGATCACGGCATCCGCCTTGTGGTCCCGCAACGCCTTCAGTCCCGAGGCCAGAGAGTCGGTCGTCGGGTCGGGCACCGTCTCGGAGAAAATCCGCGGGTCAAGACCGGCGCCTTTGAGCGTCACTGTCAGCCGCTCCGCGGCGCCCGTACCCGCCAGGAAAGCGTCCGTCACAACGAGGGGCCGTCTCAGCCCAAGTCCCGCGACGACGTCGCCCAATTCGTTGGCGGCGCCGGGGCCGACCCGCATGATCCGTGGCAGGGACAGGCTGACAGACATGACGAACCCCTAGACGAGAAGGAGGGCAAGTGGGAGCGCTGCAACTGTTCGACTGTGCGTCAACGCCGATGTGCGCTCAAGCCCCAATGCCGCACGACCGGATCTGCAGAAATGCAGATAATGTGGAGTCATGCACTCCCGCTCCACCTCAGGCGAGGAAGAACCCGTCCCACGGTCGCAGCCCGGCCGCGACGGCATCGACCCTCGCAGGCTGCGCGCGGACGACCTGCGCTATCTGCTCGCGGTCGCCCGCACAGGGCGGCTGGTGACCGCGGCCGACGCACTCGGTGTGGACCACACGACCGTCTCCCGTCGGATTGCCGCGCTGGAGAAGAGCCTCGGAGTGCGGCTGATGGAACGGAGCACCGAAGGGTGGACCCTGACCGACGCCGGAAAGGCCGTCTCGGAAAACGCACGCGCGATCGAGGACGCCCTCGCCCGCGTCGCCGACTCGGTGTCCGGACACGAAGCGCCCTCACTCCACGGCACCGTGCGGGTGAGCGCGCCCGACGGATTCGGGACCGTCATAGCCACCCCCGCCCTCGCTCGTGTACGTCTGCGCCATCCCGGGTTGCACGCCGAGCTCATCACGGCGACACGGCAATTGACCTTGCACCCGTCCGGCTTCGATCTCGCCCTGGCCATCGGCAGGCCCACGGGCAGCCGACTGGTGACCGAACACCTCACCGACTACACGCTGGGGCTGTACGCGAGCGACGGCTACCTCGCCAGATGCGGGTTCCCCGAGACGACCGCGGACCTACGGAAACATGCCCTGATCTTCTACATCGAGTCGATGCTCCAGGTCGGAGACCTGGACATCGAACGCCATCTGCCGGGAGTCACCCCCGCGTTCTCCTCCACAAACGTCTTCGCCCAGCTGGAAGCCACCTGCCTGGGCACCGGTATCGGCGTATTGCCGGCCTTCCTCGCCCACCGGACACAGCTGCGGCGGCTGCTGGCCGATGAAGTCGACATCCGGCTGCCGATCACGCTGGCCATGCGACGGGAGGCGGTCACCAGCGCCGCGGTGCAAGCCGTTCGCAATGCTCTGCGTCAAGAAGTCACCGACCGTAGCGCAGAACTGCTGCAGAGCTGAGAACCCCGTCTGCCCACTGTGGCCCCCCGCAGCGGACTCTTCACCCTGCCCAGGCCGGTTCCGCGCTCCGATGCAGGCCGATCGCCCAGAAGGTCTGTCGGCGGAAGAGATCCTCGGCCAGTACCAGGACGACGAGTTCGGTAACGGCCATCCGCAGCGCCATGGACTCTCCGCGATCGGTTGGTGCGGCAAGACGTCCGGGCGAGACCGTTGCCGAATTGACTGACGCCCTCCTCCATGGACGTCCACGAGTCCTGCCGAAGGGTGAAGTGCGCCCTACAAGGAGTCCTGGCCGTACGGCACATCCGGGTGACGCGCCTGTCGGCCCGGCAGGCCGAGGTGCGTGCTGGCCTGCCGGACCGGTGTCCCCACCGATCGGGGGTGTGTTCTGGTGCGCTTCAGACGACCATCCACTGCTGATTCGCACCGGCGGTGCAGCTCGACTGGTCGAGGGCCGTGCCGTTGGCGGTCGACGCGCCGGCGACCTCGAGGCACTTTCCGCTGTTGACGTTGGTGAAGGTGACGTATCCGCCGATCACCGCCGTCCTCGTCCACAGCTGGTGAGAGGCTCCGGTGCACGTCGACTGGACGGCCACCGCTCCGTCGGCGGTGGAGGCGCCCGAGATCTGCAGGCATTTACCGCTGTTGACGTTGACGAGCTCGTAGTTGGAGCCGACGGCAGTGGAAACCCACTGCTGGTTGGTCCCGGAGTTGCAGTTGCCGGAGTTCACCGCCGCCCCGTCCGCGGTGCTCAGGTACCAGACGTCCGCGCACTTGGCGCTGTTGCGGTTCAGCAGGTGGTTGTTCGCGGCCCCGAGCGGACTGGCGATGACGGGCCAGCCGTTCGCGAAGGTCACCTGCCGTATGTCGAGGGTTTCCTGCCCCGAGTTGTCGCCGTCGTAGTAGTGGTAGGCGAGGAACTTGGACGTTCCGTCATCGTAGGCGTCCGCACCTCCGGCGGCCACCTTGGGGTAGGCACCGGTGAGAACGGTGGTGCCGCCGCCGGAGGCCATGTCCGTGCCGCTCTGGTCGAGGTACGGTCCGGTGATGCTGGTGGACCGGCCCACCACCGTGTAGTAGGTGCTGTTGACGCCATTGCAACAGTTGCCCTTGGAGCCGAAGAGGTAGTAATAGCCGCTGTCGAGGATGATGGTCGGGTTCTCGATGCCGACGGCGATGTGCCAGAGGTTGTTGTCGGTGGTGGACAGCTTGCCGGTGGACTGGTCCAGTACGTGCATGTAGGTGCCGCTGCCGGTCCAGGAGCCCCAGGAGATGTACAGACGGCCGTCGGGTCCCCAGTCGACGTTGGGGTCGATCGGGTAGTTGACGTCCGTGACCATGCCCTGGTCGGTCCAGGGACCCTCGATGTTGGTGGCGGTGGCCAGACCCATCACGGCGTAGCTCGTGCCCCAGAGCGAGCCGGCGTAGTACAGGTGGTAGACGCCGTTGAAGTACTTGATATCCGGGGCCCAGATGTTCGGCGGGGTCGAGCCGAGTTTGGCGGTGATCCAGGACGGGGTCGATTCCCAGACGTTGCCCACCTTGGTCCATCCGGTGGCCGGGGTGGCGTCGCAGGTCTTGCGGATGGTGATGGATCCGCTGGGATTGAGGGGGTCGTTCTCGAATCCGGTGGAGAAGCCGTAGTAGCAGCTGCCGACCTTGACGACACTCGGGTCGTGCATACGGAGGTCACCGCTGAGGGCCCGGGCGGGCGAGGCGCTGACGAAACCGAGAACGGTCAGGAGCACGACCATGATCGCGGCGAGGACGGGACGGCCGGGCCGTCTGGATGTTCCGGTGTGTGGCTCTTCGGTGTGATAGTCGGTCACGCGAGACTCCTTTGTTTCGCTGTGGTGTTGACACGAACCTTCAGCCCGCGTGCGGGCTTCGGCTCACGGCCGCCGCCCCGGTACGCCCCCGTCCTGTCGGGCGGGTTCGATGCGGGCCTGGATGGCGGTCACTCGTTGGCCGGGCCGACGGCCGACCTCGAGATGGTGGTGGCCCCGGTCGGCAGGTTGGTCACGCCTCCGCCAGGCCACTCGATCCGTGCTGTCGCTCCGGTGGGCACGGTCGTCTCCACGGTGAGTTCCGATTCCCGCAGCTCCCACCGGATCGCCACGCGGCCGTACGGCGACTCGTGAGCGGCGCTCGCCCAGGTGATGCCACCGCCGGGACGTGGGCGGAAGACGATGTCGCGGTAGCCCGGCGCACTCGCGCTGAGCCCGGCGACCGTGGTGTGCAGCCATTGTGCGACCGCGCCGAGTGCGTAGTGGTTGAACGAGGTCATTTCGCCGGGGTTGACCGTGCCGTCGGGCAGCATGCTGTCCCAGCGCTCCCACACGGTGGTGGCGTCGTGCTTGAGCGCGTACAGCCACGAGGGGCACTCCTGCTGAAGGAGCAGGGAGTAAGCGGTGTCGTCATGGTTCGCGGCACTCAACGCGGGTGCCACCAGCGGTGTGCCGATGAAACCGGTCTGGATGGTGTGCCCGCCGGCCTCGACCAGTGCGGCCAGACGCTCCCCTGCCCTGTCCCGGGCTGCCGCATCGGGGAGAAGGTCGAACCGGAGGGCGACGGCGTAGGCGGTCTGGGTGTCGCTGGTCATCAGGCCGCCAGGCAGCACGTACTCGTCGGCGAAGGCCTGCCGGACGCGTCGCGCGAGGTCCTCGTAGCGGACCCGCTCGTCCGCACGCCCCAGGACGTCGGCGGTCCATGCCACATGTCGCAGGGACCAGGCGTAGTACGCGGTGGCGATCAGGTGCCGGTCGGTACGTCCGGCCCCGGGGTCGTCCGGTGGAGCAAACGGGTCGAGCCAGTCGCCGAGTTGGTAGCCGCGGTTCCACAGGCCCGACTCGTCGGCGAGTTCGGTGATGAGGTCGACCCACCTACGTGCGGTCTCGTACTGAGCAGCGAGCAGCCTGGTGTCGCCCGAGGCCTGGTAGAGATCCCAGGGAGTAAGTGCTACGACGTCTCCCCAGCCGGCGCCCGGTCTGGCCGGGGTCCACTGCGGGCCCCCGGGGATCTCGGGCACATACCAGGGGACGGTCCCGTCGTCGTGTTGCTCGACGGCGACGTCGCGCAGCCAGGACGTGAGCATGCCGTGGCAGTCGTAGAGGAAGGCTGCGGTGGGGGCGAAGACCTGGATGTCGCCGGTCCATCCGAGCCTCTCGTCACGCTGCGGGCAGTCGGTGGGGATGTCGACGAAGTTGCCGCGCAGGCTCCACACCACGTTCTCGTGGAGCCGGTTGACCTGTTCGTTGGAGCACTCGAACCAGCCGGTTCTCGTCATGTCGGTGTGGTGGACACGGGCGACGATGTCGCGGTATGGGTCGCCGCCGCGCCAGCCGGTGATCTCGGCATAGCGGAAGCCGTGGAGGGTGAAGCGCGGCTCCCAGGTCTCTGGAGCGCCGCCGCGCAGGATGTACCGGTCGGTGGAGAGAGCGTCGCGCAGCGGGCGTACGCACAACTCTCCGTCCTGGAGCACCTCGGCGTGCCGGATGACGACGGTGTGTCCGGCCGGTCCGTCGACGGTGACGCGGACCCGTCCGACGAGGTTCTGGCCGAAGTCCACCAGGAGACGGTCGCCGTCCAGAACGGTCACCTGGGTCGGGCTGATCTCCTCGGTGCAGCGCACCGGCGGGCCGGTGGGGGCGACCAATGTCGCCGGATCCCTCGTCACGACGTCCACGGGCGACCAGCCTGTGTCGTCGAAGCCAGCGCTCGACCAGCCTGGCAGTTCGTCCCTCGCGTCGTAGGTCTCGCCGTCCAGCAGCCCCGAAGTGACGATCGGTCCCTGGCCGGCGTGCCAGGAGGAGCCGGTCTCGATGACGGTGACGGTACCGTCGCGGTGGACGATCTCCAGTTGGGCTATGAGCGCGATCCGGTCGCCGTAGAGGTCGGCGTGACCGCCGCCGAAGCCCAGCCGTCCGCGGTACCAGCCGTCGGCCAGCCAGGCGCCGATGGCGTTGGCTCCCGCGCGCAGGTGGTCCGTGACGTCGTGGGTCTGGTAGCGCAGGCGGTGGTCGTAGCTGGTCCAGCCGGGAGCGAGCGCGTGGTCGCCCACCCGTCGGCCGTTGATCTCGATCTCGTAGAGACCGTGGGCGGTGACGTACAGCCGCGCGCGCTCCACCTCGGCGCCGACCTCGAACTCCTTGCGCAGCAGCGGCGGGCGGCGCTCAGTGGCCGGCCGCTCCGGCCCGTGCGGCGAGATCGCGTGCGCTGTCCAGTCCGCCGGTGTCAGCAGGCCGGCCTCGATGTGAAGCAACGGGCTCCACTCGCTGGTCACCTGGCCGGCTCCGCGGACCCGCAGGCGGATCTCGCAGCGTTCGCGGGATGCCAGCGGTGGCAGGGGCCAGGGGACGAGCACGGAGTCCCGGGAGGTCACCCAGTCGGTGCGGTGGGTGCCGCCGGCGCGGGTGGCCTCGATCTGGTAGGCCTGCTGCGTCCAGCCGACAGGTGCGGTGGTCTTCCAGGAGATCCGGGGCGATGACTCGCCGATGCCGAGGGGCTCCCGGTGGTGTTCCGCGGTCGGCGCGGCCACCGTGGGTATCCGCTCGCGGCTCATCCCTTCACCGCCCCGGCGGTCAGGCCCTTGATGATGCGCTGGTTGATCAGCAGGTAGAGCACCAGGGCGCCGACGACGTTGATGCTGATCGCGGCGAACAGCGGGCCGTAGGACGTCTCGCCGTACTGGCCGGTGAAGTTCAGCAGTCCGACCTGGATGGTGCGCAGGTCGTCGTTGGTGGTGAAGGTGAGCGAGATGAGCAGGTCGTTCCAGATGAAGAAGAACTGCACCAGCGCGACCGTGAAGACGGCGTTGCGGACGACGGGGAATCCGATCCGCCAGAAGGCGGTGAGCATGCCGGCCCCGTCGAGGGTGGCGGCCTCGAAGATCTCGCGCGGGACGGCGCGGAAATAGGTGGCCATCATGAAGACGGTGAGCGGGAGGCCGACTGCGGTGTAGGTGATGATCAGGGGCCACATCGTCCCGGACAGCCCGGTCTGGAAGTACACCCGGAACAACGGGAGCAGGATCATCTGGCTCGGCACCATGATGCCCACCAGGAAGACAAGGAGGACCTGGTGGCGGCCACGCCAGATCATGACCTCCAGGGCGAAGCCGGCCGCGGTACCGAGCACGATGATGAGCGCGAGCGAGGGCACGGTGGCCAGAAGGCTGTTGCGGACGTAGAGGGCGACGTGCCCGGTCGTCCACGCCTCGGCGTAGTTGTGGAAGTCCCACTTCCCCGGAAGCGACCAGGCGGGGTCGTTGACGAACTCGGACTGGGTTTTGAAGGAGCTGAGCACCAGCCACAGCAGCGGCGTCACTTCGACGGCTACCAGCAGGACGACGAGCAGATTGCGCGTCAGGCGGCGGGCGTACGCGCGCCCTTGCAGGGTAGTGGCCCGGGGGCGGGCGAGGAGTTCTCGCGACGGTGCCGTCAGGGAGTCGGTCATGGGAGTTCAGCCCTTGGTCAGGTCGCGGCGCGAGAAGCGGAAGATGACGAGGGTGACGCCGAGGCAGACGACGGTGAGCAGCGAGGCGATGGTGCTGCCGTAGCCGTAGTCGCCGTAGGAGAAGGCGGTGCGGAACATGTAGAGGGTCAGGGGCGTGGTGTCGCTGCCCGGTCCGCCGTTGGTCAGGGCGAGGACCGAGTCGAACACCTTGAGGGTGCCGTTGATGCTGAACACGACGGACGACAGCAGCACGGGCGCGGACAGCGGCAGGACGATGTGCCGGATCAGGCGCCATCCGGTGGCGCCGTCCAGCCGCGCCGATTCGAGGGTCTCGTCGGGTATGTCGAGGAGCCCCGCGAAGATGAGGACGCCGTAGAAGCCCATGGAGCGCCAGACGTCCATGACGACGAGGACTATGAAGGATCCGCCCGCGCTGGCGAACCAGTCGCCGTGGTGGATGCCGAGGCCTTCGAGGGCGATGTTGGCCAGGCCGTTCTGGGGCGCGACGGCGAAAAGCTTCTGGAACATCAGTGCCACGGCGACCGTCGGCAGGATCACCGGGAAGAACACGAGCGTGCGGACGACCGCAGACGACTTCCGCAGGACGAAAACGTAGAGCAGGGCCAGCAGATAACCGCAGAGGACCTGCCCGACGGTGACGACGATCCCGTACTTGAAGGTGAACCACAGCGCCGAGTGCGCCTGCGGGTCGTGCCAGAGCTTCTGGAAGTTGCCCAGCCCTCCGAAAGTGAAGCCCTCGATGACGTTGCCCTTGAAGAAGGTGTAGCCGAGGGACCAGCCCATCGGCACCAGCATCACCAGCGTGTACACCAGCAGTGCCGGACCCAGCAGGACGGCGATGGCACGGCGGTCTCCCAGAACTGAACGCATGACGGCTCTCTCACGAAGGGGTGGGTGCGGCGGATCGCGGTGGGGCGGGAGGGGTCAGCCGTTGTCGAGATCGGCCTGGACCTTCGTCATGAAGTCCTTGGCCGAAAGGGTTCCGGTGACGAGCGGCGCGGCGTTGGTCTGGCTGGTCTCCGTCGCCTTCGTGTTGAACAGCGCCTCGAACCACAGGGTGCTGGTCTTGGTCTTGGTGATGGTGTCCTGCACCGTCTGCGTCAGCGGGGGCAGGGTGCCGGTGTCACCGTTCGGCCTGAACCCGGAGACCGTGCCCTGATCCTTCAACGAGGCGGCGCCGTAGTTCTTGGTGATGCAGGACAGCCAGTCGCCGACCTTGGCGTTGTACGACTTGGCGGAGACGGCGACCGGGAGGCCGACGTTGGCCGGGATCTGGTCCGCGCTGCCCTTGCCGCCCGCGACGGTCGGGAACGGCATGAAGCCGACGTTGTCCGCACCGATCTTGTTCTTGGTCTTGTCGTTGAAGTCGCCGAGTTCCCAGCTGCCCATGTAGAACATGGCGGCCTTGCCGGTGAGGAACTGCTGAACCGCGGTGTCGTAGTCGATCGATCCGACGCCCTTGCCGAAGTAGCCGGCCTTGCCCAGGTCGGCGATGGCCTGCGCGGCCTTCACATAGGCGGGGTCGGTCAGCTTGGCCTTGCCGTCCGCGACCGCCTGCAGGGCGTCCGGGCCGAGCTCCCGGTAGAGGTAGCCGCTGACGAGACGGGTGAGCGGCCAGCCGTCCTTGCCGTCCGCGGCGAACGGGGTGACACCGGCGCCCTTGAACTTCGCGGCCGCCGCGACCAGTTGGTCGTAGGTCGCCGGGGTGGCGAGGTGGTGGTCGGCGAAGAGCTTCTTGTTGTACCAGATGCCCTCGATGTTGAACTGGTAGGGCATGACGTTGAACTTGCCGTACAGGTTCTGCACGGTCTTGACGGCCGCCGGCTGGATGTCGCCCCAGACGCCGAGGTCCTTGAGCGTCTTCTCCAGGTCGAGGACCTGCCCGGCCTTGTCCAGGGTCTTGGTGAGCTGCGGTGTACCGCCCGCCGCGAACTGCACGGGCAGGGCGTTCTGGCCGGCGAGCAGCTGGACCTTCTGGTCGACGTTTCCGATCGGCAGCGTCTGGATCTTCAGCGGCAGAGCCTTGTCCTGCGCGGCGCATGAGCCCTTGCCCAGCGCGGTGAGCTCCTGCTGAACGATGTGGTTGTCGTCGTTGATGGTGAGGGTGAACGCCTTGGCATCGCTGCTCGAGACGCTCCCGCCGCCGCAGGCGCTCAGCAGCAGGCTCGTGGTGGCAGCGGTCGCCAGGAGGGCGATACGGCGGGTTCTGAGGGTCTTGTGCACGGGTTCTCCTCGGCACACGGAGCGTTGAAACGCTTCAATGTAGGGATGCCGGGAACCTATGACCCGTTTGGGCGTGTGTCAAGGATCTGTCGCGGATGTTTCCGAAGCGCGACGCAAGGCCGCCGGAGCGGTCGTCCGGAGGAGCGACCCCGGGGCGAAGCGACAAGCTGCTGGTCAGGCACGGTGCGCCGACATTAAGTGCGGCGGGCGCCCTCGGACTGCCACCCGAGCACGCCGGCATGGAGGATCCCGCTCAGGCGCCGACACGCTCAACGCGAACAGCGAGCCGATCCTGCCGATCCGCTCCGCGCGTCTCGCGCATGTCCCCTTGATGCGCTGGCTACGGGCCGTCAGAGAGGCGCGCTGGCGCGGACGATCAACTCCGGCTCCAGCACGACGGTGGCATGACGATGCTGCTTACCCGCGGCCACCTCGTCCATCAGCAGCCGGATCGCTTCCTGCCCCATCACGCGACCGGGCATGTCCACCGCGGTCAGCGGTACGGCCGCGGTGCCCGCACCACGGTTGTTCTCGCAACCGACGATCGCGATCTGCTCCGGCACCCGGACCCCTGCCACAGTATGCAGCTCGTGGATGATGGCATTGGCCAGCTCATCGGTGACGACGATCAGACCGTCCGGCAGATCACCCGGTGCTCGCCGCACGAGATCCCGCCCGATCACATGTCCGTGGGAAGCGGTCAGGCCGACACTGTCGATCTCCTCCAGGGTGACGCCGGGACCCGCCTCCTCGACCGCCGCGCGCACCCCGCGACGGCGGTCGCGTACGGGCTGGTAGTCGTCGTGCGCGACCACGTACGCCAGGCGCGTGCGTCCGGTGTCGATGAGATGGCGGGCCGCGAGGTATCCGACGTGCTCGTTGTTGACCAGCACCGAGCAGCACGTGCCCGGTCGCGGAGCGTAGTTCAGGAGCACAACCTGACGCCCGTGCGAACGGATGCGAGCGATGCCGACCGAGGAGTCCTGCATCGGAGCCAGCAGCACACCCGTAACCCGGGACTCGTCGAAAAGATCCAGGTAGTCGTCCTGAAGCGTCATGTCGCACGCCGTGTTCGCGAGCAACAGGTTCTGGCCGATCGCGCGGGCGGCGTCCTGAGCACCGTGCGCCATGTCGATGAACAGGGAGTTCTCGATGTCCGCGAGAACCATGCCGACGCTGTTGGTCGAGCCCGACACCAGCGACCTGGCGGCGTCGTTGCGCACGAATCCCAGCTGGCTGATGGCTTCGCGGACACGCTGCGCCGTCCCGGGGCTCACCTTCCCTGGATGGTTCAGGACGTTGGAGACGGTACCAACCGAAACGCCCGCGGCATCGGCGACGTCCTGCATGCTCGGACCAGCATGCCCCTGCACTCGCGGACGGGCGGTTGCCACAGCGCTCCTCGACCTCCGGTCTCATCCAACCCGAGACCGCGGGGCACTCGTAGTGACCGGGGCTGTCGCGGGCAGGCAGCAGAATACATGATGCGCGTTGAAACGCTCTAATGATAACGCCCGAGCACGCCTTCCGGCTACTGAATGGCCAATCGATAAGACCAGGTCACAGGACACCGCGACCCTCGCACGCCCGCAGACCGTCAGCCAACCGAGGCGACCGCGCAGCACCTGTGAACGCCGACGCGGCTGAAGGGTTGATCTGGGGAATCACGACCTCCGGTCTTGACGACTCGCAGGGAGCGTGCAAGCCTCCAACCGGCAACAGATTGAAACGCATCAATCGAGTGGTTGCCGATCTGCCGTACCACGGCATGCAGAAACGCCCACGGAACCCTCGTGGCCGCACGCCCCATGTCCTGGTCCTGGTCCTGGTCCTGGACAGAACGCCTGGCCCGCGCCGGCCGACGGGCCGGTTCCCGCTTGCATGCCGTCTTCTCGCATCACCTCTCAACGGCGAGGGAGTCTCGAAAACATGCCCAGAAGACGAAACGCGTTGGCGAAGGCCGCTGTCGTCGGCGCTACCGCCGTGCTGATGTCCTTCACAACGTCGACGCTGCCCGCCGGCGCCGTGACCTACAGCGGCGGCACCATGTGGCAGCCGCCGAGCGGAGCGCCGTCCTATGGCTCGCTCTACGCCCATGCCATCAGGCTCCAGCAGAGCACCGACTCCAACGGCACGCTCCTCGCGTCCTTCGAGCAGTACTCGGGCAACGGCATGCCGGTGTACCGCAGCACCGACTCGGGACACACCTGGACGCAGATCTCCACGATCAACGACCAGGTGAACTCGTGGAACAACATCCAGCTGGAACCTGTGCTCTACGAGCTGCCACAGGCGATCGGCTCGTTCCCGGCCGGGACGATCATCGCGGCAGGCGACTCCATACCCACCGACAACTCCAAGACCAAGATCAACATGTACGCCAGCACCGATCACGGCGTCACCTGGTCCTTCGTGAGTTCCATCGCCACCGGCGGCAAGGCCGTCGACACCAACGGGAACACCCCGGTGTGGGAGCCGTACTTCATGGTGGCGAACAACAAGCTCATCGCCTGGATCTCCGACCAGCGCGACCCGGCGCACGGCCAGAAGCTGGCCCACTTCACCACCACCGACGGCGTCAACTGGTCCTCCGAGGTCGACGACGTCGCCTACCCCGCCTACGCCGCCCGGCCGGGCATGGCGATCGTGGCCCGCCTCGGCAACGGCAAGTACATCCTCACCTACGAGTACTGCAACGCTCCAAGCGGCGGCTGCCCGGTCTACTACAAGATCGCTGACGACCCGGAGAACTTCGGCTCGGTGACCGGGGTGCAGCTCATCACCACGGACAACCACAAGCCGGACGGCGACCCGTACGTCACCTGGCTGCCCGCCGGCGGTCCGAACGGCACTATCGTGGTGCAGGCGTACAGCGATCAGCAGCTCTATGAGAGCTCCGACAACGGCGCGACCTGGGTGCGCATGTTCTCCAACACGATCCAGGGCTACAGCCGCGGCCTGCTCCCCCTCGCCGACGGCAAGAGTCTGCTGGTCACCAGAGGCGGCGCACTGGTCACCGACGGCACCAACAAGGTGACCTACGGCATCGACGACTACGGCGGTGGCATCTCCACTGGCGCCACCTACAAGATCCAGAACAACCTGAGCTCCCAGGTGTTGGGCGTCCCCAACGCCAACACCGGATCCCAGGTCGTCCAGGCACCGGACAACGGAACCTCCGACCACAACTGGCAGTTCCAACTCCAGAGCAACGGGTACTACCGCATCCTCAACACCTTCAGCGGCAAGTACCTCGCCGTTCCCGGCGGCTCGTTGTCCTCCGGCACCGGTGAGATCCAGTGGACGTCCACGGGCGGCGCCGAGCAGGACTGGGCGGTCAAACCTTCCCCCGCCGGCGGGTACACCATCACCAACCGGCGCAGTGATCTGGCGCTCACCATGGCCACCGACTCCGGCGGCCAGACCTCCACGAACGAGCAGGTCACCCAGGCCCCGCTCACCTCGGTAGCCAACCAGCGGTGGAACCTCGTCCAGACCGCGGCCCCGGACTTCGGCAGCGGTCAGTACGTCATGGCCAACGTCAACAGCGGGAACTACGCGGAGACGGTCGGCAACGGCAGCGGCACCCAGGCCGACCAGTACCGCAATGTCAACCACCCCGACCAGTACTGGACCTTCACCCAGAACGGCTCCTACTGGACGATCACCAACCTGAACTCCGGTGACGTCCTGGACTCGGCCGGGAACACCGCCAACGGCAGCGCGGTCGTCCAGAAGCCGGCTTCGAGCGCGACCTCCCAGCAGTGGTCACTGACCGACACCGGCGCAGGCAAGTACCAGGTGATCAACCGCGCCAGCGGACTGACCCTGGCCGTGGTGGGCGCGTCGACCAGCAATGGAGCCCTGCTCGACCAGGAGACCTCGTCGTCGGCGTCCTCTCAGCAGTGGACGATCACCAAGATCAACTAGCTGGTTTCCGAACAGGCGGCTCCGGCGGAGACGACCACGTCAGTAACGCGTCCGCGATCCGGTCCGGCACCGCTCGTCCGTCTCCCGCTCGTCCGTCTCCCCCTCGACCTGCCCGGGCCGTGGCATCCAGGCACCTCCCCGCTACGGGCACTGCCGGCCCGGGCCGTCGAGTCACCGGTACCGGGCCGGAAGGATGATGTGCCGACACCGGCACCCACAGCGCCGCCGAGGTGTTCGCGGCGGCGCGATGGTGTGCCGGTCCTCAGGTGGTGGGGGGGGGGGGGGGCCCCCACCCCCCCCCCCCGTCACTTAACCGGCCCAGGCTCCCCGGTCGGGTTACCCCCCGCGCCGCACGCGGCCCCCCCGACCCCGGAAAACGC
>NZ_JBIWOA010000072.1:0-24277 GCF_044767525.1 Streptomyces sp. NPDC101234 | reverse complement strand
TCAGCCACCGAACGATCGTCCGATGCGCCGGGACCGGACGTCGCGCCGATGTGGGGTTGAGGTCCTCGGCTCGCGCCGCGATGTAGCTGCTCCAGAATCGCCGCCCACCGGCGCAGGATCACGAAGCTGGTCGTGTCCTCCTGCGCCTGAACCAGCTCGCTCAGCGCGTCGATGAATGGCTGGGCAGGCGTGCCCGCCTCGATCGCGACGGCGGCCTGCTGGAATCATTCATGAGCGGCCGCAAAGGTCTCCGTCGCCCATGCCTCCTCTGGCGATGACCTTGGTGAGGATCAGGTTGCGGACCGGCGGCGGGGCAAACTCCGGGATCTGCTCAAGGAGGTTCCTCTGGCAGCCAGGGAGCGCGTTGTCGAACATCGCGAGCATCTGGCACTGGAACAGCAGCATCAGTGCCGAGGACACACACCGCGACGGCGTCCAGCGGGGCTCGCCGCAGGGCCGCGAGGACGGAGACTCCGGACAGCAGCTGCCTGCCCCGCACCCACTCCTCAACGGCCGCACCGAACTGCCCCGCCTCCAACTCGGTCTCGACTCGGTGGCACAGATCCAGTGCCCACTGGCGTACCTGCACCGCCGTATGCCATCCGGTGGCGAGGTCTTCGAGCGGAGCCGTGTCGGCCAGCACGTGCAGAAGTGCACGGGGGTCGCCGTCGGGGAGGAAGGCCAGGGAGCCGTCCTCCCCGAGGACACAGGCGGCGGCGTCCGGGACGTCGGTCTGCGTCGTCTCGACGAGCGACGCCATCGGGTTGGCCGCGATGGCGGGGCTCATGGCGCCCAGCATGGCGCCGATGTCCTTGAGGGGACAGGTTCGCCGATGGTCGCGGTCACGGCCGTCAGTGTGGCGTCCTTGGGGGTGAGCAGCTGTGGCTCGGCGTTCTGGTCCAGCTCCTGGAGTTCGGGCGGAAGTTGGCCGAGGGCGCGGGCGATGCGCTCGTCGATATGGCGGGCGCGGGCCGGGACGAGCGTGAGGACCTGGCCACGGTCGGCGAGGCGGTTGGCGATCTGGTCCAGCCGCTCGCCCGGGTCGCGGCCGCCGGTTGAGGCGCCGTCCTCGCCGGGGAGTGCGTCGTTGCCCACGGCAGCTCGGAAGGCGGCACGGACCGTCGCCTCCGGTACCGGGATGCCTTCGGCGAACATGAGCAGTGCCAGGTCCGTCGGCCGCTTGCCGTGCCCGGCGAGGCGTGCGAGGGCTACGACCAAGTGGAAGCTCTCCGACGACCGCTGGTCCAAGGCCAGAATCGATGAGTCGGATCCCTGCTTTGCCTCCCGTCGGCCAGCCGCGGTGGAGTTGGAGTACAGGGCGCACCGAGTGGCGGTTGTGTTGCCGCATGGCGTGCGTCTGGTAGACCGAGACGACCAGCGACACGATGGCGATCACGACTGCGCATATCGCGGTGACGGTCTCTGCGTTCGTCCCGTCCCCCTGGTGAAGTCCTCTCGCTCGGACGGTATCCGAACCGTTCTCCGTGTCCCAGCCCAACCTTGATGAGCGCGGACGCGGTCATGCGCACCGAGTTCCCCGCAGGGTACGTGGTCTTCTTCGGTATCGACGGGAAGGTGGTCATGTGCCCTCGGAGCAAAGAGCACTCCGGCACCATCAGGTCGATGCAGATCCACTCCCTTGCCCTGGGCCGGCACTCGAAGGTCATCTCAACCGTGTACATCGGCTTTCCGCCCGAGGAGATCTCCGCTCCCGATCTCACGATCCTTCGGGAGGATGCCCAGCGGCAGGGCAAGCGGCACGGCTTCGAGGACGTGCTGCTGATCGCTGAGGTGGTGTAGGCCTCCTCCGCGCGTAAGGACTACGACGACTGCACCGCGAAGTACGGCCGCTATGGCATCCCGGTCTACGCGGTGGTGGACCCGTACGCCGCAGAGGTCGTCGTCCACACCCTGCCCACCGGCTCCGGTTGCATCGCGATGCACACGCACAAGTGCGGCTCGGACAAGCTGCCGATCGAGCCGGCCGACGGGCGGACCTACACCCTCGACCTGGACGAATTGCCCTGGCCCGAAGCAGACGCCCGCTGACGGACGGCACCGGCTCGTTCATTGGACGACCGGTCGATCTTCATTTGCTTGACGTTCCGGTGCCGTACAACGCACGAACGAGACCTGTTCGCACAGCCGGACCATGGAGGCGCCAACTATCGAGTGCTCAGGCGGTGTTCAATGGCAGCTGCGGCGGTTGCGCACCCGGCGGACGACGTAGATGGGACCGCCGATGATGGCGCCGATCACGAGGGCCCACTCCACGAAGAAGGCGAGGCCTGGGTGGAAGCCGGTGGTGTCGGCGGCGGACAGGAGGGCGGTGAGCGGCTGCTGGGACATCTTCTGGTCCTTCGGTATCGGCGGGCTGGGGTCAGATGACGCGGAGGTCGGGACCGTGCTGGGCCCGTTCCGGGACGGTGTCGTGCATCAGGGCGATGTAGCCGTCCTCGACGGTGGCGTTGACGCGCTCCGCGTCCGGGGCGGGGGTGCCGGAACTGATGACCCGGTAGGTGGTGCCGGTCGTGCTGGGGGTGACGTTGACGGTGGGCAGGTGGGGCGGTGGGGTGGTCGCCGGCTGGGTGAGGTGCCACACCATGCCTTCGGCACGCGTGGCGAGGTCGCCGATGGCGCCCTGGAAGGCGATGCTGCCGTGCTCGATCACCACGACGTTCGGGCAGGTCTGCACGATGTCGTCGACGATGTGGGTGGAGAGTAGTACCGTCCGATCGCCAGCCAGGGTGGCGAGCAGGCTGCGGAACCGCAGCCGCTCCTCGGGGTCCAGTCCCACGGTGGGCTCGTCGACGATCAGCAGCCGGGGGTGGTTCAGGATGGCCTGGCCGATGCCGACGCGGCGCTTCATGCCGCCCGAGTAGCCCTTCAGCTTCCGGTGTGCGACATCGTCGAGCGAGACGAGTTCGAGGACCTCCCGCACGCGGTCACGGCGCGCACGTCGGTCGGTGATGCCCTTGAGCAGCGCCATGTAGTCGAGGAACTGGCGCGCCGTCAGCTCCGGGTACAGGCCGAGCTCCTGGGGGAGGTAGCCGGTGGTGGCCTTGACCTCTCGGCGCCGGCTGCGCGACGTGAGCTCGGTGCCGTCCACCGCGACGGTGCCCGAGGTCGGCAGCAGCACCCCGGTCAGGACCCGCATGAAGGTGGTCTTGCCGGCTCCGTTGGGGCCGAGCAGGCCGACCATGCCCGTGGGCAGGCGCAGGCTGATGCCGTCGAGGGCACGGACCTGTCCGCACCGGAAGGTGACGGTCAGATCGGTGATGGTCACGTTGGGCGCGGTCATGACGGACTCCTCTTGGTGAGCACGAACTGGGTAATCACGAGGGCGGCGAGCGCCATGAGCAGGAGGAAGGCGATGCTGAGGACGGCCTCGCCGCCGGTCGGATGCAGTCCCCGCTGCTTGGCGATGAACAGGACGCCGTGGAACCAGGCACCGGTCGGGTACTCGCCGTTGGCTTCGAAGGGCGTGCCGGCGGGGGTGGGGATCCCGAAGCGCGGGCCGAGCATGTTGCCCCAGAACCAGTAGCCGAACAGACCGATCCGGTACAGCACGGGCCCGGTCAGGTACGGGACAGTGACCGAGCAGGCCGAGATGAAGATCAGCCCGGGCAGCATGATGCCGGCGAACGCCCCGAGGCCGACCAGGATCACCCCGGCCCCGTGCTGGGCTGTCAGGTAGCCGATCAGGCCCACCCAGGCGACAGCGACCGGTGTGATGGTCGCCGCGCCGGCGCCGATGGCCTTGCCCCACAGGCGCGGGCCGATGCCGGTGGGCGTCGAGGTCAGGAGGTCGTTCAGCTCCAGCCGGGACTCCCGCCGAACGCGGTCGGCGAGGACGGCGCCGACGCCGATCGGGCACAGCATGAGGAAGTCGCCCGTCCAGTCCGAGACCAGCTCGGCGCGGTCCGTGATGCTGGCGATGTCGATCGGGAAGGGCGATGCGCAGCGCAGCCCGATCAGCCCGAGCACGACCACCCAGACCGCCGGGCGGCGCACCTGCATCAGGTACTCGTAGCGGGAGGCCGCGACGGTCTTCGCCCACCAGCCGCGAGCTGCCGTCGGCGGGGCGGTTCGCTGAAGGACGGTGGTCATGCGGTGTCGCTCCCCACAAATCGTTCGGGACGCCCCAGTAGCAGGCCGGCCGCGATCACGGCGACAACGCCGATGGCGGGCAGGGCGATTCGGTTGACGGTCCATTCGTGCGCCGGGACCTCGGCGCCGACGCCCATGAACATGTACTGCGTCCGCAGCACCGTGTTGCCCAGGATGTCGTGCCCCATCAGGTCCTGGGCCAGCCAGAGGCCCCCGATCAGGCCGCTTGCGGCGCCCGGGCTGCGCAGGCCGGTCGCGGTGAGCATCGCCAGTGCGACCAGCCAGAGCATCGGCGGGGCCCACACCAGGACGTAACCGCCCGTGCCCTGCCCCACGGGCCATGCGTTCAAAGCGCGGAACACGACGGCGTCCACCAGCGTGACCAGGGCCGCTGGGACCACCACCAGGCCGACACGCAGGAATAGCACCCGGCGGTAGACGGTGGTGGTCATCACCAGCTCGGCGCCGGAATCACGCCCCACGATCGAGGAGGCCGCGACGGCGGTGCCGAGCGGGGCGAAGCCCGCCAGGACCGCGCCCGCGGCGATGTCGAGGTGCTCCGCGCTGACCCCGGTGGCATGCATGACGATCACCAGGATCGCGCCGCCCAGCGTTGCCGCCAGTGCCGTCACTGGCGGGGCGATACCGATGACCTGCAGCTCCAATCGGAGGCGGGCCCAGATGGAGCAGTTCACGTCCACCTGCCGGCTCGTACGGGCCCGGCGACGGCGGAGGGTGTGTCAAGGTCTCGTTGCATGCCATCAAGCCTGCTCACGCCGACCGGGGCTCGTACCGGCCAAAAGTACTGATCGGGCGGATCGGAGCAGTCCTTTTGGCCGCTACAGCGACCGCGACCGGTTCCGTAGCCTGAGCACTGTGAGCGTGATGGAACGGTTGGTCGCACTGGCCGCCAGACGAACCAACGTCCTGCTCGGGCTCGCCTTCGCGGCGGTGCTGGCAGCGACGGCCTACTGGCATGCCGCCCACGCGGGCAGCCAGGGCTGGTTGCTCGACTGCGGTACCGGTGCGGTGGTGTGCGTCGCGGCGCTGCTCCGGGAGCGCGACCGGCTGGTCGCCGTGGCCGTCAGCCTGTCCGTCACGGCTGCCGCCGTCCTCGCCGCCGGCATGGGGTACTTGACCGGCCAGCCCGGCGTTGCCGCGTCCATGGCGCTGACCGTCCTCGCCGGCTCCGCGGTCCGGGTCCTGCCGCCCTGGCGAGCCGCCGTGGTCGCTGCGGCCGGGCTCGCGGTCACGGCACTCGGCTGGCTCGAGTCCACCTCACATGCCGCCACCCGGTTCCACATGGGCGTCCAGCTCTGGTTGGCCGGCCTCGGCACGGGGCTCGTCCTGCGCTTCCTGGAGCATCGCCGTCAGGCCACCGTCGAGGCGGTGCGGCGAGACGAACGCCTGGCCCTGGCCCGGGAGTTGCATGATGTCGTCGCCCACCACGTCTCCGGCATCGTGATGCACACCCACGCCGCACAGATCATGCTCCGCAAGCAGCCCGACCGCCTCGGCGCCGCCCTGGCGGACATCGAACACTCGGGCACCGACGCCATGGACGCCATGCGACGGGTGGTCACCCTCCTCCGCGACGCGGAGGACGGCGCCGCCGTCACCGCGGGACCGGAGCAACTCATCGACTTGGTCCGCCGCTTCGAAGAGCACGGACCGGCCGTCGATCTCCGACTGCCCCCTGGGGCGCCGACCTGGCCACCCGTGGTCACCACCACTGTGTACCGGGTCGTCCAGGAATCCTTGACCAACATCGTCCGCCACGCCCGCGGCGCTCGCGCAGCCACCGTCACCATCAACCAGGACCGTACGGACATCACAGTCGAGGTCGGAGACGATGCTCCGTCGCACCCCCCGAGCCGCCCCTCCCCGCGCGGCGGCTACGGCCTGGTCGGCATGCGCGAACGCGTTGAGGCACTGGGCGGTACGCTCGACGCCGGTCCGCGGCCCAGTACCGGCTGGTCAGTACGGGCCTCCCTGCCCCTGCGAGCCGGAGACCACCGATGAGCATCAGCGTCCTGGTCGCCGACGATCAGGCCATGATCCGCACCAGCCTGCGCCTCATCCTGGAGGACGAGCCCGACATCACCGTCGTCGCGGAAGCACGCGACGGTGCAGAGGCAGTCGCCCTTGCCCGCCAACTGCGGCCCGACGTCTGCCTCATCGACATCCGCATGCCCCGCCTCGACGGCATCGACGTCACCCGCGCACTCGCCGGCCCGGGCATCGCCGACCCGCTGCGGGTCGTCATCGTCACCACTTTCGGACTCGACGAATACGTCTACGGCGCCCTCCAGGCCGGAGCCCTCGGATTCGTTCTCAAAGACGGCGACCCCACCTTGTTGACCGCCGCCGTGCGGGCCACCAGCGTCGGGGACGCCCTGATCTCCCCGTCGATCACCCGGCGCCTGCTCCGCAACCTCGCCCCCGTCAAAACCCCTTCCGCCCTCCAGCCCAACACTCCGCTCACCGACCGGGAAACCGACGTCATCCGCGCCGTCGCTCGGGGCAGCACCAACCAGGAGATCGCCGCCGCCCTCTTCATCTCCGTCAGCACCGTGAAGGGCCACCTCGCCGCGATCCAGAACAAGCTCGGAGCCCGCAACCGCAGCGAGATCACCGCCTGGGCCTGGGAATCCCACCTCATGCCGGGCAGCGCAGACCAACGGAACAGCGGCCGATAGCACCAGCGCCGGTGGGTCCAGCCAAGTGGGGTACTGGGAGGGGACCCCCGACTGCTCGGCGAGGTCGGCCACGGAAGCAGTACCGCAGGGACCACAGGATGAGTTGGTGTCGTTGTTCAGCCAGCACGCAACGGGACTGCACGACAAACTCAGGCGTTCCACCACTCATCGGTGCCACAGCCGACCTCGTAGTGCCACCAACCCTCCTCCTGGCCTTGCGTCAGAAGGGCCTTGATCCCGACGAAGTCCGCGCCGACTGGTGCGGTGAAGGCCACCATGGGGAAATCCTCGCTGAAGACCTCACCGCCAAGGCTGAACGCCGAAAGCCGCTCATGCACCGCCTGCGGGCTGCCTCCCAGGGGACCGGTGGGCACGGGCACCTGTGCGGGTGTGACGAGGCCAGCTGGCGCAAGGCCCGGCCGGCTACAGCTGGTGACGTGCGCCGGGGCGGACCGTCCGGCACAGGAAACCGGGGGTATCGCGCGTCGGCCCCGGCTGAGTGCCAAAGCAGCAGTGTCAAGGCGTCGGCGCTGTGCTCCAGGAACGCGCCGACGGCTTCGGCTGTCCCCGGCGGTGCGAGCAAAAGCGGTCACATTCCGAGCGAGTCAGGCCATGGGCCGGCCAGTGGGATTGCTCTGCCTCTGTCGGGGGCAGCTGTGGTGTTTTGACCTGTGGTGGGGGGCGGCAAATGGCACGTAGGAAGTCCTTGGCGGCACAGTTGTTGCAGGCGTACCAGGACAGCCAGAAGGCGAAGGCCGCAGCCGCGAAGCGGGCTGAGGCGGAGCTGGCACGTCAGGCGCGGGCCGCGGAACGTGAAGCCGCAGAGCAGGCCAAGAAGGAAGCACGGCGCGAACGCGAACAGGCGCAGGCGTGGGTGCGGGCGCAGAAGGAGAAGCAGGAGCAGCAAAGTGCTGAGTCGCGTAAAGCCGAGCAGATCGTGCGGGATCTTGAGAAGCGTCAGGCGGCGCGGGCGAGGGATCTCGAGCTGAAACGTCGTGCCGAGGCCCGTGAGAAGGCTGCGACGGAACGGCGTGCGAAGCAGGAGAGCGCTGAGAGTCTGCGCCGGGAGGCTGCCGACCGGACGGCCGAGGTCGTAGAGCGGGTTGAGGCGCTGACTGCGGTTCTGCGCTCCCGCCCCGGTGGGCTGCACGGGCTGCGGCTGCAGGTGGAGCAGGCGTTCGGTGAAGGAGATTTGGAAGGGTTCGCGGTCGGGGTGGAGCAGGCGCTGTGCTCCATCGGCTATCCGGAAGGACTCGGTGGTGCTCGGCGGGCGGCGTTCGCGCCGGAGTCTCGCGAGCTGGTTGTGGAGATCGAGTTGCCGGCCCAGGCGGTGGTTCCTCCGGTCACGCAGTACCGGTTCAAGGCCTCCGCTCCACCGGCCGTGGTCCCGCAGCCGCGGAAGGAGAATGAGTGCAAGGCGTTGTACAGGGATGTGGTGGCCAGACTCGCGCTGCGGGCGATCGACGAGGCCTTCGCCGTGACACCGCCCTCACTCGTGGACGGAGTTGCCTTCAACGGGAAAGTCCACGCCAAGGACCGTGCCACCGGCAAGGCGATCGAGCCGTGCCTGATCAGTGTGCGGGTCAGCCGGGAGACTTTTACCGAGCTCGTGCTGGACGAGCCCGAACTCGACCCCGTGGCAAGCCTGCACTACCTGAACGCGATCGTCTCCCAGCACCCCTACGACCTTGAGCCGGTTCCTCCTGTCGTCAGGTTCGACCTGACCCGGTACAAGATCGCCCCGGAGCGGGATGTCGTCGCCGGCCTCGACAGCCGACCTGACCTCGTCGCGATGGACCCGATCGACTTCGAGCACCTCATTCGGCGGCTGTTCGAGAAGATCGGGCTCAAGTCGTGGGTCACCCAGGCCTCCCGGGACGACGGCATCGACGCCGTGGCGGTCAACGAGGAACCTCTCATCGGCGGGCTGTGCATCATCCAGGCCAAGCGCACGAAGAACGTGGTCTCCGCCGAGACGGTGCGATCGGTCGCAGGGATCGTGAACGACAAGAGCGCTTCGAAGGGCATCGTGGTCACCACCGCCTGGTTCGGCAAGGCGAGCTGGGACTTCGCACCCCGCAACCGCGTCGAACTCATCGACGGCCGACATCTCAAAGCACTGCTGCTGGAACATCTCGAAATCGACGCTCTGATCGGCCTCCCCAAGCTCCCGCCCGGCTGGCAGACACGCGATCTGAGCTGACGCCGCCGTCGCGCCCTTTCGGGCCCGCGTGTTGTTGCATGGCGAACCTTGCCGCCGGGCCGGTGGTGTGGCGTCAGGCTTGTCAATTGGAGGCGACCGGCCCGCCGAGCAGAACCCGGCGGGTGTCGGTCTCGTTCACCGGAGCAAGTGACGTCAGCGGTTGCTGCGTGCCCACTGCGCCGCCCGGACAGTTTTCTCCTGGATGTCCCGCCGGGGCAGTTGTAGGCCGAGTGCGGTTTCCAGAGCGTGAAAGTACAGTTCGAACTCGCCAGTCAACTCAGGGTGGTCCAGCTCAGCGTGGCGTATGGCCTGGTTGAGGAAGTCGAGTTGGCCGCCACGGTAGTAAGGGGCGCGGCCCCGCTTGTACCAGATCAGTTCCAGCACGCCCCAGTCGTCGTCGATACGCAGGCCGTCGCGTGTGTAGTCGAAGGTGTAGATGGCCTTGGCGGCGGTGGCGTTCAGCTGGACGGTCTCCGTGACTCCGAGCCGGGAGAGAGCAGCGCTGTCGGCCCGGGTCCCGGGTGGTGTCTCGTGGTACATCAGGAACGCCCAGTCGCCTGCCTGTCCGAAGCAGCAACTCTCCCAGGCGATGTCCCAGTAGTCGCGGCCGGTTTCATCCGTGCTGCGCAGGTCCGCCAGGCGTGTCCCGGCGGCGACCTGTTCGGGGTCGGCCCCGTGGAGCAGCGCGATCTGTTCGACGTCGACGTCCTTCCCGCGGAAGAAGGCGAGCTGGGTGTAGGGGTCCTGCTCGCGCCAGGTTCTGGCAATCCAGGCGAGACGTCCCAGCGGGTCGCGTCCGCACGGCTGTGCCGTCTGCGCACCGTCCATGCCGCCGCTGCGGAATCTGCTGCCCCAAGCGGGGTTGATCTCGTCCAGCATCTCGGCCTGCGCGGCAACGAGGTTGGTGACCGGGCCGTCGCCCGGGGAGTTGGCCACGATGTGCTCGGCGAGGTGACGGACCGCCTCCTCTGCAGCGAAGTACAGTGCCTGGTCGAGGTCCTGGGTCGCGAAGACCTCCCGGTAGGGACCGGTGCAGCCGCGCACGGTGCCATCCTCGTCCAGGACGAGGAAGAGGCCACCGAAAGAGCCTGCCTGCCGTGTGTACTGGTCGCGTGATGTGCCGATGGGCGGGAGCATGACGTCGTCGAGCAGGTCAGAGCCTGCCGCTACCTGACGCCAGGCCCGTCTGAGTACTTGCTCCGTGATCTGCATGGGCGCCAGTATGCGACCAGGCACTGACACGACCGGGCCGCGATGCCTGGCCGGTATAGCCCGTCTGTGGCGCCTTCGGCGACCTCGCCAGTCAGCACCCTGCCCGCCGCCACCCGGCTCACGGTCAGGCGCGGCGGTCGTCGCCTCGGTGCCCGCCGCCGCGGTGGTCGCGGTCGTCGCCCCGGTGGTAGCCCCAGAGGCCTCGTCGATGAATCGGCCGTGGTCGTTGTGCAGGGTCGCGGTGCCCCGGTCGTTGTTCCACACGTAGGTTCGGCGGTCCTGGAAGACGTCCGCGCGGCGGCCGCGGCCCTCGCCGGTGTGGACCCGGACGGTGGAGCGGCCGTCCAGGCGGAAGTGGCGGAAGGTGCAGGTGTGGCCTGCCTCGTCGGATAGGGTCCAGCCGTCCAGGTTCACCGCCCGCCGGGCCGTGTTCGTGACCTTCACCCACTTGTGGTTCAGGGACCAGTTGGAGCGGCCGTCTCGGCCCGGGGAGTCGTACTGGACGTTGCTGATCACGACCGCCGGGTCGTGGCGGCGGGCGACGGGTTGGCCGGCGGCCGCAGCGGGCAGGGCGAGTGCGCCGACGGCAGCGATGGCAGCGACGGCGGTCAGGCGGTGGGCGGTCACGGAAACGGACACGAGGTCCGCCTTCGGAGCTGACACCCCGAGTCCGTGACGTGAAGTCGCAGGCCAGCGAGGTGTGTTGTGCGGGTCGGCGGCCCGGTCGGCCACACACCCACACCCTGCCCGACCCCGAGCACGATCAGTGCGGAACACGAAGCATGTGATGAATCAAAGATATTTCAGTGAATCTCACCTGTAAGACGCATGTATGCGGTGAACATGACGAATTGGCGATCCGCCAGTCACTGTCCCCGCATCAGCGGCCGCCACACGCGGAGTACGTTATCGACTGCCATGAGGCTCGCGACGAATTCCTTGAGAATATTCCGCCCGGAGAAGATCCGTACGTGATCTGGCGCTTTCGCGCTCACGATCTGATGGCCGCCCTTCATGTAGTACGTATGGGCCCGGGCACTCAACTACTCATCGATCACCGATCCTGCAAGGCAAGCGTGATGCACGAGTTGCTTGCAAGATTCGGGCAAAGCGCACCATGTATCCGGCAGGCCTTTGGACGCGAGCGGTCGGATCCAAGCCGGGGTACATCACCGTGGTCCTGGCGGCGGCCGGGTTCTCACCCAAGGCGGTGGCCCTACAGGGTGGTATGCGCCCACAAGCGCGAGATTAGTGTGCCACCCCGATCTCCCCGGCACGGGGAATCTGGCCTACCGGTCCTCGCGGTGGCGGACAGCCAGACGGTTGAACCCCGCCCCGACCGCAGTGCCGGTCGGCAATGCGTAGGCCGGGCCGGGACATGCGGAGGTGACGCTCCAGAGGGGCCTGGCACAATCGGCATGACCACACAACAGCAGGACAGGAGCCCGCCTGAATTGGTCAGCACGCCCGACTCCCCCGCACCGTCCATCGATGCTGTCCCGACCCGCTACGGCGACATCACGTTCCGCTCCCGGCTCGAAGCCGACTGGGCCGCCACCCTCGACGGCAACGGCATCCGGTGGGAGTACGAACCCGAGACGATCACCCTGCCCTCCGGCACCCTCTACGTCCCCGACTTCTGGCTGCCCGAACTCGGCACCTGGATCCAGGTCAAAGGCCCGGGCATACCGCGTACCGAGAAGACGCAGGAACTGGCCCGCACCCGGGCATGCCATTGCGCGAGTTCCTGTACCTGTGCCTGGCCGGGAGGCGAGTTCGTCCTCCTCGGTAAGCCGTCCCTGCCCTCCGACCGGACCGAGTCCGGCCACCGACCCCGCTACGGCTACGCGGACTGGGCAACCTCCTTGGGGCCGGCCGCCTACTTCGTGACATGTCCCAGGTGCACGCGGGCGCAGTGGATCACCCTCCGGCGCCCGTGGCGCTGCCGTGCCTGTCACGCGCTGCTGGAGAAGGAACAGGCCCATCGGCCTGTGGATCGGTTGGTCAGATTCGTCGAGGCCACCGCCAACACAGGTCTGTTCGCGATGCCTGATTTGGGCGGCCCCTTCACGGCCGCGGAACTCGGCCTCGCCGATTCCCCCGAGAACGGCCTGACGTGATCACCCCGCTCCCCGCGGTCACGGCCACTGTGCCGGCGGGGGTCTGAGACGTGCCCTGCTGCTAGGGCTGCAAGTTCCGGCTGATTCCGTATGCCCACGGGATGTCCTAGGCCCCGCCCAGCACCGAGTTGGTCACGTGGCCGAACAGACGCGAGACGAGAACACCCAGGGGCGACTCTGCCCGGTCGGGTGTGCCCCTGACGAGTATCAGCGGCTGCGCAGGTCCTGCGGGCCCAAGAAGGTGGCGATGTCGGCTTCCCTGCTGCCTCGGGGAACCCATCCCCACAGGTAGCAGGTATCACCCAGGATGCACAGGCAGTGCACCGTCTCCAGGCGGTCCAGGCGGCGGTTGACCGCCAGGCAGCGTTCGACGAGGTCGCCCACCGGCGTGTCGGGGTCGCGCCGGGTGGCGACTATCGCGGAGAACAGGGGGTTGCCGATGCGTTGGGAGCCGGCTCCGAATAGCCGGTTCTCCACCAGCTCGCCGATGGGCACGAGGGGACGGCCGAGCCGGTGGCAGGTGACGAGCTTGCCCAACGCCGCGTCCAGGGAGTGCCGAGTCAGGGCCTGCTTCACTTCGATGACGGCGTAGGCGCCGTGACCGCTCCCCCGGCCCGGGAACGCCGCAGTCGGCCCCACCGCCTTGCGGTCTCGGCGCTGCCGGTGGCGCTGGCACCGCTGTGGGCAGCGAAGTAGTCTTTCACATCGTCACGCGGCTGCAGTTGTTGTGGTGAGAACGAGGACGACGAGAAACTCATCCGGGCGCGGGACAGCCACTCGCATCCCACGGCCCCGCTGTCATCCTCCGTCTTGAGCAGGGGGCTGCACCGGATCAGGTCCGGAGGGAGCTTCCGTGGGGATACGCCACGCCTGGATCAGCTGCCCCAGTCGACGGGCTGGTGTCTCGTTGGGGATGAACAGGACGACGGCGACCAGGACAAGGGCGCCTGCCGTGAGTGCTCCCGTCGTCCAAACGGACAGGCCTCCGCGGGCCATGTCCATCACGAAGGCAGCCGCCGCCCCCAGCACACCGCCGATCCGGGCCGCCGTGTTCATCATCGCTGTTCCTGGCAGATCGGGCGGCGCAGTGTCCACGACAGCCTGGGTGTGCTGAGCAGGACTCGGAGAGCGAAGCGAGTTCGGGTGCGGGAGGTGGGGTGGACGGCCAGTTCGGCATGCCATTCCTCACGCCACCGTGCGCGCTTCGGAGCGGGAAGCAGCAGGGTCAGCATGGCCAGTATGCGTGTGGTGACCGCGAATGCGGCGGGTGCGGGCTGGAGGACGGCCGAGGAGAGGTCGTGCAGTTCACGGCTCACGTCGGTCAGGCCTGCCGCACGCGCCAACGGCGCGATGAGGTCGAGGGTTTCACGGGCCACGAGGTACCGCCTGGTCGGGGCGACGAACGCGATGGTGCGCATGTTGTGCAGCCGGTCGGCTAGGCGGATGGCCAGCACAGCCTCCTCACGCGCCGGCTTGAGCGCCGGCGGCCTTGCGCCTTCGAAGTTAAGAGCGCTGAGGGGGATGGCGTCGAGCTTGGCGGTGCGGACGGCTGAGATCAGGTCGGCGACTTCCTGCCCGAAGTGTTCGGCGACGCGGCCCGGCGGGCAGGGTGTGTCGGCGATGTCGTGGAGCACGGCGGCGCAGATCACCGCTGGTGGCATGCCGATGTCGGCGACGATGGCCGCGACGGCAAGGCAGTGGGTGAGGAGCGGGTCACCGCTGCGGCGGGTTTGCCCGGCGTGCCAGACGGCTGCCTCATCGTGGGCGTGCTGGATGAGCGCGGTGTCGGCGTCGGGGTGGTGACTGCGCGCGACGGCGAGGATGCCGTCCAGAGACGGGGTGGTGGAGTGGCGCTTGCCCGGCCAGGGCGCTAACCGGCTCCGGGCCCTCATGACACTCCCCCGTCGGCGACCGGGCGGGCGACCCACCCTGGCAGGGGCTGTTTACGGGTACGGTAGGCGCGGGCGAGGGCGTCGCGTGCCTGTTCGGCGCCGTCCTCGGTGATCCGGTAGAAGCGACGGCGCGGGCGGCCGGCTTCCTCGTGTACGGCGGGGTCTTCCCAGGTGCTGTCCACCCAGCCGACTTGTTCCAGGCGGGCGAGGATCGGATAGATCGTGCCCGACGGCAACCCCGCCAGCTCGCACAGCTCAAGGCCGTAACGCTCTTTGGTGGGGTCTTCCAGCAAGGCCCGCAGCACCAGCTGGGTCTGAAGGGTCATACGCAAACTACCCATACTCGTACTCTACATAGCCTATATAAAGGCTGTCTAGAGCTAGTGAAACCCGGTAAGCCCCTACGTGGGCGAGAGGCACCGCGATAGCGTCATGGCCGGCGCGGGCCTTGCCGGTGCCCGGCTGCCGCCGAACGAACCGACCCGCCCCAGGAGTCCGTTGCGGATCTCACCCCCGCCGAGCAGGACGCCATCGCCGCCCATGCGTCCGCCCTGGGACTGTCCCCGGATGAATACATCCACCGGAGACGGCAGCCGAGCGGGCCCTGGAGTGGCAGCGCGAGCGTGAGGCCTTCCAGGCCATGGCACAGCGGAAGGGTCGCACTGCCGAGGAACTGGTACGCCGCGGCAGCTTCGCCGACCACGCTCTCTGACCAGAGCATCCTTTTTCCGGATCCGGCCACCGCCCTGGCAATGTGGACGCCGCCCGCTGCCCCTTGTCACCAGAGCTCGCTCGTGCGGACAGCGTCGATCGAGCAGCGGCCACAGCAGCTGGCACACCCTTGCGAGCACTGCTGGGAACGGGTCAGCCGAGGGCTTGACCACAAACCGGGCGGGATCAGCAGTCGCTCGGCAACAGGGCAGTTCCTTACGACGGCATCGCGGCCATCGTTCTGTGAAGTGCTGCCGGAGATCAGTCGCTGGGCCGGAACCGGAGCGCCGACCAGGTGTCGTCGACGGCGATCTGCCGTACCGGCCGTACGCCGTGCTCGCTGAGCGCGGCGGCCAGAGTGTCGCGGTTGAGGTCCGTGCCGAGCTTCCCGCCCTTGGGGTAGGCCACCCAGGCGAGGACATCGCGCCGTGCTGCGGCGAGCACTGCCTGTGTGTCCGCCCCGAGGAGGTCACCGGAGGTGGTCACGAAGGCGAGCACCGCATCAGCCGAAGACGGCTCGCCCGCGGCCTCGATCTCCAAAGGGACGTCGTCAGGTTTGCCGAGCACGGCGACGCTCTGGCCGGGCTTGATCTGCAGCTTGCTCATGAGGGACACCCTCTGATCCTGCCACTTCGGCTGGGCCTCGCGCCGGCAGGGTGAGGCGGTCTCGCTCAGATCCGGATGTGACCCTGGTCCGCGGGAAGGTCAGCTGCCTGTTTCTCGGCAGCCATCCGCTGCCGGTCCCGGTGCAAGGCGTCCAGCCGGGCTTCGGGAGTGACGGCCCCGCCCAGGGTGATCGACGCCGTGGCGGCGAGTGGGGCCAGAGAATACCGGACGGGAGAACGGCTGGATCGGGTCGGCAGGTGCAGGCGGGCGACACCGGCGGGGACGTGGGCGCGCAGCGCTCCGTGCCAGCGGATCCACAGTGCGGGGCGTCCGCGCAAGGCCTCGTCGCGGAGTTTGTCCACGGCGGTGCTGTCCTCGGCGCGGTCGATCTCCACAGCGACAGGAGGGCCGTCCTTGCGCACCAGGTGCAGGTCCAGGAAGGCGGACCAGGGCGGCGACCAGCAGATACGGCAGCCCACGGTCATCCTGCGAGGCGGGTCGAGGTAACGCATCGATGCCTCCCGTCGGCTTCTCCAGCCTGATGCCTGCGCCACTGCACTACCGCGTGCGTGATGCTCAGGGTCGCTTCCGTGCCGGTCAGGCCGGTGAAGACGAAGCGGGTCTTGGACAGATGCGCGTGTAAGGCAGCGGCGAGGATCTCGGACTCGCCGGCTGCCGCCGGTTCGAGGGTCATCGGCAGATTCTCCGCCCGCGCAGTGGCAACGGCCCGGGCGATGCCGTCCGGCAGGGGGGAACAGGTGCAGACATGGTTCATGGCAGGTGGCAGTTCCCGCCTCCCCTCGCCTCTCGCTTGAGAGGCCATCCCCGCCGTGGTGGCCAGCTCGCAGTACCCACAGCGGGGATGGGGACTGGAAATCGTTCGGTGTAACTCCCGATCATGGAAGATGCATCGATGACCAGTGAGAACGTGGCCGAGCAGGAGGCTGTCGAGTCGGCAGCAGCTGTATCAGCGAAGGCCGTGGACGACCAGCTGATAGACGAGCTGGTGAGCCGAGCCCAGGCCGAAGGTCTGCAGCTGACCGGCGAGGGCGGGCTCCTCCAGCAGCTGACCAAGCGGCTGCTGGAGTCAGCTCTGGAGGGCGAGATCACCGATCACCTCGGCTATGACAAGCACGATCCGGCAGGCAAGGACGGCGGCAACTCCCGCAACGGCAAACGCTCCAAGACCGTCCTGACCGACGTCGGACCGGTGGAGATAGCCGTGCCCCGCGACCGAGAGGGATCCTTCGAGCCGAAGATCGTCAAGAAGCGCCTGAAGCGCCTGACCGGCGTCGACGAGATGGTCATCTCGCTGGCCGCCAAGGGCTTGACCGTCGGGGAGGTCCAGGCCCACCTCGCCGAGGTCTCCCGGCAGACCATCTCCACCATCACCGACAAGGTACTCGAGGGCATGGCCGAGTGGCAGAACCGGACCCTGGACGTCGTTTATCGAGTCGTCTTCATCAACGCCATCCACGTGAAGATCCGCGACGGCGCCGTCGCCAACCGACCGATCTACGTGGCCCTGGCCGTCACCGCCGAGGGCCGACGGGAGATTCTCGGGCTGTGGGTCGGCGACGGCGGCGAGGGTGCCAAGCACACACGTTCCGGAACTCGTAGCCGCCCGACATGGCGGTGACGCCGTTCGGGAACAGGCGGCAGCAGCGGAGCAACCCGCGCCCACAGGTCTTCAGGAACAAGATCAGCACGCATCCCGCCCACCCTGCCGACCAAGATCGTCGAGCACAAGGCCCGCAGCTCAACTCATTCTGAAACGATCAGTAAGCCCTCGATGGCCGTTCCGGGGGAAGAGCAGCACGGGGCTTGACCGTGCCGCCGCGCTGTTCATCCGCATCGCCGACACCTGAACTGGCCACAGCGGGGGCGTTGGCACACCAGCTGACGGAGATGTTCCTCAACGCCGAGTCTCGATCGGGTCATCACTGCCGGCTGCGGGCAGGAAGGCAGGGCCTCTTGGTGGTCGGGGTTGCGAAGCCGGTCGAAATCCAGGAGACCCTGTTGCCGCAGTTCTACGTGCTCGCGCCGTTGGAGTGCAACTCGGCGTCTCCGTCGTGTGAACCCCTCACGCCTGTCGGCAAACGATGGCGGGCTCAAGCGATCAGCGCATCACCGCTGTTCAGGAGGTCAGCGTAGATCTCTGCCGGAGTGCGGTATCCGTGGGTCTTGGGCGGACGATGGTTGAGCTCGTGGGCGATGGCGTCCAGGTTGGTCTGGCTGAACGTGCAGAGGTCCGCGCCCTGCTGAACGAGCGCACCGCTCCGCGCCGGTCGGGAACGGGGTGGGACCTCCACGAGGACCGGCGCTCCGCCCTGACTTCGGTGACAGGGCCCGTCGCTGCTGATGCTGATGCTGATGGCGAAGTCCCGGCACAAGAAGCCTACGATCGTCCGCCGCTGCTTCAAGCCGTCACCAGAGGTGATCGCTGAATTCACAGGTCGGCGCGTCCACAGGGAACAGCAGTCGCTGAGAACCCTGGGTCTAGCGGCCTGCCGTGGAGTGGCCGGCGGATTGCGCTGCCCATGAAGCGAGGATGCGCAGACGGTCGTGGCTGGGTGAGCCGGGCACGGCGGTCAGGGCGATGAGCTGCTGGTCGGGATCGGCGGTGCAGGTGAGGAAGGACCAGTCGAGGGTGAGCCGGCCGGCGATCGGATGGTTCAAGGTTTTCGTGCCTGGGCCCTGGACGGCGACGTGGTGAGCGCCCCACCACCGTCGGAAGTCGGGGTCCTGAAGTGACAGCTCGCCCACCAGCTCTGCCAGCCGTGGGTCTTTCGGGTCTCGGACGGCTTCCATGCGCAGCTGCGCGAGGGTGGTCTGTGCCACCCAGTCCCAGTCCGGGTAGAGCGCTCTGATGGCCGGTTCGCAGAAGACCAGCCGTACGAAGTTGCGCTTCTTCTCCGGGATCTGCGCGAAGTCGGTGAAGAGGGCGGCGGCCATGGGGTTCCAAGCGAGGATGTCCGTGCGCCGGCCCAGGACGACGGCCGGCGTGGTGGACAAGTCGTCCAGCAGCCGCTGCAGTTGCGGCTGGACCTTCTGCGTGGTGCGCCGACGGGGCCGGGCGGCGTCCCGACCGGACAGTTCGAACATGTAGGTACGCTCGCCGTCGTCGAGCCGGAGCACACGCGCAAGGGTGTCCAGCACCGGTTCGGAAGCCTGGCGACGGCCCTGCTCCAGGCGCGTGTAGTAGTCGGGGCTGATCGACGCCAGCAAGGCCACTTCCTCCCGGCGCAGGCCCTTGACCCTGCGCCTGCCGCCCGAATCGGTCAGCCCGACCTGGGCCGGGCTCAGCTCCATGCGCCGCGCCTTGAGGAAGGCCCCCAGTTCACTGTGGTGGGCGTTGCTGCTGCTCATAGGGACAAGTCTTGCACCGCGCCATGCCCGTGACAGGGGGCCTGTCGTGTCCCAGGACAGCGTTGTCCGGGGACACAGGACGCCCCTTTTCGGCCTGTGCACCCCATGCGACTCTCGCTGACGTGACCGGTGGACGGGCCGCCCCGAGTCGGGAGGCCCTTCCAGAGGAATCCGCCCTGTCCGCGATCACGGCACCTGCACACCTGCACACCTGCACACCTGCACACCTGCACCCAGGAGACACAGAACATGAGGACCAACGTCACCTTCCCCAGCAACAATCTCGCCCTCGCCGGGATTCTCTTCACCCCCGATGGCCACGTCGACGGCCGGTTGCCGACCGTCGTCATCTCCCATCCGGGAGGTGGCGTGAAGGAGCAGAGCCCGAGTATCTACGCCGAGCGTCTGGCCGGTGCCGGGTTCGCCGCGCTCGTCTTCGACGCCGCCTACCAGGGCGAGAGCGAGGGCGAGCCGCGAGGTCTGGAGAGCCCCTTCCAGCGGGCCGAGGACATCAAGTCCGCCGTGTCCTACCTGACCACCCGTGACGACATCGACCCGGACCGCATCGGGGCTCTCGGCATCTGCGCGTCCGGCGGTTACGTCCCCTACGCCGCGCAGACCGACCACCGCATCAAGAGCGTCGCCACGGTCAGCGCCGTGGACCTCGGGTCGGTGTTCCGTGAGGGACTGGGCCACACGCAGGACCCGGCGATTTTCAACGCCATGCTCGACCAGGCCGGTGCACTGCGCACCGCAGAAGCCCGCGGCGCGGCCCCGCATCTGGAGGCATGGATTCCGGACGACGCCGAAGACCTGCTGGAAACCGCCACCCGGCAGTTCCGGGAGACGTTCGAGTTCTATTGCACCCCGCGCGGCTACCACCCCCGTGCGAACCAGGGATGGGTGCTGCGAAGTATCGACCTGATCGCCCAGTACGACTCGTACTCGATGATCCGGCTCATCTCGCCCCGCCCTCTGCTGATGATCGCCGGTTCCGAGGCCGAGAGCTCCTACTTCAGCCGGGAAGCCATCGAGAAGGCCGCCGAACCCAAGGAACTGGCCGTCATCGACGGCGCCACCCACATCGACCTGTACGACAAGGACGAATACGTCACCCCCGCCGTCGCCAAGCTCACCGAATTCTTCGGCAAGCACCTGGCTGGCTGACCGGCCACCGTCCCCACTCGCGATCAAGAGCCGTCCGTGCTGGTCCATGACCCCGGCGGGGCGGCCCGGTACGGCTTCATCCCGCACCCGGCCTGGCATGCGCCGGTCACTCGTCGGCGCCGTCCTCTCATCCACTGGCTCCCGATCCCGCCGGAGTCGTGGCTCTCGTCAACCCCGGAGAAACCAAGGCCACGCACCCCGCCGCCCACCGGCCGGGGAGCCCTGTAACGAAGTGCAGCGTCTGTGCGCAGCCGGGGCTCCTTCGTGTGGCAGGTGGCCACGGGCGCAGTAGTACTCGGACTCCCACCACTCCTCACATTACGAGGAATGGGCGCGACAGCAGCACGTCCCCGATCTGCTGGACCCGCAAAAGCAGCCCCGGATCAGTCAGGGCAAGGGACTCATCGAGGGTGTATGCCAACCAGTTGCCATGCTCGGCAGCATGGTCGAGGAGGTACTGATAGGACTTCTCGGGATCACGACCGGCCAAGGCAAAGCCCGCCAGGAACACCTGCGGGCCTGTGACGGCGTCCATCGCCACGCATGCCAGCTTGCCCTGGCCGTAGAAGACCTTCGCTCCGTCGGCGAGGTCCTCCTGGGCGTACGGGCCCCCGCGCCGATGTGACCCGGAAACCTGGAGGGCCTCCGCGACCTCGGTCTCACTCGTCCCGAACCGCAGCGGCTTCTACCGCAGGACGGCGTCCACGTCGTCGGTGTAGACGATGGCGTACTCGCAAGGATCCGGGGCGGGCCACGGCGTCGGTGCCGGTCCGGGCCCCGTGGGCGCGGACCGGCACACGCGGGGCGATCGATCCCGTCAGTGGCCGTGGCCGCCGTCATGACCGCCACCGCGCTGGTCGCCGTGGCCGTGGTCGCCGTGTTTGACGATCGTCCACGGGCGCATCAGGTCGTCGTCCTCGTGTTCGAGAATGTGGCAGTGGTGGATGTACGTCGCCGGGAGCTCGGTACCGCTGCCCGGAATCGACGCGATCGTAGCCGTCGGCGGGGTGAATTCCTGGATGATGATTCTGGTCACGGTCTCCGGATAGGACTTGAACGTGTCCTTGCTGGACCGTACTTCGTCCGGGTCCGGCGGTACCGGTGGGCCGGTGAAATACTTCTCCAGCACCGGCAGGTCCTTCGGTTTGCGGCCACCACCAATCCACTTTTCGTAATCGGCCTGATAGGCGGCCGCGTCGATCGGCTGCCTTTCCAGCACCTGGAAGTTGACAAGGTGGACGTGCATCGGGTGGGCGTCGTGGTTGGGATTGATGTACTCCCAGATCTCGGTCGAGCCCTCCTCGATGAAGTCCTGGGACGGCGCCTCGAACGGCACCGCGTTGAATGTCATGGTCCTGAACAGCTTGTGCTGGTACACGACCCATTGCCGCCGCCGGGTGTGCGGTTTCGGCTTGACCGGTGCGACTGTCGGCAGCCTGAGTTCCTTGGGCGGCCTCGACCTGTCCCCGCCTCCGGACAGTGGTTCGCTGACCCGGAACTCCATGATTTCCCGGATTTCCGGTCCCTCGCCCGGCATGCCGGGGTAGTGGACCGGCGCGTGGTAGTTCACCAGTCTGACCTTCGTGCCCGGCCGTACCTGGCTGAAGTCGATGATCAGGTCGTACCGTTCGGCCGGCGAGATCAGGAAGTTCAGCATCTGCAACGGGGCGCGGAAACCGCTGTCGGTGCCGATCAGCCAGAACGGCAGTTGGGCCTCAGGCACCGCGTCCCTGGGCTGGGTCTCGAACCTCAGCCGCCAGAAACGCTCGTTCGAAGCGTTGAGAAAGCGCAGCCGGTAGCGTCGCGGCTCGACGTCCAGGAAGGGGTACGCCTTCCCGTTCACGACCGGGGTGTCCTCGCCTTCCCTCAGGGTCATGGAGTAGGCGAGCGAGCCGTCCGGGTTGAAGGTCCGGTCCTGCAGGATGAGCGGCACCTCGAATTCGCCTCGCGGCAGCCCGAGCCGCTCGTCGGCAGGGTCACCGATGCGCCAGAGACCGGCCAGGCCCGCGTAGACGTTGAGGCTGGTCATCCCCATGCCGTGATCGTGATACCAGAGCATGCACGAACGGTCGTGGTTGGTGTAGGCGTAGATCGCTTCGTTGGGTTTGACCCGGCCCGGTTCCAGGGTGGTGTAGTCCGCGGCGTGGATGCCGTCCGGACTGAACGACTGCATCGGCATGCCGTCGGACTGCGGCGCAGTGAAACCGCCGTGCTGGTGTACGACGTTCCACACATTGACATTCGAGGGAAAAGGCAGGACGGGCTTGTAGGGCGGCGGAGGGGTCGGGGTGAGCTCGTCGCACCCATTGCGGATGGCGTCGATCACGAACTGGAACAGGTGGGTGGTCGGCAGCTCATTGCGGTATTTGACGACCGTCGGGCGGTCCGTGGTCACGCTGATGGTCGGCCCGAGATAGCCCATGCCGGTCGGCTTGTGCGGATCGTGCGGGTTATTGGCCCAGTAACCCCACACGGTTGCCGGCCCGAGATCCCGGTGGAAGCGCCACGAGTCCTGTCTCATCGTGATCTCGTAGTAGTCGGCGCCCGGATAGGCGGAAGGATCCGAGACGGCTGTCAACGGCCTGGGAAGCGGGTCGACATACTTCTTCAGCAGAGGGGTGTGCGGGATCGGGCCGCCCGGACATGTAGCCTCGTGAGCCGTCGCCGCATACGCCCGCGCTCCCAGGACACCCTGGGGAAGCATGGCCGCACTCCCCATGGCGCCGGCCATCAGGAATTTCCTTCGCTCAAAAGCCATCTTCTCCAGCCTTCCATCGTCTCAGGTGACGTTTCAGACAGAGATACAGGCTGGTGGGGAGCGTGCTGCGGTGCGCCGGTCCGGTCTGCCGAAGAGCACCCGTTCAGCCCTTTCACCGCTGCCACTCCAGCGCGAGGACGGCGGCAGACAATCCGGATCGACGGACCGCCGACTGTCCGCCCACCGGGTCGCTGAATCGCGACCAACTGTGACGGCTGCCTGGCCTGGGGTGTTCACCGGCAGACTCTGTCCGGCATGCCGGCAGTTCCACGGTGACGTCCGCTCCGGCCGGACCCCCCTCTGCGACCTCGCGGCAGCCTCAGGATGCCCCACGGCGCGGGGCGTGGCACAGCCGCACCTGCTTGCCGGCTTGATGCCGATCTTCCGGGCGAGGAATGTACCGGAGCAACTTCCTCCGGCTGCGGAGGATGCGCCCCATGTACCGCCTCCGGTGTTCGTGTGTGCCGTGACAACGGGCTACGCACTCCGGCTGCCCGCGGCCGTACGGCGCCCCAGCCGAGCGCGACCGAAGGCCCACGCGCCCAGACCCGCCAGCAGGGCCGCTCCGACTCCGTAGACCGGCAGCCACAGGGTGGTCGTGGATGCCAGGCAGTCGGCAATGGCGTCATGGCGGTGGACGACCTGCGCATAGGCCATGGCGGTACGGTCGCGGCCGGCCAGGTTCGCCAACGAAGCCTCCGTGCGCAGGCTTTCGAAGGTGCCCAGCTGATTGCACTGGTTGCGGGTCCCCGGCATCGGAAAGAGCCACGCCCAGCGCTGCATCATCGGAGCCAGCGCAACCGAGACACACAGGCCCACCACCAGCGAATACGCCGTCAGGTCCTGCACATACGAAAAGCGGAGGTCCGGCATGAACGCCGGCGGTCGGCAGGAGGAGAGGACCACCACGAGAAGCGTCACACCGATGTAGGTGGCGAACCACTGCCAGGACCCCTGCGCGAGAGCAAAGGTGAGTACGGCGGCAAGAGCGATGCCAACGACTCCCGGCTGAACGGGCTCTCGACGGCTGCCTGCCCCGACAGAGGTCGCTTCCAAGGTTCTTTGAGGGCTGGGGTTGTCCATACGCTCTCCCGCCTGCTTCCCGAGACCACCAGTGTTCACGCAGATCGCGCCATCAGCCCGGCACCATGCCGAGCGGCGGCGCCGGATCCACCCCTGCCCTGCACGTACGCCCCGGGCACCCCCGACTCGCCCGCCGCTACCCGTCAACAGCTAACGAAATGTGCGAATTGGCATATCCTGGCGGCTGAAACAGGTGATCCATCCCTTGATCTTCGCAGGGAATCCCGGCCTTCAGGCCGGGCGGGAACGCGATCCTCGGCCCGGAGGCGCGCAGCGCCGGAGATCTCTGCGTCTTCGGGGTGACGGTCAGGCCGGTCGCTTCTGGTTCTCGATGTACTCCTTGACGA
>NZ_JBIWOA010000071.1:0-25580 GCF_044767525.1 Streptomyces sp. NPDC101234 | reverse complement strand
GCATGCGGCAGGTCGAGTGCGGCAGGATAGACGACCAACGAGGCCCCCGAGCAACGTGATTGAGACGTCAGACATCTCGATCAACAGCCCGGGGGCCTCGCTTGTTGCGCTCCACGGACCATCACCTGATCGGTGGCCAACTCGAAGAAGCTCAGTAGTCCGTCGCACTCACGGTCCAGCCATGTCAGCGCCCGTGCCGTATCGGCGAACCGGATCGGTTTCTGCCCGCCGGACCGCCACTGCAGCCGGCCGGCCGCCTCTCCTCCGACACGGATGTAGAACTCCAGAACCCGACGTCGTACTTCTCGCGCCTCATCCGCCGGGCCCACGGCCGCCCCGTAGACGCGCACCAGGTCGTGCAACCGCCACTGATCGCGCCCCTTGCCACGTTCCAGCAGACGGTGTCGCACCAGCCCCTCAAGAGCGCCCGTCGGTTCCGTGTCCGTCCCGGACAGCGCCATGACCATCTCGGTGGAGGCCTCAGGGCCGGGAGCGAGGGCCAGCAGGCGCAGCAGGTATGCCTGTTCGGACGGCAGGCGTCGGTACGACAGATCGAAAGCCGCTCGTACGCTGCGTTCACCGTCGTCGAGATGCACGAGACGTCTGCCCGTCACAGAGAGTTCGCGGACAAGCTCATGGACGGGTTTGCCGCCGTCCATCATCAGAAGTGCCGCGGCAATCTGCAAGGCCAGCGGCAAATACCCACAGCAGGAGGCTAGTTGAGCTGCCGGCCCGGGGGCTTGCGCTATACGCGCGTCGGATGGGTCGGCTGCGTGCAGGGCTCTGTCGAGAAGGACGACCGCCTCTTGCGGCGTGAGTGCTCTCAGAGTAAGCAGACGCCCTCCCAGTTGCGGGAGCACCTCCCGGGAAGTGACCAGCAGACGGTGGCGTGTGTCGCCGGGCAGCAGTGGACGGACCTGCTGGACACTGGAGGCGTTGTCGGCCAGGACGAGCACAGCGCCGTCTTCCCCGGCTCTGCGGGCCAGCTCGGAACGGTACAGCGCGCCGCGTTCGTCCAGAGAAACGGGGATCTGGTCCGCGGGCGTGCCCAGGGCACGCAGCAGCGTCTCCAGTGCCTGGCCGGCGGTGGTCGGATCGTTCTCGTGGCCGTGCAGGTCGATGACGAGTACCCCGCCGGGGAACCAGCCCTTGCTGCAGGCTTCATGAACCGCCGTCACAGCCAGCGTGGTCTTTCCGACGCCCCCGAGCCCGGAGACCGCCACCGACGCCACCGCCGGACCTGCGTCGCTCACCCCGGACGGCGTCAGCACGTCCAGAAGACAGCGCAACTCTTCGATACGCCCGGTGAACGCAGTCACCCGCGCGGGCAGAGCGGCCAGGGCCGTCCGGGCCGGCTCGCGCGCATACTGTTCGACTTTGGCGAACACGGGGCCGTGGAAGGCGGCATCCCGGAAATCCAGATGGTCTCCCTCGTACTGCCCGCTCGTCATGCTGCCCCCCGTGCCCAGCATCGCAAGCCACCCCACGTCCAACCTATGCTTGCCCGCCACGCCTGACACGAACACTGGACAGCCATCCGGCGCCCGCTATCAAGTCCGCGCGATTCCGGACCCGCTCCGCAGCGGCCGACCGCTGGCAAGGGCCGGCCCACTGCCCACGCCCAGACTGCATCGTTCGTGAGACCGAGAGTGCCCGGGCGTGGCCAAGGCTGTGCTTCCGGCTGCGTTTCCGGATGCCGGACAGCCCACCACATCCGCATGTGCACCTCACCGGTTGACAGTCCAGCCGAACCGGCCCGCAGCCTGCGAGTGGACGTTCCAACCGACCAGCGTCGAGCTTCAGTAGGGTTTCTGTTTCCCAGAACCTCGGTCGGCGCACTCGTGGCTCATACGGCGGCGGCATACAAACAGGGTGTTCACGCATGCCCCTGATCAGGCACGCGTGAAGCCCATGAAGATCGTTTCCCGGGTGGGGTATGCCTCAGTCCCACCAGAAGTCCCAGTTGTGGACACCGGTGATCCGCTCTGCGTATGCGGCCAGTGTGTACGGCCTTGTGCCTTGCCAGACGTTGTCGGGGCAGAAGGCGAAGTGCTCGGCAGCGACCAGGAGGGCGTCCTCTTCAGTCTCCGGTGGGGCCGTGACGCTGAGGTGCAGGGTCGAGAAGCCGACCGCGACGACACGGGCGCCGAATCGGCTCTCCCAGTCGCCGACCACCGCGGAGAACTTCGCCGTGTCGTTGTCGTAGTTGGCGGGACCGGACCAGCCTACGGTTGTGAGGGCTTCGGCGCCGGATGCTGCGGTGACCAGCCCCAGACGGGACTGGGGTCGGCCGGCCAGGAACACCCGGGCGTAGTCGGCGGCCAGTTGGCCGGCGCTCGTCACGGACTCTCGGCCGGGCGCGCGCCCTGGCCAGCGTTGCCCGAAGGGCGCGGTGACGGCGAGACGCTGCTCGGCCGAGAGCATGTCGTCGTCTTCGTCGAAGGCGGTGTACGTCGCCCACCACTTCGCGAGAAGGCCGGCCGGGTCGTGGTTCGCGGCGGTGGACATCTGCCCCGGGTAGATCTCGCCCGATCCCCAGGGGCGGAATTCGGCGTCCAGTGGATCGAGCGCGTCGAGCAGCAGGGGCCACTGGCCGGAGCGGCCGTGCTCGGCGTGCATCCGTGCCCACAGTCCGGGGGCGGCCGGCCCGTCGCTGAGCCACAGGGGTTGGGAATCCCCATCGCTTTCATCGGACGTGATCATCCGGCCGGGAGGCATCACTGAGCGCCTCCGATCACGCGGTCACGGAACTGCTGGAAGGCATGCCAGCCCAATGTCTGCTCCGGCGTGATCAGGTCCCCTTCTGCGCAGTCGAGGACTTTGCATTGCAGGGCTTCGGCCAGACGGAAGACGGGCGTGAGCACGTCGTCGCCGGAGCCCCGGACGTGCAGCATGATCGAATCCACCGGGTCGTTCGAGCCGATGTTCAGTTCGATGGACCAGGTGGGCCCGGAAAGGTCGCCCCATGTGGGGTCAGAGAGATCAACTTCGGGAACGGCCTGGGCGACAGCCGCCAGCACGTCGTACTTCCGGCCCAACGGGTCCGGAGCGCGGTCGGCGGGAAGCCCGTGCAGCGAGGTGACGTCGTCGGGCAGGCGGAGGAGGAGCACGTCCCAGCTCATGGTGGCCTTTCAGGCAGGACTCAAGTAGCGGTTGCGGTAGGTCAGATCAGGCTGAGTTGTGCTCCGGTAGACCGTGGCAGGAGCACGTTCCGCAACTGGCGCACGTTCGCTCGCCAGGGGGCGCCATCCGGCTCGTCCCACAGCTCCAGCAGCTCCGACGGCTCGGTCATGACACGGTCGAGGGCCCGGAGAGCGAGATCGCGCAGGCCGGTGAGATCGGGAAGGGGCTCTTTCGGCCCATAAACGGGATCGGCAGGCTCACCCCCGGGACATTGCGCCGCGACGAGGGCAGCCGCAGCCACCGCTACATCTGACGCGGGCGCTTCGAGGTAGTCCGCGGTGTCGATCACACATACGAAAGTGGCGCGAACGATGCCCTCGCGTTCGCCTGCGGCTGCCTCATCGAGGTCGCCGCAGAAGTCCGCCGCGGTGTCGTTGTCGAAGGGGCCGACGTCCCAAGTACCCATAGTCTCTCCCGGTCATGGCTTTGATCGAGGAATCCTGACAGAGGGCACTGACAGCGGCCGGACGGTCCAGACCAGGCTGAGCAGGAACTGTCGCCTGGTGTGGGCGGACTGCTTCTGGAGGGCGGGCTCATGGAAGCACGATGGGCGGCCCGGGACGGCTCCTGTGTTCAGTGTCGGCCGGGATGGTTCTCACACCCCCGCCTCTGTCCTCCCGGAAGCCGAAACTCGCGTGTCGAGCCGCTGGCTGGCTATGTGACGTTGACGCCATGGGCTCGGGCGAGTCCGTCGAGGCCGTCGGCCCACCCTTGGCCGACGGCGCGGAGTTTCCAGACTTGCCGGCCGTTGGTGGTGTGTCGGTAGAGCTCGGCGATGGCCACGGCGCGGACGTCGGGGTCGGCAGGCGGCTGGAAGGTCCAGGCGGCCCCGGTGACGCAGTCCATATACAGACTTACGTGAGTGAGGGCGCCGCAGGTCCCCGTCGACTCCCACCGCGCAGCCCGCGGCAGGGTTGTCGGAGAACGCGTAGTTGACCGCTTCGCAAACGGTCTCCTCGTCGTTGGCGACCAAGGCCTGCCACCAGTGACCGGCCTCGGCGGTCAACTCGCTGTGGACAGCGTGCAGGCGCGCCTCCTCGGCGGCGAGGTACGCCGGGGCGTCTTCCTCGGCCCTGCGCTTGGCCGCGGCCCGCTCGGCGCGGGCGAAGATCCCCAGCCCTGCCGAGTGATGGGTCTGGGCCTCTGCCAGGGCCCAGGCCACGCTCAGCTGTTGAGGCCCCGGTACCACCGGCGGGCGGGCCGGCGTGAAGGACTGCAGGTGGACACTGGTCGTCTGCCGCCGCAGCTCGTTCAACTGGGCAATCGCCGCATCCCGTTCCGCCTCCTGCTGAGCCCGCTCGGCCTGCCGGCGAGTACGCTCCAGCTGCGCAGCCGACGGGGCGACAGCCCCCGAGTGGGTCGTACTGGTGCGGCGGCGCCCACCTCCCAGTCCATTGGCCGGAGTATGTGGCCGCAGCAGCTTTCAGCGCTGCGTGCAACTGCGGGGCGGGGCTGTGTGGTTGTTGCGTCACTGAGTGACTCTGTCGGGAATTGTGAGGTTCGGGGTCATTTGCCCTGCCTCCACCGCAGAGGTAGGGGTAGTCCTCGTTTGTCGAGGTACTGCTGGAACGCCGTGGGCGGGCGCGGCCGGTAGGGGGCGTCGGTGGGTTTTTGAAGGCTCAGCCGCTCGACGTTGATCGCGAGTGCGGTCAGGACGTGCTGGACGTGCGCCTTCGCGAGGCCGCGGTAGCGGCACCGGCGTCGGCGGTGGCCGTCCACGAACTCCTCGATGCTGCCCTCGGCCCCCGAGCGCAGTCCGTAGAGTCGGCGCCGGTCGGCCATTTCCATTTACATAAACTATGAATATAAAAATGCTATGCTTCGAGCATGAGTCGTCAAGACACAGCTCCTGGCGCGTCCGCCGCCATCGGGGCAGCCCTCTACGGCCTGGCCACCAGGGCCGCGAGACGCCTGCCCCGGGACATGAGCCTGACGTCCGCCGCCACCCTGGCCACCCTGGACCGGACCGGCCCGCGGCGCATCACCGATCTGGCCGCGGTCGAGGGCGTCACCCAGCCCGCGATGACCGCCCTGGTCCGGGTGATGGAGGAGTCCGGCCTGGTCGAGCGGCGGGGCGACGCGTCCGACAAGCGGGTCACGCTGGTGTGCCTGACCGAGGCCGGCGCCTCCTATGTCCGGACGCGGCACCAGGCGGGCGTCCACGCGTTCGAGCGGTTGATCGGCGAGCTCACCGGCGAGGAGGTCGAGGCGCTGGTGGCGGCACTTCCGGCGCTGAGGCATCTGGCAGAGCTCGAAAGCCAGGACCGCGAAGGGCCGAAGCAGTGACCGGGCAGCCGGTCGGCGGGGCCGCGGTGAAGGCGTTCCCGGTGGCGCGTTCCGAGGCGCGGCTGCTGGTCCCCGCCCTGATGTTCATCGCTCTGGTCGTGGCGGCGGTCGCCAGCCTCGGGACGCCGCTCATCACCAGCGTGGCGACCTCGTTCCACGTCTCGCTCGGCAGCGCGCAGTGGACGCTGACCGTCGCGCTGCTCAGCGGCGCCGTCGCCACGCCGGTCCTGGGCCGGCTCGGGGCCGGCCCGCACCGGCGGGCCACGATCCTCGCCACGCTGGCGGTCGTCGTCGCCGGCAGCGCGTTCACCGTGCTGCCGCTGCCGTTCGCGTGGCTGCTGGCCGGCAGGGCGGCCCAGGGCGTCGGGCTCGGGCTGACGGCGCTGATGATGGGCGTGGCCCGGGACCACCTCCCCGAGGAGCGCAGCGCGGCCGTGATCGCCCTGATCTCGGTGGTCTCGATCATCGGGGCCGGCGTCGGCTACCCGCTGGCCGCACTGCTCGCCGAGCTCGGCGGGGTACGGGCCGCCTACGGCCTCGGCCTGGTCGTCACCGCCGCCGCCCTCCTGACCGCGTGGCGCTCCATGCCCGAAGCCCCCGAAGGCCGTTCCGCCCACGTGGATGTGGCCGGCGCGGTCGTCCTGGCCGCTGCGCTGCTCCTGGTGCTGTTCCTCGCCGGCGAACGGAATCTGTGGAGCCGGCACCTCGCCGTGGCGGCGGGCCTCGCCGTCGTCACGGTGGTGCTGCTCTGCGTCTGGGCCGTCATCGAGCTGCGCAGCACGACGCCCCTGATCGATGTGCGGGCGGTGCGGCACCCGGCGGTCGCCGGGGCGAACCTCGCCATGTTCGTCGGCGGGATCGGCATGTACCTCCTGCTCACGCTCATCACCCGGTATGCGCAGACGCCGCACGGCGCCGGCTACGGCTTCGGGCTGACGACCTTCGTCGCCGGGCTGGTCCTCATCCCGTTCTCGGTGCTGGGGTTCGTCGCCGGCAAGCTCACGCCGCGGGTCCGGACGCGGATCGCCGACCCCCTGCTCCTGGCCGGCAGCGCCGTCGTGGTCGGCGGCGGGTTCGCCCTGTTCGCGGCGGCCCGGTCGGACCTGGCCGAACTGTTCGCGGCGATGGGCGTGCTCGGCTTCGGCGTCGGCGGCTTCTCGGCCGCGATGCCCGGCGTCATCCTGGCCGTCACCCCCAAGAGCGAGACGTCGAGCGCCATGAGCTTCAACTACGTCGTCCGCAGCGTCGGGTATTCCCTGGGCAGCGCCATCGGCGGCCTGATCCTCGCCGCGGGCACCGGCCCCGGCCACCTCTTCCCCGACGACAGCGCCTACACCACCGCGGCGCTGGTCGGCATCGGCGCCATGGTGGTCACGACGCTGACAAGCCTCGCTCTCGCCCGCCGACACCCGCCCGAGACCAACCCGTAAGTCAGATGCACTCATCCCGACACTGGAGGTTCCATGCCCAAGGGCTACTGGGTCAGCGTCTACCGCACCATTTCAGACCCTGAGAAGCTGGCTGCTTACAACAAGCTGGCCCGCCTGGCCGTCGAGGCCGGGGGCGGTCGGGTCCTCGTCCGTGGCGGTCGGGTCATGGCGCATGACGCCGGAATCGCCGAGCGCACCGTCCTGATCGAGTTCGACAGCTTCGAACAGGCCGTCGCGGCGCGCGAGAGTGCGGCCTACCAGGAGGCGCTGGTCGCCCTCTCCGACGGCGTCGAGCGCGACTTCCGCATCGTCGAAGGCATCGACTGACCGAGGTCCACTCGGATCTTCACTGAAGCGCTCATTGGGCTGCCCGTATCCGCAGGGCTGTGACGGACCAGTCGATCACCGGGGTGAGGCGTTCCGGTGTCGGCCAGCCGTTGATCAGCGCGAGCAGCCGGAAGTACTGGTCCCTGCGCGGATCGCTCGCGGCTTTCAGGCGGTGCAGCAGCCACCGGTGCAGCTCGGCGTCATCAGGGCGGCCGTGGGCGATCGCGCAGTGGGCGGTGAGCGCCGCGACGACAGGACCGGCCTGGGGCGAGTCGGGGCTGATGCCGCGCGCCACGGCTGGCCCAGCGAGATCTCGGACAATGGCGATCATGTCTGGGCGAGGTGGCGTGGGGGCGTCGTCGGGCAGGGCGGCCGCGTGGTCTTCGGCCAGGCGCCGCACACTGGCGCGGAAATCCGGGTCCAGAGACAGTTCAGCCAGCTCCACCCATGCTCTGATCTGTTCGTCTGTGGGGCTGTCGGGGAGCTCGGGCGTCATGGAACGCCGAGCCGCGGCGTGGTAAGAGCCGCGGTGGGGACCTTCGAAGACGCTGTTGAGGAAGTCGTCGATCAGGCCTCGGCGTTCGGCTTGGGACAGTGTGGCCAGCTGGTGCATGAGTTCCATTTCCTCGGGGGTGGGTTCGCGTTTGGCGGCGGCGGTCAGAACCACCCGTCGCAGACGCAGGATGCTGATCTGCGCGTCAAGTGCGGCAGCGTGTTCCGCGGCGACTTCGCTGAGTGTGAGTTCCTGGTCCACGACCTGCCGGATCATGGGGAGGCCGAGTCCCAGTTCTCGCAGTGTTCGCACGAGGGCAAGGCGAGCGACGGTGTCCGGGGCGTACAGCCGGTAGCCGGCTTGGGTGCGGCCGACAGGCTCGACGATGCCCCGGTCGGAATAGAACCGGATGGTCTTGACCGTCAGCCCGGTGCGCCGGGCCAGTTCGCCGATCGAGTAGAGGATGCCGCCGTCCATGAGCTCACCTTCCTGTCTCCCCCTGCAGGAGACTCAAGTCTGCGCTCCCTGTCTCCACCCCTGCCGCGGTTCCGAGACGGGCGCAGGGGACGTTCGGCTGAACGTCTCCAGCTCGCGGCGGAGGCGCTGTAGCTCGCCGTCCTTGGCCGCCAGAACCGACAGCAGGCGCCGGTGGCGCTCCTTGAGCTGCGTGAGTTCGGTGTGAGTGCGGGCGAGTTTGCCGGTGAGCCGCTGGTTGAGCTCACGCAGCCGGGCGATGCGGGCCTCGCGCGGGTCGGGCTGCTGACGGGCCGCCCAGACGACTGCCCGCCGCTTCTCGAACTCGTCCCTGAGGTGGCCCCAGGTCCGATAGAGAGACGCGCGGGAGATGCCCGCCTCGCGGGCGAGCGTCTTGATGTCGCAGGCGCACGGCGAACAACTCGCGCGGCATCTGGCGGAACTGCCGCGCGAAGAAGGCAGGTCCCGGGCGATCTCCTCGACCAGCGCCATCTGCGCCGGGGCCGTGGCCGACAGGTAGTGACCACCCTCGACCTCAGGCGAGTGGTTCGGATCGACCGTCGCCCGCAGGGACCAGCGCCGCTGACCCCGCTGCGCGATGAACGTCGTCCGCAGCCGCCGACGGTCGATACATACTTCGTCCATCGCGCCCTGCGCCCCTTTTCGTCCTCGACACCGGTCACGTGAACGGCGGCGCTTCCGCGGACATGGTGGCCGGCTCACCCCGGGGCAAGGAGTACGCGAAGAAGGGCCCGGAACAGATGCTGCTCCTACTGGGCGGTCCAAACGGTCTGACCGGTGAGGGAGCCCGAGCCGTCGATGCGGGGGACACCGGCGGTGACAAGAACGCGCGGGCCACGTTCGGTACATCGGTCCGTCTCGTCGGCATGGACGGTGGCCACCGGGCTGGCCTGACGGCCGGCCAGCCATGCCGGGTGACGACAGAATTCGCAGCTCCGCATGGCTCCTGCCCGCCATGGACCGGGGGCTTGAGCTGGTTTGCGTGAGGTGCCGAGGGGCGAGGGCGGGGGACTGTTCCACAGAGGCAGGACCCCGGATGTCGGTAGCGGCACGTACGGTCTGCGTATGACGGATCAGTGGTGGGTGGACGTACGTCAGCGGGTGGAGGCGACCGGTGCAGGGCCTGCGGGCAGCAAGGTCTTCGGGGCATTGGGGCACCAGTGGGTCCTGGAGGACCCGCTGGCCCACGGCGAGCTTGCGGAACTCGAGGCTCAGATAGGCGTACGGCTTCCGGAGGAGTACCGGGACTTCCTGCTCCATGTCGGCGCGGGCGGCGCCGGTCCCGCGTACGGTCTGTTCCCGGTCCGGCGCGTGCAGGGCCGTTGGCGCTGGGAGGGCGACGGCGCGGACCTGGTTGACCCGTCTAGACTTCACGAGCCGTTTCCTGACCAGGGTCCGGACCCGGAACTGCTCAACGATCTTCTTGCCCAGTGCCCCGAGGAAGAGGATTTCGTTGACACCGAGGACTTCGATGCCGCTATCGAGGCGTGGGACGAGCGATGGGAGACCGTCATGTTCGCCCCGGGGCGTACGGCCGGTGCGATCGTCATCTCCCACTTGGGCTGCGCCCAAAGAGAGTGGCTCATCATCAGCGGCAGCCACCGCGGCACGATCTGGTCCGACTGCCGGGTGGACGACGTCGACCTCGCCCCGCTCCTCGACGACGACGGCACGCCGGTGAGGTTCGCTCGCTGGTATACCGACTGGCTGGAGAAAGCCGAACGTACGGGCCTGCCGACACCGTAGGTCGCCTACTGCGCGTGGTGGTCGACCGAACGGGCCGAGCGGCGCGTCAACTTACCTTGCGGGCGGCTTGATTCCGGTCCGTCGTACGATCGGGAGGCCCGGAGGCCTGGGCGTGACTCCGGTGCACACATGTCGTAGGCGTGGCCTTGGACTGGCTGGCCGCCCAGAGCCCCGAGACAACACAGTGCCGACGTCACAAGCCCGAGCCGTTCGGCCACGAATGCCTGCCCGCCCCAAGCGAAGACATGGAAGGCGTGGCATTGACGGAACGCGCCGCTGATGCCGGGCCATGTGTCGTTGGGCGAATGGGTTGTGAGGTCGGCGCGCGGTCGGAGTCGTTGTGGCTGTCGTCGACGCAGTGGTCGGCTGGGTTATGCGGGATCTGCGGTTCCCCGGGGGACCGCTGCGGGGTTGGCAACAGGCCGGGGGAGGAAGCCGGGACATGTTCATGTATTCACTGCTGAATGCCGGGCTGTGATGTCATCGATTCCGCCGCCGGGCCGGCAGGACCGACGGGCTGGCAGCTGGATCAGTCGGCCTTGGCCGGGGCTTCACCATGCTCAGATGCCGGCAAGCCGGTGGGAGTCGGTGCAAGTCTTCGTCGACCCGCCGAATACGACTCGTTGGAGGCTACGGCGACCCAATTCTCCTCCTCGCGCTCGGTCAGGACCTGGCACAGCAACTCGGCGCCGGGCTCGGCCTCCACGCTCGCCGTGTTCTTCGACGAAGCCTTGTCCGGCCGATCATCTGACAGAGCCAGCCGGGGAATGGCCGCCTTGCCTGTTTGCTCAGCGGCTACAGAGGCGCCAATTCCACCCTGCCTGTGAACGATCGGTCTTCTCCGGACCGGGTGCCGGATACCCTCGAGGCCGCAGGTACTCGCGGCACGGGCCGTTGCACCACCCCAGATCCCACCATTGGGCCCTGCTGCAGGATTCCGTCGATCACCTGCCGATGATCGCGCCATCGGCCGCAATGTCCTCCGGCAGGGACCCCAGCAGCCGTTCCCACCCTGCATCCGTCAGAACACCGCGCCTCCCGCCCGCAACAACGACCCAGACATGGAGCGGTCACATGATCGCCCGGACAGCTCCTGGCACTGCCCGTCGGCCGTCGGCCGGGCGCCGCGCCAACGAGATCGGGGCACGCAGCCCGTCACAAGGCTGATCCCGTCGCCGAAGGCGCGACGGGTCCAATCTGTTCGCCGAAGTGTTCTCGGCGTCTCATCGGACAGTCCGTTCGGGGATCCTCGGGAGAACCTTCTGAGCGATGTCGAGAAGGGCGCTGTCGTCAGGGAGGGTTCCGGAGGTGCTCCACACGGTGATCTCGCAGTAGCCGCCCCGGTCATCACGGTCCAGGGCCACGGACAGCGTCCGGGCCAAAGGACCTTGTTCGACGGGTCCGCCGGACCCTCCACTCCCGAGATTGATCTCGAACTTCATGGTGTGATCCGAGGAGAAGACCGCGGGCCGACCGAGAACCGTGAGCATCTTGATGTCCTGCTCATCCCCGAACTTCATCAGCTTCACGTACTGGTCGGTCGAGAGCTCGTTGTAAGTCGCCGAGACATTCACGGTGTACGTGTCGAACGCGACCTCGGCCTCCGGCCGGGCGACCTTCCCATTCGTCAGAGGAGCGGTGTTGCTGGTGCCGGAAGCAGTGGTCGCGGTCTCTCCAGGCGTTCCAAGGAGCGCGGCCAAGTCCGGCCGGTTGAGCGCCTTGCACAGCTCTTCACCGGTCACAGGCCGGGGCGTCTGCTTGTAGGCCTTCGGCAGCTCCTCGTGTTCCGCGCCCGAACACGAGGCGGATTGCGGGGTGCTGTCGGCGGACGGCATTACGTGCGGGGCCAACCACAACGCGGCGCCGAGTGCCCCGAACACGGCCACGGCCGCGACGGCCTGGCCCCACGCGTTGTGGTCCTTCTCCGGATGGTCCGGGCCGGGACGCGGCCCGGTTCCGGCCTGGGCCTGGGGCGGGGCTTGGGGCGGGGCCTGGGGAGCAGCACCGACCGCTGCGCCGTCCGAGGAGGTTGCCGGGCCAAGGTTGCGGCGTGCGCGCAGGGCTCGGACCACTGTGTGTACGCGTATTGCTGTGAACACGAGGAACACCACGCCCAGACCGGCAGCGACCCGATCGTGATCGCGGACGGCGAGATACATGATCCGTACGCCGAGAATGGACCCGACCGCGATGAGCAGGGGCTCGCGCACCCAGAACGGCAGGAGACGGAGGAGGAAACCGAGCATCCGGCGATCTCACCAGAACAAGACCACATCTGCCGTGGTGGAAGCCACAGTTCCGCCCGGTGGCCCATCAGACATCGTGGACAGGGTGAACTTCCCTGCGGCGCAGGCCTGTTCCAGCGCGGTCGCCTCGGTTTCCACCTCGCCGTTCTCGTGGGCGCCCTCGATGCCCGGCAGGCAGTGGAAGGCATACAGCCCGGCCCGGGAGCGGAAGGCGCCACCCAGCGGTCGGACTCTCGCCGGTCACGGAAGCCGCGCACCCGCGAGACCGCGGAACGAAGATCGCCATAGCGGACCTTCCCGGCCACCCCACCGTGCAGAACGCGCTGGAGGCGGTCTGGTGCCGACCGTGCAAGAAACTGCCCCGGCCGACGCACCTGGAGCCGTGCAAGCTGTTGTTCGACCAGATGCTGCGAACCGATCTGAACGCGTCATGCGAGCAGCGGCACACCGCGAAGCGCTTCGTGGCCCGGCGACTTGAGGAGCATCAGGATCGCGGTGGAGGCCGAGGTGACTTGTCGGACAGCCGTCCGCCGGCGACCCACGACAACCGCTGACGACCGGCAACGACCCTGAGGGTGCGGCAGACTGCCGCACCCTCACGGCGTGTGCATCCCCTAGACCCAGGTGTCGAGCCACATCCGCGACCGCCAGGAATCGATGGGGATCGTCGTCCCTGTGTACAGCGGCCAGAAGTAGATGAAGTTCCACGCGATGAGGAGGACGAGGGCGCCGGCGGCCACAGTGCCGCGGATGCGGCGATGGCGGGACGCGTCCGGTGGGCCCACCAGCGCTCCGATCATCATCGCCACGGCCAGGCACAGATACGGTACGAAGACGACGGCGTAGAAGGAGAAGACGGTGCGGTCCTGGTAGAGGAACCAGGGGAGATACCCGGCGGCCACCGCGCACAGGATCGCGCCCGCCCGCCAGTCACGGCGCCAGGCCCAGCGGAAGAGCAGGTAGAGCAGGGCGCAGCATGCCGACCACCACAGGAACGGGGTGCCCAGGGCGAGGACGGTCCTGGTGCAGTCGGATGCGGTGCCGCAGCCGTCCCGGCCGGGCTGCGCGGAGTCGTAGGCGAACAGCACGGGGCGGCCGAGGACCAGCCAACTCCACGGGTTCGACTGGTACTTGTGCGGGGTGTGCAGGCCCACGTTGAACTGGTACACGAGGTATTCGTAGTGCCACAGGCTGCGCAGCGGGGCCGGTATCCACGACCAGGTGCCGCCGCGGCCGTCCGCCCAGTGGCGGCCCCAGCCGTCGTCGGACAGGAACCAGCCGGTCCACGTCAGCAGGTACGTCAGCAGGGCCGTCGGGACGAGGGAGAGGACCGACGGGCCCAGGTCCCTGCGCAGTACGGCCCGGTACGGGTGGCGGGCGCCGGTGACACGACGAGAGCCGACGTCCCACAACAGCGTCAGGACCACGAAGAAGGCCAGGATGTACAGGCCGTTCCACTTCGTCGAGGCCGCGAGACCGAGCAGGACGCCGGCTGCGAGCCGCCAGGGGCGTGGGCCCAGGGCGGTGCGGTCACCGGTGTCCGTATCCGGACGGACCCGGCCGTCCGAGGCGGTCGGCAGGGCGCCCGCGAGCCTGGCCCTGGCCCGGTCCCGGTCGACCAGCAGACAGCCGAACGCGGCCAGCGCGAAGAACATGACCATCAGGTCCAGCAGGGCGGTGCGGCTCATCACCACGTGCAGCCCGTCCACCGCCATCAGCGCTCCGGCCAGACAGCCCAGGAACGTCGAACGGAACAGCCGACGGCCCACACGGCACAGCATCAGCACCGACAGCGTGCCGAGGAGCGCCGTCATGAAGCGCCAGCCGACAGGGTCAAGGCCGAACAGCCACTCGCCGACGGAGATCACCCACTTGCCCGTCGGCGGATGCGCCACGAAGGAACCGGTGTCGGAGAGCGGGATCACCTGAGGGTGCGCCAGGATCTGCGGGTCGGTGATCTTGCGGTCCGGCCAGGTGCCTTCGTAGCCGAGGTGCAGCAGTGCCCAGGCGTCCTTGGCGTAGTACGTCTCGTCGAAGACGAGGGCCCGGGGCTGCCCCAGGCGCCAGAAACGGATGCCGCCGGCCATGGCGGCGACGAGCAGCGGGCCCAGCCACGCCATGGCCCGCGCGAGCCGCTGTGCCTGGGCCCGGCCGAGGCCCAGGAGCCGCCACAGGTGGGTGCCGGGCTCCGGGAAGGGCGGGACGAGGCGTTCTCGGACGTCGGTGTGCGGGGGAGCGGGGTGTCGTAAGCGGCGCAGTCGGTCCTGCCGACCGTGGGAGGGCGCCGTCGGGCGTATGCCGTCGAGGTCAGGGGAACGCGTCGTGCTGCTGCTCGTCACCGGATGACCTTAGACCGTGGGTGCAGCGGAGCCGACGGGCGACGTCGGTCAACCGAGCGGGTGTTGGTCGACCATGCCCACGTTCTACCGGCGGTGGAGCCGGCGTATGAGCAAGCCGACCGGCATCAAGCCAGTGCGGAAGTGCGTGATCGGCCGCGTGTTCTCGCTGACGAGCGTATGTCACCACGATCACGCAGCTGTTGGCAGAGTTCGCCGCCCGCGAGCTCACGGCAGGCGAGCGGGAGCAGCGGGCTGTTGAGGCTGCCCGTGAGCTCGGCATCGAGTACACAGAACAGGTCCAGCAGGCCGGCCAGGACACCTGGGCGGGGATCCGGGTTCTTCAGGGCGACCCGGCCGCTTGGACCTGACGGCTGTCCTGGACCGCTGTCCTGGACCGCACTGATCCGGCCGCCCTGTTCCGTGCGGATCCCCAGCGGAGCCCCTGTCCGGTGCGTCGCTCCCGCGCTGACTTGGTGGATGGGGTCGGCGAAGTGACCGTGCCGTCGCCGTCACCGTCGAGGGGGTCCTTGCGCACGAACGCCGTCGGATGCAGGTCCGCCGGTTCCGGATTCCTGAACTCCGGGCCCGGTTCGGTGCGGACCTCTTCCTTGGCGGCCTCGGAGAACGCGCGGATTTCCGGATTCCCAGCGCGAACAGGTCCAGGGGCTCACGGCGAAGGGCATCGGCGGGTTCGTCCCTTCGCGGCAAAGGATGACGGGCTCATAGCCGTACGAATTGGGTCTCGGCGGCACTGACATGGGCGGCCGGGACCGGCGGAGGCCGGCGCGCCGTGTCGCTGACCTTGATCAGGACGGCGACCAGCAGCCAGTTGGCGACCATGGACGAACCGCCCTGGGCGAGGAACGGCAGTGCCTTGCCGGTGAGCGGGATCAGCCCGGTGACGCCGCCGCACACGACGAAGACCTGCAGCATGACCGCCGTGGACAGGCCGGCGGCGAGCAGCTTGCCGAACGGGTCGGTGACGGCCAGCGCCGTCCGCAGCCCGCGCTCGGCGAGCAGCGCGTAGAGCAGGATGACGAGCGTCACCCCGACCAGGCCGAGTTCCTCGCCGACCGTGGTGAGGATGAAGTCGCTGCGTCCGGCGAAGCCGATGAGTTCCGGATGGCCCTCGCCGAGGCCGGTGCCGGTGATGCCTCCCGAGCCGAAGCTGAACAGGGCCTGGGCGGCCTGGTCCGAGACCAGCCCCGGCGGGCGTTTGTCGGGCGGCAGAAAGATGTCCATGGGGTGCAGCCAGGCGACGACACGGCCGTGGACGTGTGGTTCGAAAGAGCCGACGACGAAGGCGCCGATGGAGAACATGACGACGCCGAACACCACCCAACTGGTCCGCTCGGTGGCGATGTACAGCATGATCACGAACAGGCCGAAGAAGATCAGCGAGGTGCCGAGGTCCCGCTCGAAGATCAGGACGAGCAAGCTCAGGATCCACACCGCCGCGACCGGCCCCATCTGCCGCCCGCGCGGCAGATACATGCCCATCAGGCGCCGTCCGGCGAGCGCGAGGGCGTCCCTGCGCATCGTCAGGTACCCGGCGAAGAACACCACGATGACGATCTTCACGAACTCGCCGGGCTGGAAGGACAGCGGCCCGATGAAGATCCACCGCTTGGCGCCGTAGACGTCACCCGGGTAGAACGCCGGCGCCATCAACAGGACCATGCCCACGGCGATCGTGACATACGGATAGCGCTGCAGCCTGCGGTGGTCCTTCAGCAGCACCATCGCCCCGGCGAACACCGCCACCGCGATGCCGCACCACATCAACTGCCCGGGCGCCGCAGCCGTCGCGTGGCGGTAGAGGGTCTGGTACGCGATGTCGAGACGGTGGATCAGGACGAGCCCCAGACCGCTGAGCAACGTGGCCAGCGGCAGAATCAGTGGATCGGCGTACCGCGCGAACCGGCGTACGGCGACGTGGCACACCAGGGGCAGTGCGGCCGCGCCCGCGCATGTCGTCGCCATGCCGGACGGCAGCTTCCCGGTGAGGGCGAGGGCCGTCTCGGCATAGCCGTAGCAGCAGATGAGGATGGCGCCGAGCAGTAGGACCAGCTCCAGCCCCCGGTCGCTCATGCGCCCCGACCGGCTTGGCCCTGCGGCCGGTTCTGCCGGCCCATGCCGACGAGTCATGCCGTCCCCCTCGATCCTCGTTCGAGTGCACCGCTGTGCAACCCGTTCAGGGAGACAGCCGTGAGAGTTATATGGTTGCGCAACAATGCAAATGAACTTTAGCCGAGTGCAGGTAAGAGGAGGGTCGACGTGGGGGCACGCAGGCGGGCGCGCCGCAAGGCGTGGCCGGTGGTGATCGGCCTGGGCGTGGTCCTCGCGCTCGTGAGCTATCTCGCCGTGCGCTTCATCCGGTCGGTGACTCCCGACGAGTGCACGGCACGCGGCTCGGACGGTACGACCGTCACGCTCGACCTGGACCAGGCGTCCCACGCCGCGACCATCGCCGCCGTGGCCCATGCGCGGGGTCTGCCGGAACGGGCCGTCACCATTGCCCTGGCGACCGCCATCCAGGAGTCGAAACTCCGCAATCTCTCTTACGGTGACCGGGATTCCCTCGGCCTGTTCCAGCAGCGTCCGTCCCAGGGCTGGGGCACCCCGGCGCAGATCGGCGACCCCGTCCATGCGGTGGGCAGGTTCTTCGATGCGCTCGTCAAGGTCCCGGACTACCTGAACCTGCCAGTCACCGAAGCCGCGCAGCAGGTCCAGCACAGCGGCTACCCGGAAGCCTACGCACAGCACCAGGCCATGGCCGCGACCCTGGCCGACGTGCTGACGGGACGGGCAGGCCCGGCGCTGAGCTGCACGGTGAGGGCGGCTCAACCGACAGCCTCCGCCGGACAGAACGGTACGGCGGACGCCGCACGCGAAGACGGAGACACTGTCGCGGCAGCCGTCCGGCGGGAGTTCGGCCGGGTGCCGGCCGCCGCATTCGCGACGGGCGGCGATGGCGTCAACTACGCGATCGCGACCGGCCAGGCGGCCACCGGCTGGTCCCTCGCCCTGTGGCTGGTCTGCCACGCCACCACGTGGCACGCCACAACCGTGACGTTCGACGGCCGGCGCTGGAGCAGCACTGAGTCGGACCAGGGCTGGGCGCGTACGACACCGGGGTCCGGGGCGGAAGGCACCGCGACGTTGATGGTGACGCTGGGAAGCACGTGAATGCGCGTCAGAACCCAAGCCTCGGAAAGGGGTTACGACTACGCGTCCTCGACCCTGGCCTGCACTCAGGGGTGGCCCTCTGCAAGACAGAATCCTGTCGTACAGAGGGGTCTCGAGGCTTGCCCGGGTCTCCTGAATGCTTGGCGAGCCGCAAAGACGACCCTCGATCGGGCATTTCGGAACGCGGGGGCCCCTATGTCCTTCGTCAAGCTGTCGTGATGATGGCGGGCATGACAGGTGAGGTTCAGGGCGCGGGTCGTGAGAGCCGCCGGGGGTGGACGCCGCTGCACTTCGCGGCGGATGAGCAGGATGCCGAGGCTGTCGGCTCTCTCCTGGCGGCGGGTGCGGGAGTGGATGCCCCCGACGAACAGGGCAATTCGCCTTTGTGGCAGGCGGTGTTCACGTATCGAGGTGATGGCGCGGTGCTGTCGCTGCTGGTCAATGCCGGTGCCGATCCGGACATGGACAACCTTCACGGCGTGAGCCCGCGGCGCCTTGCCGACTGGCGTATTGGTTCAGATGCATCCCGAGCCACTGACAACACAGCCGATCCGCGGCCAGCGGCTACGGACCGGCTGCTCGATGCCCAGCCAAGAACCTGCTGCGATCGCGTGCAGCGCACTCGCCATCTCCTGGGCTTCGACCATCCGCGGGGTCAGCGCGTCCTCCCGAAGGACTCATTCAAAGTGATCGCGGACCGTGTCCGGGTCTCCGACCAGGGCGGCTGCGATCCCAGAGCCGAAGCTGTCCCAGAAGAATCTCCTCCGCACCGGCCTGAACGTCTTGTATCGGGCGAGGTGATGATCCGCAGGACCGGACAGCGATCTGCCATGACCGGCATTATCGATCGTCTCACCGACACCGATGTCGGACCGTGGTCACATCACCATGTACGGCGGCCTTCAGTAACACCGAGCGTCACCGTTCCACAGAAGTTGGACCAGAACCTGAGTGCGGACACTGCCGAGCACGACCTCAGCCGGACGGTGCGACCGGGGACCACATGCCGAACCACTGCTCGGCGCCCCAATCCTCATACCGTTGCACCTCGGTGAACCCCAGCTTCGCCGCGAGGCGCATCGAGCGTTCGTTGGCAGTCTGGGTGGTGAGCACCACCGGCTCGCCGGGCAGCGCTCCCGCGCACCAGCCGAGTGCCGCCGCGCACGCCTCAGCGGCATATCCGTGTCCCCATGCCTGCGGCAGGAACATGTAGCCGAGCTCCGCCTCCGAGGCCCCGGGGCGGACGTGGACCGGATGCTCCGGGTCACGCCGGTCGAGGGTGACGATCCCGATCATCGCCCCGTCGAGATCGACCACAAAGAGGCCAGGGCGCCGCTTGGGCGTCTCGGGCACCGCACGCTCGAACTCGTCACGCTGTCGAGGGCCACCGATGTAGGTGCCCACCTCGGGCGAGGTGAACAGTTCGATGACCGCGGCACGGTCGCGGGCCTCGGGCTCACGGAGCACGAGCCTCTCGGTCTTGATCGGGGCAGGTGGCCAGGCGACGGGTCCTAACTCAGTCATGTAGGCCAGCCAATCAGCAGGATCGGTAGCGATCAAGACTCACGGACCGATCAACCCATCCGCCCGGCCCCGTCCTGCTTCTCTTCCATGCCCTCCAACGAGCCACAACCTGCACGGCTTCGCCCAGCGGGTTCAAGGACGGGATCCGACGTCTTTTCTCGTGAACATCGACGGCCCCGCCGACCGCCCACGCCACCCAAACCGTTGGACAAACGCTGCTGCTTGAAGTGAACGAAGCCATAGCGGGCGATGGTCTTGCCGAACTGCCTGTCGTCGACAGCCTCCACCAGATCGTTCACCAGGGCTGCGGCGGTGGTGTAGGGGACGCGGTAGCCGGCCTGGGCGGCCGCGGTTGCCCAGGCCGATCAGCAGCCGTTGAGGTACGCCTTGCACGGCTCCAGAACGCCGGCCGGCGCTCGTGGGCGGAGGCCGGCAGTTCGTCGGGGCCGGTGTCGCGGAAGCGGCGGACGGTCTTTGGGTCATGGCTCAGCCGGCGGGCGATGGCGCTGAGGGTCCAGCGTTTCTCCAGCAGGCGGTGGATGTCCTCGCAGCGATGGCGGGTGCGTTCGATGATCTGCGTGCGGGGCAGTTCCGCGGTCGGTAACAGCATCGGGGACGGCTCCGTCACCTCCGTCACCCCTCGGTCAGCGGGCATGCGGGCCAGTACGAGATGCGGGAGATCGTCAACGCGATCCTGTACCAGGCTCGTACCGGCTGCCTGTGGCGCTACCTGTCGCCCAAGAGCGCGGTGTACTACGACTTCGCCGAGTGGCGCGACGACGACACCGCCGAGACCGTCCACGAGCTGCTGCGCTGGCAGACCCGGGAAATACGCAAGCGGCGCGAGGAGCCCACCGCCGTCATCCTGGACTCGCAGACGGTACGGGCCTCGGTGAACGTGCCGAAGGACACCACTGTGCTGGATCCGGGCAGGAAGAGCCCGGGCCGCAAGGGGGCATCGCTACCGACGTCCTTGGCCTGATCATCGCTGTGGTCGTGGTCGCCGCGAGTGGCCACGACGACGCGATCGGCATCGCCCTGCTGGACAACGTCGCCGCTACCGCACCCACGGTGACCAAGGGCTGGGCGGATGCCCCGTTCAAACAGACCGTGGTCGAGCACGGCGCCCGCCTCGGCATCGACGTGGAGATCGTGCAACGTGATCCCGGGGCAAGGGGGTGCACACCGGCACCGAAGAGATGCGTGGTGGAGCAGACGTTCGGCGCTCTCCTGCTGCATCGCAGACTCGCGCAGGACTACGAGAGGCGGTCGGCCGGCTCTGTGGCGGTGATCCACTGGTCCATGAGTGACGTCATGCTTCGCCGCCTCACCCGCAGCGCCCCCCCCGACCTGGCGCGGTGCATCCCAGGCGAGCGGGAGTGGGCGGTAAGAGTGCTCCTGGACAAGATCGAGGCCCGGCAGCGGCTGGTGCGCGAGACCGTCGAACGGCTGCGCGAGCAGATCACCGAACTCACCGGGCAACTCGCGGTCGCCGAGCACACCTTGGAACGGCTGGAGACCGACCGCGAGACCGTGCTGGAACTGGCCACCGAGGACGGCACCCCACCGCCCGGGCCGCTGCCGCCCGGTTACCACGAGATCCTGGCACTCTTCGAGCAGAACGGGGACGGACTGCGCGCCCGGGAGCTCTGTCGCACCCTTGGCACCGGCACCGGCACCGGCACCGAACCCGAGTCCGGCCTGTTCGCCCTCACCCCGCCGGTACCGACGCCCCCGGAGACCAACTCAAGATGAAATAGGACGAAGAATCGCAGAACGCCTACTGAGATGGTGAGCGCTCAGGTTTCGCGACTACCCATCTCCCATCTTCACTGAGCCAGCGATCGAGCTGCAGCCGGGCCCGGTTCAAGTCTATGCTCAAATCGCTATCGTCTAGTAGGCGCGTTATGTATTCCTGCTCCCAGTGTTGATCTCCGATGGAATATCTGGCGACTACTGACACTAAGTCGCACCCTGCAGAGTTCTTCGATTCCACCCTTGTCTCGCTTTTGATGCCCGCACCCAAATATCTAGGTCCGCTGGCCTCTTGTACCCAGCTTCGCGTGAAACGTTGTATGAGCACCACGCCGTCCTCGGCAACGTGGTGACGGCAGGTGGTAAGGAGGCCATTGCGCTCCGTGGTATCAGGCACGTTGACCAAGTGCGATGCAAGTAGCACAACGTCGAATTTGCGATCGAGGCGCAGGCTCTCAATTGTTGAGCATATTGTCTCGGCCTGATGAATGCGGGACAGCATTTCTGCCGACTCGTCGACTGCCGTCACATGATGTCCGGCAGCGGTGAGCGGATGCGTTAAGCGACCGGCACCCGCTCCAAGATCTAGAATTCGGGCATTCGCCGGGAGTGCGGGCCCGATGATCACCGGTATATCGCCAGGCGGCAGGGTGGCCCACAACTCCACTGCACAACCATCCGGCGTGATGACGCCAGGACCGCGCCCAACTACGTGTGAGTGACGTTGACCTTGCTTACGCATGATCCTCAACCTTTCAGTGGGTATTCTGCGGTTCTTCGTCTCATTTCAGCTTGGGTCGGCCTCCGGGTGGTCAGTGCCGGCGGGGTGAGGGTGAACAGGCCGGGCTCGGGTTCGGTGAGGATGGCGTGACTGAGCAGGCGCTTCGGGCGGCCCGGGCTCTTCTTGCCCGGATCCAGCACAGTGGTGTCCTTCGGCACGTTCACCGAGCCCCGTACCGTCTGCGAGTCCAGGATGACGGCGGTGGGCTCCTCGCGCCGCTTCTCTACGACGTCGACGGTAATCGGCTGCTCTCCCGCGACGGCTCCGGAACCACCCTCTACCTGTGCGACACCGAACTGCACATCGCCAAGGGCGCGACGACGGCCACTGGCACGCGCTAGTACACCTGGTCCGGTCAGACCATCGCGGTGCGCACGAGCAAGGGAGGCCTCCAACGGCAGGTCGCGGACGCCCACGACACCGCCGAGACCGCGGTGGACGCGACGACGCAGACGCTGACTCGGCGGCGCCTCGCCCCGTTCGGCAATGCCCTTGGCACCCAGCCGAGTTCGGGCTCCTGGACGACCCCATCACCGGCAGTGACCCGACGGGCCTCATGAAAGTGTTGGACCCCGGTGGCGACGGAGGTTGCCCTTCCACCGGATGTACAGCCCCGTCCACCACGAGTGACGGCGACGGAGGCGGAACCCGCCACAGCATTGGTGGCGGCAGCGGCGGCAGTCGGAGTGGTTGCCTGCGTGGCCGCCACGGCGGGCGCCTGCGGTGCTGTACTGGCGGCCAGGGCCGAGGGCTTCGCCGCGGGCGCCGAATTGGGAGGCCTCGGAGCAGCAGTCACCGGAGCCGCTGTCGGGGTGGCGAGCAAGGGCGGGGCGGTCATCGCGGGCGAGGTGGGAATCGCCACCGCCGGTGCGGCCGCGGTCACTGAGGGGGCCGAGTCCGTCACCGCGTCGAAGGATTCCATCGACGCGGACCTGGGTCCGTACGATGGAATCTACAACAACTGCGTGACCTACTTTGTCGACATCCTACGGGCCGGCGGCGTCGATATTCCGGCGGGTGCCAACGGAATGGTCAGGACGAAGCGAATGCTGGAGCGAATTCCGGTGCCCGAAGAAGAAAACCCGAATAAGATCCTTGCGGAGATAATCGTCAGTAAGAAGGTCGGCGGTCTGCACCTTCGCCGAGTCGGCGAGACTCTGGCTTGCCCGTGAGGAAATGAACCACTGGCTATTCACGACCGGGAACCGGGAGCTTTCCTCGGAGGAGTACATCCAGATCACCGAACGGGTGCTGGAGCTCGAGGAGGCCTACATGCGGGTCTGGCGTGAATGCGAGAGCGCAGAGCGTCAGTGGTGGCTCTCTGCGGGGTTGCCCGGGCTGGATGCCGCGCTGCGGGAGGCGGCCGAGTACTTCGGTGAGAGCGGACGCAAGTAGAGAGGAACCGATGGGACAGGAGACCCTCGCCGCACGGCGTGCCGCGGGTACGCAGACCGTGCTGTTGCGCGCTGGGCACGGATCCGGCGCCGTACGTCCGCGCAGGACATCGAGGACTTCGAGAACGGCCAGGTGCTGCGGGTCGTGGGGTTCACGAAGAACATCGGCGGGGCGGTAACGCGCTCTGTCGGCAAGGGCGGGAGCATCACCCGGCTGCGCCAGGGGTACCTGCGGCTCGCCGTCGGGGAAGCTCCGGTGTGGAGTGACCGGCGGGGCGACCGGACCGCGACCTCACGCCCGCCGTTCCGCCTGAAGCTCATGGCCGGGAAGGTGTCGATGGCACGCACATTCGACAGCTACGAACTCGCAGCCGCCGACGGGTCGTACGACCGGGTGATGCCGAAGATGGACGGGGCCTGGTGCATCGGTAAGGGCGTCGCCGTCATCGGGGGAGTCGTCGTCGAAGACGGCAACCGACTCCGGCCCGCTGTCGGACGTGGCAGCCGCCGCGTACGACTACCGGTGGTCCCTCTCGCGTTCCGTCACCTACAACCCGCCGCCGAGCGTCCCGAACAGAGCCTTGCGAACAGGCGCGAGCCCCTGCCTTGCCTGGCGCGGGAAGCGACCACCCGGCCTTCGCCGTACGAGCGTTGGGCGCGGCCGGCTTGCGACAGACCTCCGCGCCGGGGCGGAGCCTCTGCGCGTTGGAAGCGGAATCCGCTGTTGGTGGGTTCGAGCCCCGTTCCCGAGTCGGCGAGATCGTCCCGCGGTGGCACACTTCAGGAGAACGGGACCAGCGCCAGACACGCTTACCTGGGAGTTCGACCGAGCAGCCATCTTGTCGATCCCGGCGCTCAACGTACTCGTCGGCGCGATCCTGCCGACGCGGATGGCCAAGGGCCGGGGCGCCTACCACCACAGCAAGGACGACCGCGCAGTCGGCACGGCGGTGGCGTGGTGGCGGCCGGGACGGGTGGGAGGGCGCCGGACCGGCCAAGACGTCTGAGTGAGCAGTCCTCAAGGAGAACTCCGTCCAATGCAGGATGCGCTCGCAACACAAAACCGAAACCCGTGCCCTCCCGTTGCCGCCTGCTCGGTGTGGGAGACTCGCACAGCAGCCGGGCTGGTTCCCAACCCCCGTGGGAACCAGCCCGGTTCGCCATGGCCGGTCGGCAATGCGTTGCCCTCCGGCGTCGCCAGACGGTAGGTGCGAGGGCTCTCGCTCACCTGCTCGGCCATGACGAGGCCTCGACCTGATGGTCGGGGTCCTCGTTGCGTCGACTTTCTTCCGTGGCGCTTCATCGCCGCGGGTTCGCAGGCGAGCGTCACAGGGCCATACGAATGATTCACCGGCTCCACAGGGTGAACGACGGCACTGTGTGCCCCCGAGTCGACGGTCAGCAGCCGCTCGCGACCTTACGTTGACCTGTGTGACGCTGAGTTACGCCTTTGTGAACCTGAAGCCCGGGGTGGGAAAGACGACCAGCGCAGTCTGGTTGGCCCACGCTCTTCACGAGTCGGGTGTCCCACCGCTGCTGGTCGACAGCGACCCCGCTTCCTCCGCGCTGCGCTGGAGCGAATTGGCGGGTGGCTTCCCCTTTCCTGTGGTCGCTCTGCCGGTGGGCGACGTGCACCGGCGCGTGAACGACTTCCTGGGCGACCGGCAGGCCGTCGTGTTCGACGCTCCGCAGATGGAGGACCACGCGCACATCACCCGCAGCATCATGAGATACGCCGGCGAATGGATCGTGCCGGTGACTCCGGCTCCCATCGAGCTGGATCGCATGGCGCCCATCGGCGGCGAGATGGGCGACGTGCAGTCCTTGCGCGTCCGGCCGGCCCGCGCCGCCGTCCTGCTGAACCGAACGAACCGGGCCGACGCCACGCGGACCGGTCCCGACGCCGACGCCCGCGAAGCTCTCACCGAGCGGGGCTTCGACGTGCTGTCCACCCACATTCCGCGGCTCGACCTGTACGCCCAGTCGTTCGGAAGTCCGGTGGTGGCCAAAGGCTCGGCGTACATGGACCTCGCAGATGAAGTCATCAGGCGACAGGACAGGAAATGAATCAGCGCAAGGACACCTACCGGGCCGCATTGCAGCGGGGGCCGGACGCCGTCCTGCCGCGTCCCGTCAAAGTCACCCAGCTGCACACCCGATACGTGCGGGTGACCATCGAGTTCGACACCGGCCTGCCGCGTGACCTCGTGCGATGGGCAGAGGCGCCGGTCTCCGCGATGGTGCGGGCCGGCGCCGCCGCCCTGCGACCCCTGAGAAGTGCCTCGTGAGCCAGGTGACGCAGTCGTACAAGCCTTCTCGGGCCCCTGATGGGCGGGCGGATCAGCGCAGGCCGGCGAAGAGGTCGTGCTCGGGCGTGGTCGCGCCGGTGGTG
>NZ_JBIWOA010000070.1:0-28613 GCF_044767525.1 Streptomyces sp. NPDC101234 | reverse complement strand
GCGTAGGCGATGGTGCCGTCCGGCCGGTGGTGGAACCACTCGGGATGCTTCTCCACCCAGGGGTGGTCCGGCGAGCACTGCAGCGCGAAGTCCAGCGCCACCTCCAGGCGGTGGGCCGCGGCCTGCTCGACGAACCACCGGAAGTCCTCGACGGTGCCCAGGTCCGGGTGGACGGCGTCGTGCCCGCCCTCGGGGGAACCGATCGCCCAGGGCACCCCGACATCCTCGGGGTCCGCGCTCAGGGTGTTGTTGCGGCCCTTGCGGAACGTGGTCCCGATCGGATGGATCGGCGGGAGGTAGACGACGTCGAAGCCCATCTCCGCGATCGCCGGCAGCCGGCGCGCGGCCGACCGGAAGGTGCCGTGCGGCCGCTCGGGCGTGCCCTCGGAACGCGGGAAGAACTCGTACCAGGAGCCGTACAGGGCCCGTTCGCGCTCCACGAGGAGCGGCAGCGGCTCGGAGGCGGTGACCAGTTCCCGCAGCGGATGCCGGACGAGGATCTCGTCCACCTCGGGGGCCAGCGCGCACGCCAGACGTGTGGCGAGGGGGAGACCGTCGTCGCCCAGGGCCCGTGCCGCCGTCAGCACCCGCTCGCGCTCGGGGCCTTCGGGAACCCCGGCGGCCGCGCGCTCGTACAGCTCCGCGCCCTCCTCCAGGACCAGACCGGTGTCGATGCCGGCCGGGATCTTCACCCGCGCGTGCTGCCGCCAGGTGGTCAGCGGGGCGCTCCAGGCCTCCACGTGAAACGTCCAGCGGCCCGTCGCGTCCGGGGTGACCTCTGCGCCCCAGCGGTCGGTGCCGGGGACCGACTCCCGCATCGGCGTCCACGGGCCGGGGCGGCCCTCGGGGTCGCACAGCACCACATTGGCGCCGACGGCGTCGTGCCCCTCGCGGAAGACGGTCGCGGTGACCTCGAACGTCTCGCCCGGGACCGCCTTCGCCGGATGCCTCCCGCACTCCACGGCCGGCCGGACGTCGCGCACCGGAACACGGCCGATGGCCTCAGTCGCCTTCATGGGTCTCACCTCCGCCGTGCGTGGAGCCGGGCCCGGGGCCCGGCTCCACGGTCCGTGCTGCGCCGGAAGACCGGTGTCTTCCCGCGGGGTCCGTCTTCGGGATCACTGCCTCGCGGAACTCCGGTCCGAGGGCGGACCGCGGCGGACCTTCTCGCTCAGCTGGGCCCTGCCGCCCTGTTCCCGCAGATAGGTGACGAGGCTGGTGCGCAGATAGCGCTCGGCCGCGTCCACAGCCTCCCGGGCACAGCGCTTGCCCATCAGGACGCACAGCGTGTAGCCCGAGTCCTCGAAGGTGGAGCGCACCTCGCGGTCCTGCGGCGAGGCGAGCATCACTCGCTCCCACGCCCGGTAGCGCCGCAGCTGCCGGGCCACCTCGGCCTTCGCGGGTAGCAGCATGGCCGTGTCTTTCCTTCCGACGCTCTCGAGTGGGCACGTGTCCCCGATGTTCGGGGGAGCGTCCGGGCACGGAGAGGCACGGAGCCGTTACGGCGAATCGAGGCTTTCACTCATGGTGCACGCGCCATCACCGAGCGTCTTGTTGGATCTTCAACCACCCCGTGCGGCTCTCGTGTTGCACGAATGGCGTAGCGCCCCCACAGTGAAGGTGACTCAGGAGCGATCAACTGCTCACGCTGTGCGTCCGGAACGGATTTCCGGGTGGGTGAGGGGAGCGGGAGCTTCGCCGGTGAGGAGCTAGCGACAATGAAGACCGCAGTGCCCTGCTACTACCACCTCGACGTGGAGGTGAGCCCGGAACGGGTCGGACAGGTCAGCCGTATCCTGGCCGCCCATCTCCGTTACTGGGATCTCGACAATCTCGTGGACCCCGTCTGCGGCGGCGCCGAGCTGCTGCTGCATGCCATCGACCAGCACGCCACGGACAAGCACACGTCCATCGAGATGTGGTGGAACGGGCAGCACCTCATCACCGCGATCGGCGACGACGACCGCGATCTCCGACCCGACCAGGATCTGCGCTCCTGTCTGGCGCACATCGCCGCCATGAGCGACGGCTGGGGCTGCTGTGCCTCGGACACCGGCAGCAAGATCATCTGGTTCTCGCAGCGGGCCCGGGCCGGCGAGCGCGTCCCGCTGGTCCCGACCGCACCCGCGCCCAGCATCCGCCGGACGCTGCGGGTGCCCCGCGCCGCCCCGGTCGACCAGTTGACCGACGGGGTCCTGGCGGGCGCCCGGTGACGGCGAGGAAATCCCGGAAAGGGGTGCCCGTGTGGAGCGGGCACCCCTACCCGTTGGGGGCCTCCTTCGACGGGCAGGGCACCAACTTCGCCCTGTTCAGCGAGGTCGCCGAGCACGTCGAACTGATCCTGGTGGACGACGCCGGGACCCGGCGGCCGGTGCCGGTGAGCGAGGTCGACGGCTTCGTCTGGCACGCCTACCTGCCCGGGATCGGCCCCGGGCAGCGTTACGGCTACCGGGTCACCGGTCCCTGGGACCCGGACCTCGGCCACCGCTGCAATCCGGCGAAGCTGCTCCTGGATCCGTACGCCCGGGCGGTCGACGGCCAGATCGACAACCACGCGTCGTTGTACGAACGCACCCCGGGCGGGCCGGCCCCCGGCGACAGCGCCGGGCACTCGATGCTCGGCGTGGTCACCGACCCCTACTTCGACTGGGGCGACGACCGGCCGCCGCGGCGGGCGTACTCCGACTCGGTGATCTACGAGGCCCATGTCCGCGGCCTCACCGCCACCCATCCGGAGGTACCCGAACGGCTCAGGGGCAGTTACGCCGGTCTCGCGCACCCGGCGGTCCTGGAGCACCTGACCGCGCTCGGCGTCACGGCGGTCGAGCTGATGCCGGTCCACCAGTTCGTGCAGGACGGCGTCCTCCAGGACCGGGGGCTGTCCAACTACTGGGGCTACAACACCATCGGGTTCTTCGCCCCGCACAACGCCTACGCCGCCTTCGGCAGCCGGGGCCAGCAGGTCAACGAGTTCAAGGCGATGGTGAAGGCGCTGCACGCGGCCGGGCTCGAAGTGATCCTCGACGTGGTCTACAACCACACCGCTGAGGGCAACGAGATGGGCCCCACGCTGTCCTTCCGGGGCATCGACAACGCCTCCTACTACCGCCTCGTCGACGGCGACTGGGCGCACTACTACGACACCACCGGCACCGGGAACAGCCTGCTGATGCGGCACCCCCATGTGCTCCAGCTGATCATGGACTCGCTGCGGTACTGGGTGACCGAGATGCACGTCGACGGCTTCCGCTTCGACCTCGCGGCCACATTGGCCAGGCAGTTCCACGAGGTGGACCGGCTTTCGGCGTTCTTCGACCTGATCCAGCAGGACCCGGTCATCAGCCGCGTCAAGCTCATCGCCGAACCCTGGGACGTGGGGGAGGGCGGCTACCAGGTCGGCAACTTCCCCCCGCTGTGGTCGGAGTGGAACGGCCGCTACCGGGACGCCGTACGGGACTTCTGGCGGGCCGAACCGGGCTCGCTCGGCGAGTTCGCCTCCCGGCTCACCGGCTCCTCCGACCTGTACCAGCGCAGCGGGCGGCGGCCGCGGGCGAGCGTCAACTTCGTCACCGCGCACGACGGTTTCACGCTGCGCGACCTGGTGTCGTACAACGACAAGCACAACCAGGCCAACGGCGAGGGCAACCGGGACGGCGAGAGCCACAACCGGTCCTGGAACTGCGGTGCCGAGGGCGCGACCACCGACCCGGCCGTGCTCGAACTCAGGGCCCGCCAGCAGCGCAACTTCCTCGCCACGCTCCTGCTCTCGCAGGGCATCCCGATGATCGGCCACGGCGACGAACTCGGCCGCACCCAGCGCGGCAACAACAACGCCTACTGCCAGGACAACGAGGTCTCCTGGACCGACTGGGAGCTGACCGGGGAACAGCGGAGCCTCACCGACTTCACCCGGAACGTCATCGCACTGCGCGCCGCCCATCCCGTGCTGCGCCGGCGCCGCTTCTTCCGCGGCGAGACCGCGACCCATGCCGGGCAGCCGCTGCCCGACCTGGTGTGGCTGCTGCCCGACGCCCGCGAGATGACCGACCGGGACTGGCAGCGCCCCGACGCCCACTCGGTCGGCGTCTTCCTCAACGGCGACGCCATCGCCGAACGCGACCCGTACGGGCGGCGCCTGGTCGACGACTCGTTCCTGCTGCTCCTCAACGGCTACTGGGAACCGGTCGACTTCTGCCTGCCCGACGACTCCTACGGCGAACGCTGGACCACCCTCATCGACACCGCCGAACCCGACGGCATCCCCGACGAACGCGAACGCAAGGCCGGTACCCGCCTGCGCGTCGAGGCCCGCAGCCTGATCCTGCTGTCCCGGCCGTCCCGCGCCAAGGACAAGCCGTCCCGAGGCAAGGACCGCAGGGCTAGGGGAGGAGCGGGCGGGCGGTCACGGTGAACTGGGCTCCGTCCGGGTCGCGCAGGATCGCCTCCAGCTCCTGCTCCTCCAGGACGCTGCCGCCGTGTTTCTCGGCCGCCCGTGCGCACTCGCCCACGTCCGTGACCGCGAAGTGGACCTGCCAGTGCGGCCGTACCGACGGATCGGGCGCCGCCTCCACCGCGCCCGAGTCGATACGGGCCACGGCATCGCCCCGGCTGCGCAGCACGACCTCGCCGCCCTCGTACTCCACCTCGCAGCAGCCCTGTTTGTCGGAGGCCCAGCCGAGGACCTCGCCGTAGAAGATCGCCGAGTCGAAGGCGTTGCGGGTGTGCAGGCGGATGAAGGTCGGGGCGGCCCGGCGCCAGGTCTCCCAGTTGGAGACCAGTTCCCCCTCCCAGATGCCGAAGACGGCGCCGTCCCGGTCGGCGATCAGCGCCGCCCGGCCGGGCGGGAAGGACAGCGGCCCCACCGCCGGCGTGCCGCCGCGCTCACGGGCCCGGGCGACGGCCTCGTCCGCGTTCTGCACGGCGAAGTACGGCGTCCAGGCCACCGCCATCTGCCACATCGCGGCGACCGCGGCGATGCCCGCGACCGGCACCCCGTCCGCCAGGGCGATCCGGAAGTGGTCGCCGAGGCGGACGCTGCGCCATCGCCAGCCGAGCACGGCGCTGTAGAAATCCTCGGTGGCCTGGAGGTCGCGACTGGTCAGACTCACCCAGCAGGGGGCCCCGAAGACCGAGTGTGTGGAGACGACGTCTCGCTTCTTCTTCGCGGGGCCGGGGGGAGGGGGAGGCATGTCGTTGTTCATGGCGCTCGTGTCCTGGTGTCGGGGCCGGCCGGGGAACCGGTCTGACACCAGTCTCCAACCGGAAGCGGCAGAATCGCCTGCCGAGTACCCCGGTGGCAGGGGGCCGGACGAGTGACACGATGGGGGGATGGGCGAAAGCGAGCCTGACCGGATTTTCCACCTCCAGGAAGAGGTGGACCAGCTCAAGGAAGCCGTCGCCTCCCATGCCGTGGTGGACCAGGCCATCGGGATGGTGGTCGCCCTCGGCCGGGTCACGCCCGACGAAGGGTGGGAGATCCTCAAGGAGGTCTCCCAGCACACCAACATCAAGCTGCGCAACGTCGCGGACCTCATCCTGGCCTGGGGGCGCACCGGCGACATGCCCGACGAGATCCGCGCCGAACTGTCGGATGCCCTGGAGCGGTACGGCCCGACCCAGATCCCCGGCGCACCGCCCGTCGGGTGAGCCTCAGACCTCGGCCAGCAGTTCCTCGCGCAGCCGGTCGAAACAGGCGCTGAGCAGGCGGGACACATGCATCTGCGAGATGCCCAGCTGCTCTGCGATCCGGCTCTGCGTCATACCGCGGAAGAACCGCAGATAGAGGATGAGCCGGTCACGCTCGGGCAGGCCCTGCAGACAGGGCTCCGCCGCGGTCCGGTCGACGATCAGGTCGTAGCCGGGGTCGTCGGCGCCGAGGGTGTCGCCGAGCGCATAGCCGTCGCCGCCGGGCACCTCGGCGTCCAGCGACAGCGCCGAGTAGCAGTCCAGCGCCTCCATCCCGGCGCGCACCTCGCTCTCGGTGAGCTGGGCGCGGGCGGCGATCTCGGCGACGGTGGGAGCGCGGCCCGGGGTGGTCTGGCGGAGTTCCTTGAGGGCGACCCGGACCCGGTTGCGCAGCTCCTGGACCCGGCGCGGGACATGCAGGGTCCACATGTGGTCGCGGAAGTGGCGCTTGATCTCGCCGGTGATCGTCGGCACGGCGTACGCCTCGAAGGCCCGGCCGCGCTCCGGGTCGTAGTGGTCGACGGCCTTCACCAGTCCCAGTGCGGCGACCTGGTAGAGATCCTCCAGGGTCTCCCCGCGGCCGCGGAACCGTACGGCGATGCGCTCGGCCATGGGCAGCCAGAGCTCGACCAGTTCGTCCCGCAGCGCCCGGCGCCGCGGCCCCTCGGGCAGCTGGGCCAGTCGTGTGAAGTCCTCGGCAGTGTCCGGGGCGTCGTCGTGCGGATGGGACCCGGGTTTGCAGGTGGTACGCATTGCGCGCACCTCCCTCAGCAGGTGCTGGTGGACTGACACCGTGGGAGGAACGCGCTCGGACCGTCGGGAGGTCACGGGGCGGCCGGGCGGAAGCCGGCTCCCACGCATGTGCCTCCGGTCCGAAGCACTTATCTGCGAATGCCCTGAATGGGGTAAAGAGAAACAATTAATACGAAAAGGTGAGATTGGTCTCATCTGGCCCATGGCTGTGCCCGGGGTCGCCCTTGACTCCCCCTTGGAGGAGATATCTCTGTAGCAGAGGTAATCTTCGAAGTGTGGAATCGGAGACCTTCCCGGAAGAGCTGGCCGACGCGTTCGTAGGCATCCAGCGGCTGATCCGCCGCCGCTTGCGCCGCGGGCTGGCGCTGCCCCGGCTGCGTGGCGCCGAGGTCGAGCTGCTGCGCCTGGTCGAGTCACGGCCCGGGATCGGCATCTCGGAGGCGGCCAAGGAGCTGTACCTGGCGAGCAACTCGGTGTCGACCCTGGTCAACCAGCTCGTCAAGGACGGCTACCTGCTGCGGGAGACCGACCCCGCCGATCGCCGTGCCGCCCGGCTGCTGCTGACCGAGGCCGCCGCCAAACGCCTCGCCGACTGGCAGCGGCGCCGCACGGAACTCGTCGCCGGCCGGGTCGCCCGGCTCGACGAGGCCGACCGGGAAGCGCTGAGAGCGGCGCTTCCGGCGCTGCGCAGGCTGGCCGTCACCCTGAACGAGGAGGCCGAGGAATCATGACGCCGGACACCACCGCAGTCGCCTGCACCGGGCTTTCGTACTCCTTCGGGGACACCAAGGCCGTCGACGGGCTCGACCTGACCGTCGGCGAGGGCGAGGTCTTCGGACTGCTGGGCCCCAACGGCGCAGGCAAGACCACCGCCATCCGCTGCATCACCACCCTGCTCCCGGTGCCCACCGGAATGGTCCGCGTCTTCGGCCACGACACCGGCAGGGACCGGATGGCCGTACGGCGGCTGCTCGGCTATGTCCCGCAGCAGCTGTCCGCCGACAGCGGGCTCACCGGACGCGAGAACGTCGCCCTGTTCGCCCGTGTCTTCGACGTCCCCCGGCGCGAACGCGCCGAACGGGTCGCCCAGGCCCTGGAGGCCGTCGACCTCACCGACGCCGCCGACCGGCTCGCCGGCACCTACTCCGGCGGCATGGTCCGCCGCCTCGAACTCGCCCAGGCCCTGGTCAGCGCACCACGGCTGCTGATCCTCGACGAACCCACCATCGGCCTCGACCCGATCGCCCGCACCAGCGTGTGGGACCAGATCAACGCCGTCCGCGAGGCCACCGGCATGACCGTCCTCGTCACCACCCACTACATGGACGAGGCCGACCAGCACTGCCACCGGGTCGGCCTGATGCACCGCGGCCGCATCCGCGCCCTCGGCACACCCACCGAGCTCCGCCGGGGCCTCGCCGAACGCCAGGGCACCGACACCCTGCCCACCCTCGAAGACGTCTTCCGCGACGTGGCCGGCAGCGGCCTCGACGAGCAGTCAGGAGGATTCCGCGATGTCCGAAGCACCCGCCGCACCGCGAACCGCGTCGGCTGAGCGCACGGGAGCGGCGTCCCTGCTGCTCACCCCGCCCGAGCCGCGCTCCGGCTGGCGGCTGCTGCCCGCCCGGGTCGTCGCCATGTGCGCCGTCGAGCTGCAGAAACTCCGCCACGACCGCACCGAGCTCTACACCCGGGCGATCCAGCCCGCCCTCTGGCTGCTGATCTTCGGCCAGACCTTCACCCGGATCAAGGCGATACCCACCGGCGGCATCCCCTACATCGACTACCTCGCGCCCGGCATCATCGCCCAGTCCGCGATGTTCATCGCCATCTTCTACGGCATCCAGATCATCTGGGAACGCGACGCCGGCATCCTCAACAAGCTCCTCGTCACCCCGACCCCGCGCTCGGCCCTCATCACCGGCAAGGCGTTCGCGGCCGGGGTGAAGTCCCTGATCCAGGCCGTCGTGGTGATCGTCATCGCCGCGATCCTCGGGGTCGCCCTCACCTGGAACCCGCTGAAACTGCTCGGAGTCGGCCTCGCCGTCGTCCTCGCCTCCGCCTTCTTCTCCTGCCTGTCGATGAGCATCGCGGGCATCGTCCTCAGCCGCGACCGGCTGATGGGCATCGGGCAGGCGATCACCATGCCCCTGTTCTTCGGCTCCAACGCCCTCTACCCGGTGGCGATCATGCCCGGCTGGCTCCAGGCGGTCAGCAAGGCCAACCCGCTGAGCTATCAGGTCGACGCCCTGCGCGGTCTGCTGCTCGGCACGCCCGCGCATCTCGCCCTCGACTTCGGTGTGCTGGCGGTCGCCGCGGCCCTCGGCATCACCGCCGCCTCCTCGCTGCTCGGCCGCCTGGCCCGTTGATCTTGCCGTGGGCGGCCGGCCGACGTGATGTGCGGCACGCGGGCACCACCCGCCCCGAAGACCCGGAGCGGGATAACCCCTGCGCAACGCTTGATCAGCGATCAAAGCGGGCGAATCCGCTGGCCACAGCGCATTCCGCTCATTTGACAGTGCGCTGAGCGCACAGATAAACAGCGGGGGTCGAGAGGGGCATTGTGTACGAGCCGAACGTGGTCGGGGACTGGCACGAGTACGAGGAGCATGCCGGTCTGCGGGTCCGCGTCCACCGTCTGGAAGAGGCCGAGCCGCCCCGCGGCCGGGACGATGCCGCGGCCGGTCTGACGTACTTCAGCGCCCGGGTGACCATCGAGAACCGTGGCTCCCGCCATCACAGCGTCCAGCTGGAGGACGGCCAGATCGACGTCCGGGTCGGCCCCGACGGGGAGGGCGCGTTCATCGACTGGCGCAACTCCCAGTTCATCGAGGGCTTCGACGTCTACCCGCTGCGCCGCGCCACCGCCGTCCTCTACGCCGCCGGTCCGGAGGCCGCCCTGACCCAGGTGGACATCCAGGTCCATCTGCGCATCGACGAGGAGTGGACCGAGCGCCGGCTGTGGGCGGGCGGCATCGGCGTACTGGAGTCGACCGCCGCCACCGCCTGCCAGGGCGCCGGACCGGGCAGCCTGGCCCACCAGGTGAGCGTCTTCCTCAAGGACCAGACGGAACCCGGCTCCTCCGCCTGATGCGGACACCGGGAGCACGGCCGGAAACGGCGTTGCCCCCGTCCGGGACGATCGCTAAGGTCGCTCGGGTGACTGCCGGGTCGGCCATGGGCCACGCACGAGTGAGGCTCCCGGCCTCGGCGTGAGCACGAGGCGGGCAAGAGGCCCGCCCCCCTTCTCCGTGTCTTTGCTCCCGGCGCCCGTGTGCGGCGCCGCTCCCCAGCGGATCCCGAGACCGGAGAACGTCACCGATGTCCCCTCACCCGCAGTACCCGCAGGCAACCGAGCCGCCCGCGGCCGGTGTCCAGCTGAACCACACCGCCGTCTACGCGAGCGACCGTCAGCTGTCCGCCGAGTTCACCGCCGCGATCCTCGGCCTGGAGGTCGGCGCCCCCTTCGGGCCGTTCCTGCCCGTCGACCTCGGCAACGGGGTGACCCTCGACTACTACGAGAAGAGGGACGAGCCGATCCAGTCACAGCACTACGCGTTCCTCGTGCCGGACGAGCGGTTCGACACGATGATCGCCCGGCTGGAGGTGCTCGGGGTCACCTACTACGCCGACCCCGCCCACTCCGAACCCGGCAGCATCAACCGGCTGTTCGGCGGTCGCGGCGCCTACTTCGACGACCCGGACGGCCACAACATGGAGATCATGACCCGGCCTTACGTCCGTCCGTAGCCCCGGAGCGTCCCTCACCGGGGAACTGCTGTGCCCTAGTGGGGGATCCCGTCGATGATCTCGCGGGCGCCCTGCCGCAGCAGCGCCACGGCGACCGAGGTGCCCAGCGTGGCCGGGTCGAGACGGCCCGCCCATTCGTGGGCGTTCAGCCGGGTCTTGCCGTCCGGGGTGAACACACAGGCGCGCAGCGACAGTTCACCCGCGTGGTCGACACGGGCGTACCCGGCGATCGGGCTGTTGCAGTGTCCCTGGAGCACATGGAGGAACATCCGCTCGGCGGTGGCCTCCCGGTGGGTGTCCGGGTCACCGAGCCCGCTCACCGCGTCGATCAGCTCGCTGTCGCCCTCCCGGCACTGCAGCGCGAGGATGCCCGCGCCGATCGGCGGCATCATCGTCTCCGGGTCCAGCACCTCGCTGATGACGTCCGTACGGCCGATCCGCTCCAGGCCCGCCACCGCGAGCAGCAGCGCGTCCGCGTCCCCGGCGGCGAGCTTCTCCAGCCGCCGGTTGGCGTTGCCCCGGAACGGCACGCACTCCAGGTGCGGGTGGGTGGCGGCCAGCTGGGCGATCCGGCGGACCGAGGAGGTGCCGATCCGGGTGCCCGGCGGCAGCCGGTCCAGCGTCAGCCCGCCCGGGTGGACGAGGGCGTCACGGATGTCGTCCCGCTTCAGGAACGCCGCGAACATCGTCCCGGCGGGCAGCGGCCGGTCGGCCGGCACGTCCTTCACGCAGTGCACGGCGAGATCCGCCTGGCCGGCCAGCAGCGCGGCGTCCACCTCCTTGGTGAACGCCCCCTTGCCCTCCACCTTGGACAGGTCGCCCAGCCACTTGTCACCGGTCGTCTTCACCGGGACGACCTCGGTGCGCACCTGAGGGTAGAGGGCGGCCAACTCGGCGCGGACACGGGCCACTTGGGCGAGGGCCATGGGCGAGTCGCGGGACACGATACGGATCAGCTCGGGCACCGACATGGCAGACACGATAGACCTTCCGGTCAACCGCGGATTCCGACATCCTGTCGGTCACGGAGCGGACCGGAGGGGCCGGAGCGGCTCCCTCGGCGGCCGACCGGGCCGACGCCGTCGCTGCAGAAGTCGTGGTCGCTCAGCGTGTCCCGTAGGCCCGCAGGGTAGCCGTTCCGGCCGGCCGGCTGCGGTGGGGAGGACGACGAACAGGGCGGTTCAGCCGTCGAATTCCGTCGGCAGGTCCGCCGCCGACTCCTCCGCCGCGAGGTCCGGACGCAGCCGCAGCCAGGACGGCTGGCGCAGCAGGCCCGCCCGGGTCCGGGTGCTGTAACCGACCTCGCCGACCAGCCGGGGCAGCACCCAGTGCGCGCCCGTGACCGCCGGTACCGGGTCGAAGGGGCACACGCCGGTTTCGGCGGCCCGCAGCAGCGCGGCCAGTTCGGTCCGCTCAGCCTCGCTCCAGCCGGTGCCCACCCCGCCGACGTACCGCAGCCGCCCGTCGGCGGCGCGCTGGCCCACCAGTAGCGCGCCCGGCAGCCCGGTCAGCCGTCCCTTGCCCGGCAGCCAGCCGCCGACGATCACGTCCTCGGCCCGCAGATTCCGGATCTTGATCCAGGCACGGGACCGCACCCCCGGTTCGTACACCGAGTCCAGCCGCTTGCAGACCACGCCTTCGAGCCCGTGCTCCCGGGTGGCCCGCAGCGCCTCGGCACCATGCCCGACGACTGCTCCCGGCGTCGACCAGTAGGCCCCGTCGAGAGCCAGTGACTCCAGCCGCGCCCGCCGCTTCGCGTACGGCACCCTCAGCAGCGGGCCGCCCTCCAGATGCAGTACGTCGAACAGCACCAGGTGGACCGGGACCCGGGCCGCCAGCCGTGCCGCCCGCGCCGGGGCGTGGGCCAGCCCCATCCGGCCCTGCAGCAACTGGAAGTCGGCGCGCCCGCGTTCGTCGAGGGCCAGCACCTCGCCGTCCAGGATCGCCGGGACCCGGCCCAGCGCCTCGCCCAGCGCGCGCAGTTCGGGATACGCGCCGGTGATCTCCGTACCGGACCGGGCGCGCAGCAGCACGCTTCCGTCACCGGGCAGATACACGACCGCGCGCTGGCCGTCCTGCTTGGTCTCGTAGGCCCAGCGGGCGTCCTGCGCGGCGGACGGGAGCCTGCCGGGGGTGGCGAGCATGGGCGGGATCAGCGGCAGGGCGGTCACGCAGAAGATGTGGACCGGGCACGGCCGCCGCACGCGCCTCCCGGGGCCGGTTCCCCCGAACAGGCCTCAGCCGGTCCCGGCCGGCGGGGGGTGCACCAGTCCCGACTGGTAGGCCATCACGACGAGTTGCGCCCGGTCGCGGGCGTCCAGCTTGGTCATCGCCCGGTGGATGTGGGTGCGTACGGTCAGCGGGGAGACGAACAGCTTCTCGGCGATCTCCTCGTTGGAGCTGCCCTGTGCCGCGAGCGCCATCACCTCGCGCTCGCGCGCGGTGAGAACCCGCAGCTGCTCCGGGGCGGCGAGCCGGGCGCCGGGTACGGGCGCGGCCAGGAACCTGGTGATGAGCGTGCGGGTCGCGGTGGGGGAGAGCAGCGACTCGCCGGAGGCCACCGTACGGATCCCGGCCAGCAGCGCCTCCGCCGTCACGTCCTTGCCGAGGAAGCCGCTGGCCCCGGACCGCAGCGCATGCGCCACGTACTCGTCGACCTCGAACGTGGTCAGGATCAGCACCCGGACGCCGGACAGCTCCGGGTCGGCACAGACGGCGGCCGTGGCGGCCAGCCCGTCGGTGCCGGGCATCCTGATGTCCATCAGCACGACGTCGGGCCGCAGCTCACGGGTGAGCGCGATCGCCTCGGCGCCGTCGGTGGCCTCGCCGACCACCTCCAGGTCGTCGCAGGAGTCGATCAGGATCCGGAAGGTGGCCCGCAGCAGGGCCTGGTCGTCGGCGAGCAGCACGCGGATGGTCATGGTGTCCGTTCTTCCTCCGGTTCCGTGGCGCCCGCGTACAGCGGCAGCCGGGTGGTGACTTCGAAGCCGCCGCCGTCGCGGTGCCCGGCGGCGAAGGCACCGCCGACCGACTGCGCCCGCTCGCGCATCCCGATCAGCCCGAATCCGCGCCCGGTGGCGGGCGCTGCCGGTGCGGTGGCGGTGCCGTCGTCGGCGATCGTGAGGGTCAGCCGGTCCTGCGACCAGCCGATCCGGACGTACGCGTCCTCGACCGAGGCGTGTTTGGTCACGTTGGTCAGCGCCTCCTGCACGATCCGGTACGCCGTCAGGTCCACACCCGCCGTCAGCGGACGCGGGGTGCCCTCGACGCTGACGTGCACGGTCAGCCCGGCGGACTCGCAGGCCTCGGTCAGCTCCGGCAGTTGCGCGAGTCCGGGGCTCGGAGCGAGCGGCAGACCGGGGTCGTCGGTCGCCCGCAGCAGCCCCACGGTGGCCTTGAGTTCGCGCAGCGCGGCGGAGGTCGTACCGGCGAGATCCCCGAGGATGCCGTGCACCTGGTCGGGATGGGTGCGCGAGAGGTGGGCCGCCGTGCCGGCCTGGGCGTTGGCAAGTGCCAGATGGTGGGCCACCACGTCGTGCAGTTCCCGCGCGATCCGCATCCGCTCCTCCGCGACCCGGTGCCGTGCCTCCTCCTCCCGGCTCCGCTCCGCGTACTCGGCCCTCGCCCGTACGGCCTCCAGATACGCGCCCTGCAGCCGTACGGCATTGCCGGCGACGACCGGCAGCAGCAGCCAGGCGGCCGGGCCGATCGTCTTCAGCGGCCAGGCGTTGCCCACCGGGTCGAAGACCATCGCCACGCTCACCACCAGGGCGAGGCTGCCGAGGTAGTAACGGCGCGCGGTCGGCCGGTCGGTGTCGACCGCCAGCCGGTACAGCGCCAGCATCAGCGCGCCCAGCAGCAGCGGGGTGGGCAGATGCCCGAGCCCGGCGGCGGCCGCGGTGCACACCGCGCTGACGGCGACGGCCGCGCGCGGCCGGGTGCGCTGCCAGAACAGGGCACCGCAGCCGACCGCGGCGAGGGCGATGGTGAGGCCGACCGCGTGCGGCCGGTCCTCGCTGCTCATGGTGATCTCGCTGCCGAACAGGAACGCGGCGAACAGCAGCACCGCCGCCATGGTGTCGACGGTGCGGGTGTGTTCCTCGGTGTAGCGCTGCCAGGGGGCGTTCATCGGTGGCTCCGGTAGGTCTCCTGTGACCATGGTCCGCGATACGGCGAGCGGGCCGCCCGCGCTGCGGTGGCGCGGGCGGCCCGGTGGGGCGGGGAGGGTGTCACAGACGAGCCGGTTCCGCCGCGGAGTCGCCGGCCGGGGCGGGCACCGCACGGCTCAGGGCCTCACCCTTGACGTCCACGGACGGCGGCAGCCGGTCCAGCCCCTTCGGCAGCCACCAGGCCGACCGGCCCAGCAGGGCCAGTACCGCCGGGACGATCGCCATCCGTACGACGAACGCGTCGAACAGGCCGGACCAGCGTCCCCGGGGCCGCCCTGTCCCGTCGTCGTGCGGCTGCCGACAATCCCGGCTACTGAGTACGCAGTACACGCGGCCGTCCATGTCCTTGCGGCGGGCGACAGCCGGTGGTCAGGAGCTGTGCAGGTACGCCGGCACCGAGAAGCGGTCCGCCCGCCGGCACCCGCTACCCGGCGGGTTCCGGCGGACGGTCCCTGCCCGCGGGTCAGCGCATCGCCTCGGCCGTGGGCTCGGCGACGGTCTCCGCAGCGGGCTCCGCGTCCGCCGGACGCCGGCCCGGCAGGAAGGAGGCGAGGACGAAGGCCAGGGCGGCCGCGCCCGCACCGATCGCCATGACGACCTTGAAGCCGTTCTCGGACGGCAGGGTGTGGCCGCCGAGGTTGATGGTCAGCTGGGACAGGATCACCCCGGCGAGGGCGCTGGCCACCGACGTGCCGATGGACCGCATCAGCGTGTTGAGGCTGTTCGCGGCGGCCGTCTCCGACGCCGGGACGGCACCCATGATCAGCGCGGGCATCGCGCCGTACGCGAAGCCGACACCGGCGCCGATGATGCAGGACACCAGGATCAGGTGCCAGACCTGGGACATCAGGAGGATGTTGAGGCCGTAGCCCGCACCGACGATCACCGCGCCGATCATCAGCGTGACCTTCGGGCCCCTGGACTTGGTGATCGCGGCGGAGACCGGGGCGAAGGCCATCATGACCAGACCCTGCGGAGCCATCACCAGGCCGACCGTCAGCATCGACTTGCCGAGGCCGTAGCCCGTCTGGGTCGGCAGCTGGAGCAGCTGCGGCAGCACCAGGGACATCGCGAACATCGAGAAGCCGAACGCGATCGAGGCGAGGTTGGTGAACAGCACCTGGCGGCGGACGGTGGTGCGCAGGTCGACCAGCGGCTGGGAGGTGCGCAGTTCGAAGAAGCCCCAGGCGGCGAGGACCACGACCGCGAGGGCGAACAGGCCGAGCGTGGTGCCGCTCGCCCAGCCCCAGTCCGCACCCTTGGAGACGGCCAGCAGCAGCGAGACCAGGCCGACCGCGAGACCGGCCGCGCCGACCGCGTCGAACCGGCCGCCCGAGCGCACCTTGGACTCCGGCACCAGCATTATGACCAGCGCGAACGCCACGACACCGAGGGCGGCCGAGGTCCAGAACAGCACATGCCAGCTGAAGTGGTCCGCGATGAAGGCCGCGGACGGCAGGCCCAGCGCGCCGCCGACGCCCAGCGAGGCGCTCATCAGCGCCGTCGAACCCGCCAGCCGCTCCGGAGGCAGCTCGTCACGCATGATGCTGATGCCCAGCGGGACCACCGCGGACGCCAGTCCCTGCAGGGTACGGCCGATGATCATCGGGACCAGCGAGTCGCTCAGCGCGGCCACCACCGAGCCGCAGACCAGCAGCACCAGGCTGATCAGCAGCATCAGCCGCTTGCCGAACATGTCGCCGATGCGGCCGGCCATCGGGGTGGCCACGGCGGCGGCCAGCAGGGTCGCGGTCACCGCCCAGGCCGCGTTGGACGGGGAGGCGTTCAGGTACTTCGGCAGCTCCGGGACGATCGGGATCACCAGGGTCTGCATCAGCGAGACGGTGATACCGGCCAGGGCCAGCACCGCCACCACCGCGTTCGGGTTCGGTCGTGCGGTGCTCGCGGGCCCGGCGGGCCCGGTGGGCCGGACAGGGGCATCGGACATGGGAGAAGGCCTCCGTAGGCAGGAAAAGAGCGATCTGGCAATTATTTAAGTCAGTCGCCTGACTTACTCTAATGGCAGGGCCCGGCGGCACCGTGCGGTGCCGCCACGTAGGCTTTCTCGGCTGGACCTCGCCGCCCCGGGCGAGGCCCCGGTACGGCTCGCGGGACCGGCCGGTCCGGGTGATGTGCGGTCTCGGAGCGGTGGTGGACATGGCGGGCAGGACGGCACGGGCGGAGCAGGTCAGCGCGACGCGGGAGGCCATCCTGAGTGCGGCGGAGCGGCTGTTCGCCGAACAGGGCGTGTACGCCGTCTCCAACCGCCAGGTCGGCGAAGCCGCGGGCCAGGGCAACAACACGGCCGTCGGCTACCACTTCGGCACCAAGGCCGACCTCGTCCGCGCCGTCGCCGCCCGGCACTTCGACCGGATCGAGGCGATCCGGGTCCGGCTGCTGGCCGCGGTCGGCGACTCCGACGACGTACGGCACTGGGTGGACTGCCTGGTCCGCCCGATCACCGAACATCTCGCGAGCCTGGGCAGCCCCACCTGGTACGCCCGCTTCTGCGCCCAGGTGGCGACCGACCCGGCCCTCTACGAGATCATGATCGAGGATTCCCTCGCCTCGCCGTCACTGCGGGAGGCCGCGGCCGGACTGAACCGGCGGCTGCCGGAGCTGCCCGCCGAGGTCCGCGCCGAACGCGGCCAGATGGCCCGGACGCTGATCCTGCACACCTGCGCCGAGCGGGAGCGCGCCCTCGCCGAGGGCACCGCCACGCCACGCGCCACCTGGAGCGACGCGGCCACCGGACTCACCGACGCGCTCCTCGGACTGTGGCTGGCGCCCTTCACCCCTACGCATCGAAGGTGACGACGACCTTCTCCGCGGCGCCCGGCGTGAGCGCCAGCTCGAAGGCGCGGTCCACCTCGGTGAACGGCACACTGTGGCTGATCAGCTTCGCGAACCGCTCATGGTGCTCGACCAGTTCCGGGGTGACCTCGAAGATCTCGGTCGGGTAGCCCTGCGAGGCGACCAGCGTCAGTTCGCTGCGGAGCATCCCGCCGAGGTCGACCTCGCCCTTCTTCTGCACGGCGACCATGACCAGCCTGGCGTGCCACTTGGCGTTGGCCACCACCGTGTCGAAGACCACCGGAGCGCCGGCCGCGTCGATGAATATGTCGGTACCCGGGCGGGGCTGGCCCAGCGCGTTGGCGCTCTGCCCGTGCAGCTCGGTCAGCCGCTCGGTGACGTCCTCCTCGGCCGAGTTGACGACCGCGTCCGCGCCCACGGCGAGTGCCTTCTCCAGCCGGGACGGGATGACGTCGGCGACGACCACGTGCCGGACGCCCCGCAGCTTCAGCCAGATCGCGGCACCGAGGCCGATCGGGCCCGCGCCGAAGACCACCACCCTGTCGTCCGGTCCGGCCCCGGAGCGGTTGACGGCGTGCCGGGAGACCGCCATCGGTTCGTTGAGGGAGGCGACGGCGAAGGGCACGGTGTCCGGGAACACCGCGACGCTCCTGCCGACCTCGGCGTTCTCGATCAGCAGGTACTCGCTGAGGGCGCCGTACCGGCCACCGCAGCCGATGATCCCGGTGGGCGCGTCCTGCGGGTTCACCACCACCCGGTCGCCCACCTTCAGTCCCGTGACCTCGGCGCCGGCCTCCACGACCTCGCCGGCGGGCTCGTGGCCCAGGGCCACCGGGACCAGCTCGCCGCCCAGGTGGGCGCGGGCGGGCATGCCGCCCATGTGCAGGAAGGTGACGTCGGTGCCGCAGATACCGCCCGCGCGGATCCGCAGGAGCACGTCCTTCGGGCCGGGCACGGGACGCTCGACGTCCACGACCTCGATCCGGCCGACGCCGCCGGTCTGTACGGACTTCATCGTGGCCATGGGGTGACTCTCGCTTTCTGGAGGCCCTCCGGGAGCTTTCCGGAGGCTTTCTGGTGGTGCCAGGGGTGTCAGGGAGGTCCGGCAGAGGAGGTCCCCGGGCCGGGTGCCGGGCTGGGGGGAGTGAGCCGGCGCCCGGCCCGAGGACCGCGCCGGCCCCCGTCCCCACGGGTCCGACGCCGGGGCCTGTCCGCCGGGGCAGGCCCTCGGGGCGGCCTCCGCTCAAGGCGACCCCGATTACTTGAGTTAGGCAAGCACATGTGGCTTACTTGAGTCAAGCAAGCAAATTCCCGCGCACTCGAACGAATGGTCATCCCATGTACGGCAGCCCTCCGGCATCCCGGGCCCTGGCCCGTGGCAACGGGCAGCACCTCCTGGTCGCCACCGGTGACCCGGACACGTCCGAACTCCTCGCCACCACGCTGGAGTTGGCCGGCTACCGGATCGCGGTCGCGGACCGCGGCGCCGAGGTGGTGCGGCGACTGGCGGAGCACCGGTTGGACCTGGTCGTCATCGACTCCGAGCTCCCCGGCCTCGGCGAATTAGGCCAGGGCGGCCGACTGAAGCCGGCCTACCGGCCGCCCGTCCTCCTGCTGGCCGCCGGTGACTCGCTGGCCCGGATCGTGCCCGAACTCGGCACCGGCGCGCGGGACTACGTCACCCGGCCCTTCCGGATCGCCGAGGTCCTGGCCCGCGTGAAGGTGCTGCTCCGGGACGCGGGCGGCGGCGCCCGCACCGGGAACGCGCTGAGCCATGCCGACCTGGTCCTCGACGACGCCACCTGCCGGGCCCGCCGGGACGCCCGCACCCTCGACCTCACGCCCGCCGAGTACCGGCTGCTGCACCACCTTCTCGTCAACGCCCACAAGGTGCTCTCCAAGGAGCAGATCAGCCGCTATGTCTGGGGCGAGTTCCGGGGCGACAACGCCATCGAGCAACTGGTCTCCCGGCTCCGGCGCAAGGTGGACCGGAGCGGGCCCGCGCTGATCCACACCCGGCGGGGCTTCGGCTACTGGCTGGGGGAGTCGTCGGAGGATGCGTGAATGCTTCGCACTGCAATTACTGAGCAAATGTCCGGTGCGCACTGAGGGCCGCCCGGCGGTGGACGCCCCCGGATGGGGGAGAGGGTGCCGCAGGGTGACCGCGTGATGCTCGCGCGGATTTCAACATAGGTCTGCTGTAAGGAAGTTCATGACATCTGCCATTGATGTGCGGTTTACGGCAATGGTGCTGTCGTGTGATCCGGCCCACGTCAGCCTCCTGTCAGGAAACTGACCGCAACCGGTCAGTCCTACCTGTTTGCATGTGTTTATCGAGGCCTCGTAACCATCGTCCCGGCGCTCCGCAGCGAGCGGAGTCCCCCACCCCGAGGAGACAGAGATGGCCGACACCCTGACCGACCCCGGCCCGGCCGCGCAGGTCCGCGACTACCCGATGCCCCGCGCCGCCGGCTGCCCCTTCGACCCGGCCCCGGCCCTCGGGGCCGCCCGGGAGGAGGGACCCCTCACCAAGGTCCGGCTCTGGGACGGCAAGGACTACTGGCTGCTCACCCGGTACGCCGACCAGCGCGCCGTGCTGCTCGACCCGAGGGTCAGCGCCGAGGCCGACCGTCCCGGATACCCGCTCCAGGCACCCAGCAACGGCAAGAACAACATCAGCTTCATCATGATGGACGACCCCGAGCACGCCCGGCTGCGCCGCATGGTCACCGCGCCGTTCGCGGTCAAGCGCGTCGACGCCATGCGGCCCGCCGTGCAGAAGATCGTCGACGAGCTGATCGACGGCATGCTTGCCGGACCCAACCCCGTCGACCTGGTCGAGGCCTTCGCGCTCCCGGTGCCCTCGCTGGTCATCTGCGCACTGCTCGGCGTGCCCTACGACGACCACGACTTCTTCCAGGAGAACAGCAAGCTCCTCATCAGCCGGGACACGTCGGTCGAGGACCGGACGGCGGCGCACGGCAGGCTGGTCGAATACCTCGACCGGCTGATGGGCGAGAAGATGGAGCAGCCCGCCGACGACCTGTTCTCGGGGCTCGTGGCCCGGGTCCGGGCCGGCGAGCTGACCCGGCTGGGCGCCGCGCAGATGGGCGTACTGCTGCTGCTCGCCGGGCACGAGACCACCGCCAACATGATCGCGCTCGGCACCCTCGCCCTGCTCGAACACCCCGAACAGCTCGCCCTGTTGCGTGACACCGACGACCCCAGGGCGATCGCCGCCGCGGTCGAGGAGCTGCTGCGCTATCTGAGCATCGTGCACAGCGGACGGCGTCGTGCGGTGCTGGCGGACATCGAGGTCGCCGGGCAGGTGATCCGGGCCGGCGAAGGCGTGATCATGCCCGGCGAGATCGCCAACCGCGATCCGGAGGTCTTCACTGACCCGGACCGCCTCGACCTGACGCGCGACGCCCGCCGCCATGTCGCCTTCGGCTTCGGAGTCCACCAGTGCCTGGGCCAGCCGCTGGCCCGGATGGAACTCCAGGTGGTCTACGGCACCCTCTACCGCCGTATCCCCACCCTTCGCCTCGCCGCCGACATCGTCGGCCTCCCCTTCAAGCACAACGGCGGCGTGTACGGCGTCTACCAACTCCCCGTCACCTGGTGACCCACCTCCCCCATGAAAAGCAAGGAGAACACCATGCGCGTCGAACTGGACGAACCGAAGTGCGTCGCATCCGGGCAGTGCGTGCTCGTCGCCCCCGAGGTCTTCGACCAGCGGGACGACGACGGCATCGCCTTCGTGATCGACGAGAACCCGGCCGAGGAGACCCTCGACGACGTCCGTGAAGCGGTGGCGATCTGCCCGGCCGCCGCGATCCGGCTGGCGGCACAGTGAACCGGATCGTGGTCGTCGGCGCCTCCGCCGCCGGGCTCGCGGCGGCCGAGACCCTCCGCCGCGAGGGCTACGACGGCACGCTCACCCTCGTCGGCGACGAACCCCACGTGCCATACGACCGGCCGCCGTTGTCCAAGCAGGTGCTGTCGGCCGAGTGGGCACCGGACCGGGTGGTACTGCGAGCACCAACCGAACTCGACGCATTGGAAATGGAGTTGCGGCTCGGGGTGGCCGCGTGCGGCCTCGACGTGGCGGACCGTACGCTGCGTCTGGCCGACGGCTCGGAAGTCCCGTACGACGGGCTGATCCTGGCCACGGGCGTACGGCCGCGGCGGCTGCCGGGGGAGGGCGCGCATGTGCTGCGCACCCTCGACGACGCGCTCACCCTCCGGGAGCGGATCGGGCCGGGGCAGCGGCTGGTGGTGGTCGGCGCCGGGTTCCTCGGCGCCGAGGCCGCCGCGGTCGCCTGGCGGCTGGGCGCGCAGGTGACGTTGCTGGAACCGGCGCCGGTGCCGCTCGCACACGCGGTCGGTGAGGAGGTGGGGCGGGCACTGTCCCGGGCCCATCGGGAGCGGGGCGTGGACCTGCGGACCGGGGTCACGGTGACCGAGGTGACCGAGGAGGGGGTCCGGCTCGCCGACGGGGAGGAGATCGCGGCCGACGAGGTGCTGGTCGCGATCGGCTCCCTGCCCAACACCGAGTGGCTCGCCGGCAGCGGGCTGAGCGTGGGCGACGGGGTCGTCTGCGACGAGTACTGCGAGGCGGCGCGGGATGTGTACGCGGCCGGGGACGTGGCCCGGTGGCACAACCCGTTGTTCGGCGTGTCGATGCGGATCGAGCACCGGACGAACGCGGCGGAGCAGGGGATGGCCGCGGCGCGCAACCTCCTCAACCCCGGGGCGCGCAAGGCGTTCGCGCCGGTGCCGTACTTCTGGTCCGACCAGTACGAGATGAAGATCCAGGCGTACGGGTATCTGCGCGGGCACGAGGAAGTGCGGGTGGTGGAGGGGGATTTGGAGGAGGGGCGGTTCGTGGCCGCGTACCGGACGGGGGAGCGGTTGAGCGGGGTGCTTGCGGTGGGGATGCCGCCGAAGGTGCTTCGGGGGTGGCGGCAGGCCGTCTCGCTGGGGGCGGCGTGGGGGGAGGCCGTGCTGACGGGGTGAGTATGCGGGGCGGGTGAAGGTGCCCTCCGCCGTGGGTGGTTGAGTGTCGTGGCGGATGTGCGGGTGGATTGTGGCTGGTCGCGCAGTTCCCCGCGCCCCTAACGGGTCGCGATACTCACCGCGTTCGCAGCGACCACCGCCCCGATTGCCGCCCACTCCAGAAGCCCCAGGCTCTGCCCCAGCACCACCCACCCCACCACCGCCGCCAGGACCGGGTTGACGCTCATGAACAGGCCGAAGGTCTGGGCCGGGACCTTGCGAAGGGTGAGGAGGTCGGCCAGGTACGGGACCGCCGACGACAGGACGCCCGCCGCCACAGCGCACAGGACCGCACCTGCCGTCGGCGGGTGCCGTACCGCTACGACGATTCCGATCGGCAGGAACGTCAGCGCCGACACGGACGCGGCCGCCGCCGAACCCTGTGCCCCCGGGATGCGTTGGCCGACGAGCCGGTTCAGCAGGATGTACGACGCCCAGCAGCACGCCGCTATCAGGCCCAGCCCCATTCCCGCGTAGTCCGTCGACGGCTGCGGGCGCATCAGCACCACCACCCCCGCCGCCGCCAGCACCGCGCACCCCGCGTCCAGCCGGCGGCGGGACGCGGCGAGGGCGATGGCGAGCGGGCCCAGGAACTCCAGGGTGACCGCCAGGCCCAGGCCGATCCGGTCGATGGCGGTGTACAGGGTGAGGTTCATCGTGCCGAAGACCGCCGCCAGCAGCAGCACCGGCCACCACTGCGGCCAGGTGAAGGAGCGAGGGCGCGGGCGGCCGACGGCCACGAGGACGAGGGCGGCGACGTACTGCCGTACCGCCACCACACCGAGCGGGCCGAGGACCGGGAAGGCCAGCGCGCCGATGGCCGCGCCGGTCTGGTTGGACAGGCCGCTGCCGAACATGGTCGCCACGCCTGCCAGGCGCCCCTGCGGGGGGTGTGTCGGGACAGCGGGGGAGACGGTTGTCGCGGGACGTTCGAGACTACGTCGCATGAGGCGAGCGTGCGCCTTGCCGGTTCATGCGCAAAATGCATGCGACTCTCGATCTATACGATGAACGTATGGATGAGATCGAGCTGCGGCAGCTGCGCTGTCTCGTCGCCATCGTGGACGAGGGCACCTTCACCGACGCCGCGATCGCCCTGGGGGTGTCCCAGGCGGCCGTGTCCCGCACTTTGGCGGGGCTCGAACGGGCCCTCGGTGTACGGCTGTTGCGGCGCACCTCGCGTGAGGTGACGCCGACGGCGACCGGACTGCGGGTGGTGGAGCGGGCCCGCCGGGTGCTGGGGGACGTCGCCGACCTGGTCCAGGAGGCCACCTCGGGGCACACCCGGCTGCGGATCGGCTACGCGTGGTCGGCCGTGGGGCGGCACACCGTCGCCTTCCAGCGTGGATGGAACACGGCGCACCCCGGGGTCGACCTGCATCTGATCCGCGTGAACTCGCCGTCCGCCGGGCTGAGCGAAGGGGCCTGTGACCTGTCCGTCCTGCGGCGGCCTCTCGACGACCGGCGGTTCGACACGGCCATCGCCGGCCTGGAACGGCGGCTGTGCGCGCTGGCCGCCGACGATCCGCTGGCCCGGCGCCGGTCCGTACGCCTCGCCGATCTCACCGGCCGGACCGTGATGACCGACCGGCGAACCGGTACGACCACTCCCGACCTGTGGCCGCCGGGGGCCCGGCCGGCCGTCGAGGAGACCCGCTCCGTCGACGACTGGCTCACCGAGATCGCCGCCGGACGCGGCATCGGTGTGACCGCGGAGTCGACCGCCCACCAGTATCCGCGGCCCGGCATCGTCTACCGGCCGGTCCGGGACGCCGAACCGGTCGCGGTCCGGCTGGCCTGGTGGCGGGACGATCCGCACCCCGCCCACCAGGCCGTTCTCGAACTGCTCAGCGAGCTCTACCGCTCGGGCTGAGCGCGCGTGTGCCGGACCGCGTGCGCGGATCGCGGCGGCAATACGGCAGACAAAATTGTTGACAATCCTGTTTGGCTAGATTTACGTTCGACAGGCACTCACTCAGGGAGGGCACGATGCCGAAAGAAGCCCGTCCGACCACCGGAGAGCAGGCCAAGCAGCATGCGCTCGCGCTGCTGCGGCAGGCGATCCTGCACGGCGAGATGGCCCCGGCCCAGCGGCTGGTGGAGAACGAGCTCGCCGAGGAGTTCGGTGTGACACGGGCCAGCATCCGTGCGGCACTGATCGATCTGGAGGCGCAGGGACTGGTCGAGCGGATCCGCAACCGCGGCTCGCGGGTGCGGGTGGTGACCGTGCAGGAAGCGGTCGCGATCACGGAGTGCCGCATGGTCCTGGAAGGACTGTGCGCGGCCAAGGCGGCCGTCGCGGCCAGCGACGAGCAGCTCGCCGAGCTCGCGGATCTCGGGGCGGCCATGACCAAGGCCGTCGCCGACGGCGAACCGGTCACGTACTCCGAGCTCAACCACGAACTCCACGACAAGATCCGGGGCATTTCCGGCCAGCAGACCGCCGTGGAACTGCTGGAGCGGCTCAACGCCCAACTGGTGCGGCACCGCTTCCAGCTGGCGCTGCGTCCGGGGCGTCCGCAGCAATCCCTGAGCGAGCATCTGGCGATGATCGAGGCGATCAGGGCCAGGGACCCGCAGGCGGCCGAGGCGGCCGTCCGCGCCCACCTCACGAGCGTGATCGACGCGCTGAGCGACTGACGCAGCGCTTCGCATGACGTCCGGGGTGGGTGGGCGCACACCTGTCCACCAAGGAGATTTCTGCAATGACCCACGCCGACGCGCCCTCCCCCAGTCTCGGCATCGCCCGACCGGGGGGACCCCCATCCCCACCGCGATCCACCCTGGTCGTCACCGCGCACGCCGGGGACTTCGTGTGGCGGGCGGGCGGAGCCATCGCCCTGGCCGCGTCCCGGGGCGAGAAGGTCACCATCGCGTGTCTGACCTTCGGCGAGCGCGGCGAGTCCGCCAAGGCGTGGCGCGAGGGCAGGAATCTCGAGGAGATCAAGGCGATACGCCGGGAGGAGGCGGAGCGGGCCGCCGCCGCTCTCGGCGCCGGGGTCCGCTTCTTCGACGCCGGCGACTACCCGCTGACCGCCTCCGCCGAGCTGACGGACCAGCTGGTCGCCGTCTACCGCGAGACCCAGCCCGACGTCGTGCTCACCCACCCCGTCGACGACCCCTACAACGGCGACCATCCGGCCGCCAACCGCATGGCCCTTGAGGCCCGGATCCTCGCCCAGGCCATCGGCTACCCGGGCGAGGGCGACATCATCGGCGCCCCGCCGGTCTTCTACTTCGAGCCGCACCAGCCCGAGATGAGCGGCTTCCGGCCCGAGGTGCTCCTCGACATCACCGAGGTCTGGGACACCAAGCGCAAGGCGATGGAATGTCTCGGCGCCCAGCAGCACCTGTGGGCCTACTACACGGACCTGGCCGTCCGCCGGGGCGTCCAGCTCAAGCGCAACGCGGGACCGAATCTCGGCCTGGCGCACAACACCATGGCCGAGGCGTTCATGCGCCCGTTCCCGCAGATCGCGAAGGAGCTGGCGTGAGCGGCGTGATCGTCACCGACCCGCCGAAGGCGGAGCTGAAGGACGTGGACGCGCTGGCCGGCTTCGGTGTGGCCACCGTGAGCGAGGCCATGGGGCGGACCGGACTGCTCGGTCCGGGGATCCGTCCCGTCCAGCAGGGTGTGCGCGTCGCGGGCACGGCCGTCACCGTGATCGGCTGGCCCGGCGACAACCTCATGATCCACGCTGCCGTCGAGCAGTGCGGTGCGGGCGACATCCTGGTGGTCACCACCACCTCGCCCTGTACGGACGGGCTGTTCGGCGAGCTGTTCGCGACCGCCCTGAAGCAGCGCGGGGTGCGCGGTGTCGTCCTCAACACCGGCATCCGCGACACCCAGGAGCTGCGGGACATGGGCTTCGCGGCCTGGTCCCGGGCGGTCTCCTCGCAGGGCACGGTCAAGGCCACCGGCGGCTCGGTCAACGTGCCGATCGCCATCGACGGGCAGGTGATCAACCCGGGTGACGTGATCCTCGCCGACGACGACGGTGTGGTGGTCGTGCCCCGGCAGCGCGCCCGCGAGACCGTCGAGAAGTCCGAGGCCCGAGAGGCCAAGGAGGCCGCGACCCGCGCCGCCTTCATCGACGGCCAGCTCGGCCTCGACCGCTACGGACTGCGGGAGACCCTCCAGCGGCTCGGCGTCGAGTACCGGACGTACGAGGAGTACACGGAGCACGAGGAGCGGACCAAGTGACCGGGCCCGCGGAGGTGCGCTGCATGCTGATGCGCGGCGGCACCTCCAAGGGCGCCTACTTCCTGGCCGAGGACCTGCCCGCCGACCCCGCCGCCCGCGACGGCCTGCTGCTGCGGGTGATGGGCAGCCCCGACCCGCGCCAGATCGACGGCCTGGGCGGGGCGCATCCCCTGACCAGCAAGGTGGCGGTCGTCTCGGTGTCGGACGACCCGGTGTCGGACGTCGACTACCTCTTCCTCCAGGTCGCGGTCGACCGGCCGGAAGTGACCGACCGTCAGAACTGCGGGAACATCCTCGCCGGGGTCGGCCCGTTCGCCGTGGAGCGGGGGCTCGTGGCCCCCGGGGACGGCGAGACCTCCGTACGGATCCGGATGCTCAACACCGGGGAGTCGGCCATCGCCACCTTCCCGACCCCGGGCGGGCACGTCGACTACACCGGCGACGCGGAGATCTCCGGCGTGCCCGGCACGGCCACCCCGGTGGTGATCGAGTTCCCGGCGGGGGAGAGCCCGTTGCTGCCCACCGGCAGCGTCCGCGACATCATCGCCGGTACTCCGGTGACCTGCGTCGACAACGGCATGCCGACCGTGCTCATCGCCGCGGGCGCCCTCGGTGTCACCGGGTACGAGGACCCCAGGGACCTGGAGGAGGACCTCGCGCTCGCCGACCGCCTGCACGAGATCCGGCTGGCGGCAGGGAAGTCGATGGGGCTCGGGGACGTGGAGACCGCCACCGTGCCCAAACTCAGTCTGCTCGCCCCGCCCCGTCACGGCGGCGCGGTCACCACCCGGACCTTCATCCCGGTCCGCTGCCACACCTCGATCGGTGTCCTGGGCGCCGCCAGTGTGGCCGCGGGCCTCAGGCTGCCCGGCGGTGTGGGGGAGGGAATCGCCCGGCTCCCGGACCGCGGAGACCGCGTCCGGATCGAACACCCCACCGGATTCCTGGAGATCGATGTCAGCGTCGATCCCGGTTCCGCCGGCACCCCGCCGGCCACCCTTCGTACCGCGGTCGTCCGCACCGCCCGCAAGATCTTCGACGGCACCGTCTTCCCCCGTGCGGTCGACACACCCCCCACACCCGCACGACCCCAAGGAGGCAACGATGGCCCCGCCCCTCGGTGACATCGCCCATATCGGCCACGCCCAGCTGTTCACCCCGGACCTGGACGCCAGCGTCGCCTTCTTCACCGACTACCTCGGACTGACCGTCAACGGCCGGCACGGCGACACCGTCTATCTGCGCACCTTCGACGACTACGAGCACCACAGCCTGGTCCTCACCGCCCGCGAACGGCCCGGCCTCGGCCGCCTGGCCCTGCGCACCTCCAGTGAGGAGGCCCTGCACCGCCGTATCAGGGCGATCGAGGAGGCCGGCGGCACCGGCCACTGGACCGAGGACGAACCCGGACTCGGAAGGCTCTACGTCACCACCGACCCGGACGGCCACGAACACGCCCTCTACTGGGAGAGCGAGTACTACCGGGCGCCCGACGAGCTCAGGCCCGCCCTGAAGAACCAGCCGCAGGCCAAGCCCAACCGGGGCGTCGGCGTCCGCCGCCTGGATCACATCAACTTCCTGGCCGCCGACGTGCTCGCCAACGCCGAGTTCCAGGAACGGATCCTCGGGGCCCGTCCGACCGAGCAGATCCGCCTCGACACCGGGAGGATCGCGGCCCGCTGGCTGACCTTCACCGACAAGTCGTACGACGTCGTCTACACGTCCGACTGGACCGGCTCGACCGGGCGCCTGCACCACATCGCCTTCGCCACCGACACCCGCGAGGACGTGCTGCGCGCGGCCGATCTCGCCATCGACAGCGGGGTGTTCATCGAGACCGGCCCGCACAAGCACGCCATCCAGCAGACGTTCTTCCTGTACGTCTACGAGCCGGGCGGCAACCGCATCGAGCTCTGCAACCCGCTCACCCGGCTGGTGCTGGCGCCCGACTGGCCGCTGATCACCTGGACCGAGGCCGAGCGGGCCAAGGGGCAGGCCTGGGGCCTGAAGACGATCGAGTCCTTCCACACGCACGGGACACCACCCGTCGGCTGATCCGGTTTCGGTCATCAGGGGGTGGGGGGCGCGCGGGGGGGGGGGGGGCCCCCCCCCATGGCACCACGGGGGGGTTGGGATATAATTTGTTTTTTTTGAAAAAATTTTATTTTTTTGTGGGGTAA
>NZ_JBIWOA010000069.1:0-28755 GCF_044767525.1 Streptomyces sp. NPDC101234 | reverse complement strand
ACCCGAAGCTCAAGTCGCCAGCTCCGAGCCCTCTTTTCAGGGAATGGGTGGAGGGCCTCTGGGGGGCCCCCCCCCCCCCCCCCGGGGGGGGGGGGGGGGGGGGGGGGGCCCCCCCCCCCCCCACCACCATGGTGTGCGCGAGGTGCGCACCGGACACGACGTCAGCCTGTGTAGCGGGCCGCGCAGCGGTAGTTACCCGCGTCTGCCGTGTCGCCCCGGCCGGTGTACCGGGCGACGAGCGGGTACGCGCACAGCAGCCGCGTCACGGTCACCTTGTGGGTGCTGGGGTCGGTGAGCTCGGCGGGGAGGGTCTTCGGTGCCTTGCCGTGCTCGACCCAGTTCACGACGGCCGCGAGTGGATCGCTGGGCGCGGGCCCGGCTCCGCTGGCGCAGTGCTCGGCGCCAGGGGCGAGGAAGAGGCGCGCGAAGGAGTCCGTCGCCGCGGCTCCGCCGCTGGCCTGCTGGACACGCTGGTAGTAGTCGACCGTTCCCTGGGGGAAGATCAGCGGGTCGGCGAGCCCGTGCCAGAGCACGATCTTGCCGCCGCTCTTCCTGAACGCGGACAGGTCCGGATCGTCGCTGGCGAGCGTGGAGCCGAACTCCTTGACGCTCTGGTCGAAGAGCTGGTTGAACCGGTCGTAGGTGAGCGTGTGCCAGTCCCAGTCCGGGTTGCGCTGGAGCCACGATCCCAGATAGGTGGTGGCGAGTGGCATCGGTCGACCGCTGGCGGCATCGCCGGTGGTGGTGACCACGCCCAGGTAGGAGAGGGCGGCGCCCTTCTCCAGCCCGTACCAGAGGAATCGGCCGTGCGACCGCGGTCCCTGAAGGATCTTGGCCATGACAGCAGAGTCCGCGGGCGTGATCGTGCCGCATGCCGTCTGGACCCCGATGAGCCGCTTCGGATTCCAGTGGCACGCGTCGGGGTCGCCGATCACGCCGTCGGTGACACCGTCGAGGCTGTCGCACGCCTTGACCACGGCATCCTTGAACGCCTGCTGTTTGCAGGTCGGCAGGAGGTCGTGGCTCTCCTTCATGACCAGTTGGGGCCAGATCAGCGCGGGAATGAACCGGGTCAGGTTGGTGGCCGGCGCGCCGGAGGCGATGCCGTCGTAGTCGTCCGGGTACCGCTGGGCCTCCATGAGCCCCATGCGGCCGCCGTTGGAACAGCCGTTGAAGTAGGAGTAGGCGGGCTTCTCGGCGTAGTACGTGCGGGTGACGGCCTTGCCGGTGACCGTCATGTCGTGGATGCCGGCGGAGGCGAAGTTGTCCAACAGCGGGTGGTTGAGGGTCCGGTCGGCGTTCAGTGCGAAGCTGCCGTCGAGCCACGAGTTGTCGTGGCCGCAGTTGGTGGACGCGGAGGCGTAGCCGTTGGTCAGGGCGGTGGCCATGAGGCCGTAGTTGATGCCGCAGGCGAATCCGCCGCCCCCGACGCCCTGGAATCGTCCGTTCCACCGGTCGGGCAGCCACATCTTGAGGGTGATGCGGTCGTTCGCCGAGTCGGTCTGGGTGAGCGTGACGTCGCAGTAGGAGGGCAGGCCGGTGAACGGGCCGCCGAACTGGGACTCGATGCCGGCCGCGGGCGCGAACTTCCCGGTCGCGTTGACCTGTGCGCTGGTGACAGTCACCTGGTCGATGTGGAGGGAGGCTTGCAGGGCGTCGGTGGAACAGGCGACCGGGCCGGCGGCGGGCTCGGCCGAGGGCTGGGTGGCTCCTGCCGCACCGCTCAGGGATGCGACGAGGGCCAGGGCGCCCAGCAGGGCGGCCGGCAGACCGTGGCGTCTCCTCCAGGGTCCTATTTTGATCATGTTTTCCTCGCGGGTGATGTGTTGATGAGGGGGCCGCCTGCCGGGATTTCGGGAGGCGGGGTCGAGCGGACGGCCGTCGGTGTGACGGGTGCGTCGCGCAGGCCGGGTCGCAGGGCCCCTTACGGGGCTCAGAGCAGCGCGTCTGCGGTGATGGGCAGGTCGCGGACACGGCGGCCGTTGGCGTGGAAGACCGCGTTGGCGAGGGCCGGTGCCACCCCGACCAGCACGACCTCGCCGAGGCCCTTGACGCCGATCGGGTCGGCCTCGCGGTCCTCCCCTTCGAGGTAGATCGCCCTGAGGTCGGGCACGTCGGCGTTGACCGGGACCAGGTAGTCCGCCAGGTTCGCGTTCACGATGCGGCCGTCGCGGTGGTCGGTGACGGTGTGCTCCAGCAGGGCCTGGCCGATGCCGCCGACCATGCCGCCCAGTGCCTGGCTGTCGGCCAGCTTGGGGCTGATCACCCGTCCCACGTCGTAGACGCCGAGCATCCGCCGTACCCGGACCAGGCCGAGCCGGGCGTCGACGGCGACCTCGGCGAACACTGCGGCGTAGGCGTCGATGGTGAGCCGCGACTGTGCCGGGGTGTAGGACCCGAGGACTTCCAGGCTGTCGCGGTCGTTGCGGGCCAGCAGCCGTTCGTAGGTGTCCCCGCGCGAGGGATCGCCGCTCACGTACAGACGGCCGCCCTGTACGATGACGGTGTCGGTGTCGGCGCCGTAGAGCGGTGACTGCTCGTCCTCGATGGCGAGTTGGATCGCCTGCTGGCGCAGCCGGTCGCAGCCGTCCTGGACGGCGGAGCCGACGCTGGCCATGGTCAGGGAGCCGCCGTGCAGCGGGGCGGTGGGCATGACGGAGTCGCCGAGCCGGAAGGTGACCCGGCGCACGGGCAGGCCGAGGGCGTCGGCGGCGACCTGGGTCATGGAGGTGTAGGTGCCGGGGCCCATGTCGCTGGTCGCGGACTGGACCAGGGCGGTGCCGTCGGCGTTCAGGCGGACCGATGCCTGGGCCGCCGCGCGCAGGGTGTGGTAGACGCCGGCGGCCATGCCGGTGCCGATCAGCCAGTCGCCGTCGCGGGTGGAGCGGGGGGCCGGGTCACGGTCGCTCCAGCCGAACTCGCGGGCGCCGGTGGCGTAGCACTCGCGCAGCCGCCGGGTTGAGAACGCCTGGCCGTTGGACGGGTCCGTCGCCGGTTCGTTGCGCAGGCGCAGTTCGATCGGGTCGATGCCGAGTTCGTGGGCGAGTTCGTCCATGGCCGACTCGACCGCGAAGGCGGCGGAGGCGAAGCCGGGTCCGCGCATGGCCACCGGGGTGTTCACGTCCAGCGGCACGGTCCGGTACGTCTGGCTGACGTTGGGCGTGCCGTAGAGGACCTGGCCCAGCGGCAGGACGCCCCGTTCCGCGAAGGTCTCGTAGGCCGAGGTCTCGGAGCGCAGGTCGTGGACCGTGGCGGTCACGCGCCCGGTGGGGTCGCTGCCCAGCTGGATCCCGTACTCGTAGGCGGGCCGGTATCCGGCCCCGAAGTACTGCTGCCTGCGGGTCAGGGCGAGCTTGACCGGCCGCCCGGTCTCGCGGGCGGCCAGGGCGGCGACGGTGACGTGCGGCCAGGTCCGCAGACCGCTGCCGAACCCGCCGCCGACGAACGGGGAGATGACTCGCACGGATGCCAGTGGAATCCCGAAGACGGCGGCGAGTTCGGTCTGGGTGCCGCCGATGACCCACTGGGTCTTGTCCCACACCGTGAGCTGGTCGCCGTCCCATTGGGCGGTGGTGGCGTGCGGCTCCATCGGGTTGTGGTGGTTGCGAGCGAGCCGGTAGGTCATCTCCAGGCGTACGGCCGCGGAGGCCAGGGCCGTCTGCGCGTCGCCGCGCGTGTAGGTCGTGGGGGTGTTCGTCGGGAGACTGTGGTCGCTCAGGTCGGTGGACGGCTCCTGGGCGTCGTAGGTGACCTCGACCAGGCTCGCCGCATGCTGCGCGGCCTCCAGCGTGGTGGCGACCGCGACGGCGACGGGCTGGCCGTGGAAGAGGACCTGGTCGTCCTGGAAGACCCGCAGCCTTCTGCCCGGCGGGTTGTTCGACCCGGCGTTGTCCCGGTAGGGCAGGGTCGGTGCGTTGAGGTGGGTGATCACCGTCAGGACGCCGGGCTGGGCCTCGGCGGCGGTCGTGTCGATGCCGGTGATCCGTCCGACGGCGATGCTGCTGTCGACGATGACTGCGTGGATTACGCCGTCGATGTCGTGATCGACGGCGTAGTCGGCCCGGCCGGTGACCTTCAGGCGTCCGTCGACCCGCGACAGCGGGGCGCCGACGGCGGCTTGCGGCTGGGGGCTCATGCGCTGCCTCCTACGATGCGCAGCTGGCGTTCGACGGTCCGTTTGAGCAACTCGACCTTGAAGCCGTTGTACTGGAGGGGCTGAGCACCCTCGGCCGCCTGCTCGGCCGCCGCTGCCCACAGGGCGTCCGAGGGGCGTTCGCCGATGAGGTGTGCCTCGACCCGCGGCAGTTTCCAGGGCACGGTGCCCACTCCTCCGGCGGCGACCTTCGCCTCGCGGATCACTCCGCCGCGGATGTGCAGCGCGACGGCGGCGGAGGCGAGGGCGAACTCGTAGGACTGCCGGTCACGGACCTTGAGGTAGCCCGACCGGAGCGGACGGGGATGGGCCGGGATCTCGACGGCGGTGATCAACTCTCCCTGCCGGAGGGCCTGTTCACGGTTCGGTGTGCTGCCCGGCTGCAGCAGGAAGTCGGCGAAGGCGACGCCGCGCTCCCGCCCGTCCGGGCCCAGCAGGCGCACGGTCGCCTCCAGGGCCGCGAAGGCGACAGCCACGTCCGAGGGGTGGGTGGCCACACAGGCGTCGGAGGTCCCCAGGATCGCGTGGCCGCGGTTGAAGCCCTCCAGCGCGGCACAGCCGGAGCCCGGCTCACGCTTGTTGCAGGCGGCGGTCACGTCACGGAAGTAGGCGCAGCGGGTGCGCTGCATGATGTTGCCGCCGATGGTGGCCATGTTCCGCAGCTGGGCCGAGGCGCTCAGTTCCAGTGCCTGTGAGATCACCGGGTAGGTGGTGCGCACCTTCGGGTGCGCGGCGGCCTCGCCCATCCGCACCAGCGCGCCGATCCGCAGCCCTCCGCGCTCGGTGACCGTGACCTGGCACAGCGGCAGGGCGCTGATGTCGACCAGCGAGCCGGGGCGTTCGACCGTCTCCCGCATCAGATCGACGAGAGTCGTGCCGCCGGCGAGGTAACGTCCGCCGCTGCGGCCCGCGTCGAGGGCCTCGCGGGTGTCGGCGGCCTTCGTGTACGAGAAGGGATGCACCGGCCCTCACTTCCCGCCCGCGGCGGCCTGCTCGACCGCCCGCACGATCTTGACGTAGCAGCCGCAGCGGCAGATGTTGCCGCTCATCCACTCCCGGATCTCCTCGACGGAGCCGGTGTGACCCTCCTGGATGCAGGCGACGCCGGACATGATCTGGCCCGGGGTGCAGAAGCCGCACTGGAAGGCGTCCTGCTCGACGAACGCCTCCTGCAACGGGTGCAGCCGGCCACCCCGGTCCAGGCCCTCGATCGTGGTGATCTGCGCGCCGTCGAGGCGGACCGCGAGCGTCAGGCAGGAGTTGACCCGGCGGCCGTCCACCAGGACCGTGCACGCTCCGCACGCCCCGGCGTTGCAGCCCTTCTTCGAGCCGGTGAGCCCGAGGTGTTCACGCAGCAGGTCGAGGAGCGAGGTGCGGTTGTCGATCGTGACGGTGTGCCGCGTGCCGTTGACGCTCACCGTGACCTGGCTGCTGGGCGGTCCGTCGGCGGCAGCCGCCTCCGTGGCACCCAGCGGGGCCGGGCCCGCGAGCACACCGCCTGCCACCACGGCGCCGCCGACGGCGGTGGACGCCGCGATGAACGTACGGCGCGAGGGCGCCGACAACGACTCCGAGGGAGGCGGAACCAGTGACTCCGGAAGTTCGGTAGACATGCCCACTCTCTCTTGCTGCTGGGGGGAAGGATGGGGTGCTACTCGCGGTGCGGGGTGTGTCAGCCGGCGGCTTCGCCCTTGATCTGCTGGAGCGCGGCGTTGAACCCGTCGGGAGTCAGGCTCGAACCGGCGACGTGGTCCAGATGCACGTCGTCGATCTTCTTGCCGACGACGAGTCGCGGGACCGCGTCGGCGAAACGTTCCTGGTAGTCGCGCGAGGTCGGATCCGTCGCGTGCGGAGTGACCTCGACCGCCGTGATCGCTCCGTCGTCGAGGGTGAGGGACACCGTGATGCTCGACGGGCCGCTCCCGTACTGCCCGGTCGCGCGGTAGTCGCCGTTCTCGTACGCCGGACGCCTGCTTGTAGCCGTGCTGCTGCTGTCCGGGGCCGGGTCCGTGTTCGCGCAGCCGGCGACGGCTGCGGACACGGAGATCCCCAGCATGGCCGCGGTCGCGATCTTCTTGTTCAGGGCCGACATGTCTTCACCCTGTTGCCTGTGAGCCCTGTGTGGAACGCCGTGCTGTGCCAGGCAGTGGTGTTCCGTGGTGTGACAGGGCACCCCACGGGACCACTTGTGAAGTCAGGGGTTCGGGAGACTGGGCGACTTGGCGTGAGAAAGGAACGGGAGTTGCTCGCCACCAGCAGTTCAGGACGCGGTACACGCGCGCGGCGGCCCGGCCGCCCGGTGTGCCGGCGCGGGCATGGGCACGGTCGCCGCCGTGACCGATGAGACAACCGAGGCCGGTGCCGCGGACCAGGGCACGGTGGAATCCGTCCGGCCGCTGGAGCTCTTCTTCGACCTGGTCTTCGTCTTCACCATCACGCAGGTCGCGTCCGTCCTCGACGAGCTGCCGACGCTGGTCGGCCTCGGCCGGGTGGCCATGCTGCTGTCGATCATCTGGTGGATGTACGGCGGCTACGCCTGGCTGACCAACACGCTGGACCTGGACCGCACCGGCCCCCGGTTGCTCCTCCTGGCCGGCACCGCGGGGTTCTTCGTCATGTCGATCACCGTTCCGAAGGTCGCCGAACGCGGTCCGTGGGCCTGGCTGTTCGGCGCGAGCTACCTTCTCGTGGTCCTCATCCACCTGGTCGGATTCATCGGGACGTCGGGGCATCGCGGCATCCTGCGGGTCGGGCCGCTCAACGTGGTCATGGCCCTCGTCGTCCTGGCCGCCGGCCTCGTGCCACCGGGCGTGCGGCCCTGGCTGTGGCTGCTGGCCTGGGCCATCGTGGTGGCGACGCCGATCGTCACCGGCGTCGGCGAGTTCACGGTGGGCGTCGGGCATTTCGTCGAGCGGCACGGACTCGCGGTGATCATCGTGCTCGGCGAGTCGATCGCCGAGGTCGGCGCGGTGGCCTCGCGTGAGGACGAGGTGGCCACGATGCTCGTGGGCGCGCTCCTCGTGCTGGCCCTGAGCGCGGCGATGTGGTGGCTCTACTTCGGACGTGAGGAGCGCGAGAGCGAGGCCCGTCTGGAGCGGGTTCCGCGGGACCGGCGGCCCCGCGTCGCCGTCTACTCCTTCGGCTATGCCTACTTCGTCATCGTCTTCGGTATCGCAGTCGCGGCGGTCGGGATGGAGAAGGCCATCGACGAGTTCCACGACGCGTCCGACGGTGTCCAGGCAGTGCTCCTGCCGATCGGGATCGCCCTCTACCTGGCCGGTCTGGCCTGCTTCCACCGCACCCTCGCCGGCAGCTGGCCACAGGCCCGGCTGTGGGCCGCGCTTGCCGTCGTCGCCCTGGCCGCCCCGGCCGCGCTGTATGCCAGCGGGGCCGCGGCACTCGCTTGCGCGCTTGTCGTCCTCCTCGCGCTGATCCTGTGGGAGGGCCACCACTGGGAGCAGGCGGTGTGAGCACGGCAGCCGCGTCCCCCGGCCGAGGTTCTCCGGGGAACGCGGCCTATCGCCTGTCCGCCCGTCCGCTAGCGGCGGAAGGAGGACAGGTCGAACTCGGGATCGCCGATGGTCGTGAACCAGGTGCGGATGCGGTTCTCGTCACCGCTGAAGGCGAGACCCAGCTGGAGCAGCACCCGCGCCTTCTGCGGGGCGAGATCCGCGGCCCCGATCACGCCGGGTGTCCCGCTGTCATAGGTGCCCTCGCCGCCGGTGCGGGTCGCCGAGACGAAGAGGACGCCCTTCTCGATCGCCCTCGCCTCGGCCGCGTTCTGCGCGCTCGAGATTCCGCCGGGACCGTGGCCGGAGGTCACGATCCCCTTGTCCCCGGCCTCCACCAGGGCGTCGATCGGGACCGCCGAGGACTCGATGTACCCGCTGACGATGTCCACCGCGGGCAGGTCGCTCGCCTTCTTCTTCGACAGGTCGAAGGGCGTCTTCCAGGAGCTCCGGCCGCACTTCATCACCCGGGCCGGGGCTCGCATCGTGCGGATGTGGTCCTCGTTGACGACACCGAGCGCGCCGTAGTTGCCGCCGCCGAAGGTGTCCATCCGGTAGCCGTCGGTCTTGGTGACCTCCCGGGCGGCGAAGAACTGGTCGTTCATCAGCATGACCGTGCCGTAGCAGGTCGTCTTTCCGCTGGCGGCCAGGCGGATCGAGCTGAACATGTTGGTCGCGCCGTCGGTGGTGAAGGTCTGCGACTGGTGCATCGAGCCGCTGATGACGACCGGCTTGTTCGACTGCACGGTCAGGTCGAGGTAGTACGCGTCCTCTTCGAGCACGTTGGTGCCGCTGTTGACGACGACGCCGTCGATCCCGGGAAGGGCGAGCGCTGCGTCCACCGTGCGGGAGAGGTCGTACATGTTCTTCGTGGTGGTCTGGGACGAGGTTCCGGTGACATCGGTCCGTACGACCGAGACGTTGGCGACGTTCCCCAGCTCCGGGTACAGCGGCCTGAGGACTCCCTGGACGCCGTCGGCCAGGGCCGGGCCGTAGTGCAGGTAGCTGATGCGGTCACGCGCGGTCGAGGTGATCGTGCCACCGGCGTCGACCACCACGACGTCGGGCAGCTTCGGGTTCCGGGCGGCCAGCGGCACCGGCTTGACCGTGACCTTCGGTATGCCCGCCGAGGCGGGGGCGGAGGTGCGGACGGACCGGGACGCCGTGGCGGCGGCGTTCGACGCCGTGACCACGGCCAGGGCGACGCCGGCGGCCGTGACCGCGGCAAGGGGAGTCACGTGACGCTTCGTGAGACCGGGACGCATCTTGCTCCTTGGGTAAAGGGAGTTGCATGGCGTCGCAAAGTGAAGCAATCCGGATAATTCATCTCAAAGTCGATCAAGTTAATGGTTTGTAAAGCGCGATCAAGGGTCGGCGGGCGGCCGCAGCGGCCCGGAGGGCATGGCTGAGCGCGGCGCGACGGGAGCCCTGACCCGACGCACCGGACGGTCGTACACGGTGTCTATGCGCGTGTGACCGTGCTCAGCCCTCCTGCCCTTGCCCGCGGTGCCCGGACGGGGGGAAGGGGGCCTCTTCCGGTGTCTTCGGTGCACGCCCTCGTGACGGGCCACTGTCGTGCGGGACCGGGTGGTCCGCGGTGAGGTCGAGGAGGACGAGCGCGTCGTGGGAGGGCGTACCGGGCTCGGCGTAGTAGGTCACCAGACGATGGCCGGGGGTGCCCTCCAGGTGCATCCCCTGGTAGCCGAGGGTGAAGGTGCCGACGTCGGGGTGGTGATAGGTCTTGCGGCCGAACGCGTGCGCCTTGACCTCGTAGCGCTCCCACAACCGGGCGAAGTCCGGGCTCTTGAGCAGGAGTTCACCGACGAGCGCGGTCAGGTCGGGTGCGTCGGGGTCGGTGCCGGCCAGGGCCCGCAGCCGGGCGACGCAGCCGCGCAGGGTGTGTTCCCAGTCGGCGAAGACCTCGCGGGCGGCGGGGTGGAGAAAGGCGTAGCGGGCGAGGTTGCGCTGCTTGAGCGGCCACTCCTCGATACCGGCGAACAGACGCAGCCCGGCGGGGTTCCACGCCAGCAGGTCGTTGGTGCGGGTGGCCACGTAGGCGGGGCTCGGCCGCAGGCTCTCCAGCACCAGCTTGACGCCGGGCCGCACCGTCCTGCTTGGCGCGGCAGGAGGATCCGGTGCGGTCCGGGCGGCGTGGGCGGCCAGGGTACGCAGGTGCTCGTGCTCGTCCGGCGTCAGCTGGAGGGCGCGGGCGAGTGCGTCGACGACGGACGGGCTGGGGCGGGTCTCCCTGCCGCGCTCCAGGCGGGCGTAGTAGTCGATGCTGACCCCGGCCAGTGTGGCCAGCTCCTCGCGGCGCAGCCCTGGGGTGCGGCGCAGCCCGGCGCCGGGGGCAAGGCCCGCCTGGGCGGGGGTCACCTGGGCGCGGCGCGCCCGCAGGTAGCGGCCCAGCTCGGTGCCGCCGCCGGTCGGCTGCTGCTGGTCACGTGTCATACCGTCCAGTCTGCCGGTCCTGTGACCTGCACGGCAGGCGTGTGGGGTGCCCTGTCACAGCACGGAACGCCACTGCCCGGCACAGCGCGGCCTGCCACTCCGGACCGCCGAGAGGGAGGCTGGGTGATGTTGCGGACGGCCTCTCCGGTTGATGGGCCGACTCCGCACGGCGCGAAGGGCCTGACACAGAGAGGGCCCCGGATGCACTGCTCCGTGGCGTAACACCCGGCACCCCAGGGGAGCCGAGGAGGCATCCGCCGGCGCCCTGGAAACGAAGGAATCGCCAACCGTGAAGCACATCAAGCTGGGCAGCCTGGACGTGTCCCGGATCGGCCTGGGCACGATGGGGATGAGCGGCGTCTACACCGGCCACGGCACGGACGACGCCGAGTCGGTCCGGACCGTGCACCGCGCGCTCGACCTGGGCGTCACCCTCCTCGACACCGCCGAGATCTACGGACCCTTCGTCAACGAGGAACTCGTCGGCAGGGCCGTCCGGGGCCGCCGGGACCAGGTCGTCCTGGCGACGAAGTTCGGCCTGGTCTCGTACACAGGCGCAGGCGACGGCACCCCGGGCACGCCCGACAGCAGCCCGGCGAACATCCGCGCCGCGGTCGAGGGCTCTCTCCGGCGGCTCGGCACCGACTACATCGACCTGTACTACCAGCACCGGGTCGACCCGGCCACGCCCATCGAGGACACCGTCGGCGCCCTCGCCGAGCTGGTCACCGAGGGCAAGATCCGCCACATCGGGCTGTCCGAGGCCGGCCCCGCCACGATCCGCCGCGCCCACGCCGTCCACCCCGTCGCCGCCCTGCAGACGGAGTACTCCCTGTGGACGCGTGACATCGAGGCGGAGATCCTGCCCGTGCTGCGGGAGCTCGGTATCGGCCTGGTGCCCTGGGCGCCGATCGGCCGCGGTTTCCTGACCGGCAAGATCCGCTCCACCGACCAGTTCGACGCCACCGACCGGCGCCTGACCAATCCGCGTTTCACCGAGGAGAACTTCCGGCGCAACCTGGCCCTCGTCGATGAGGTCGAGGCGGTCGCCGCGGCGGCGGGCGCCACCCCGGCGCAGGTGGCCCTGGCCTGGCTGCTCGCGCAGGGCGACGACATCGCCCCCATCCCCGGCACCAAGCGGGTCTCCCGCGTCGAGGAGAACACCGCCGCCGACGCGGTCGAGCTGACCGCCGAGCAGCTCGGCAAGCTCAACGACCTCACTCCGGCCGCGGGCGACCGCCTCGAAGCGGAGATGAACCAGCTGATCAACCTCTGAACCTCGACCCCGTGCACCGTACCCAAGGAGTTCAGACATGGCAGACGAGCCGACCCCTGCCCAGAAGGCGCTCGGAGCCTTCGCCCCGAAGCTGGTCCAGCTGACCGACGAGGTGCTGTTCGCAGATGTCTGGGAGCGTCCGGGTCTCTCCCCGCGTGACCGCAGCCTGATCACCGTCACCATCCTGGCGGCCCTGTACCGCCCGGAGCAGCTCGGCAACCACCTGCGCCGGGCACTGGAGAACGGGCTCACCGAGGACGAGCTGGTCGAGACCTTCACGCACCTGGCGTTCTACGCCGGATGGCCCAGCGCGATGAGCGCGGTCACCCAGCTCAAGAACATCGTCGAAGGCCAGGACAAGGGCTAGCAGGAGGCCGAGCAGTCATGCGTACCACCACACTGGGCCGCGGCGGCCCCGAACTCGGCGTCCTGGGCCTGGGCTGCATGGGCATGACCCATGCCTACGACACACAGGCCCCGCGCGACGACACCACCTCCGTCAAGGTGATCCACCAGGCCCTCGACCTGGGCATGACCCTGATCGACACGGCCGACGTGTACGGGCCGCTCACCAACGAGGAACTCGTCGGCCGGGCGCTCAAGGACCGCCGTGACCGGGCGGTGCTGGCCACCAAGGTCGGCGTCCTGTCCCGGGATGCCGAGGGCCGCCCCGTACGCGGCCCCAACGGCCGGCCGGAGCACGTCAGACTGTCGATCGACGAGAGCCTGGGGCGGCTCGGCACCGACCATGTCGACCTCTACCAGCTGCACCGAGTGGATCCGGCGGTGCCGATCGAGGAGACCTGGGGCGCCCTCGCCGAGACGGTGGCCGCCGGCAAGGCCCGCCACATCGGCCTGTCCGAGGTCACCGTCGAACAGATCAAGCGGGCCCAGGCCGTCCACCCGGTGGCCTCGGTGCAGTCCGAGCTGTCGCTGTGGACCCGCGACTGGCTGGACGAGGTGCTGCCGTACTGCCAGGAGCAGGGCATCGCCTTCCTGCCGTACTCGCCCCTGGGCAGGGGCTTCCTCACCGGCCGGTTCACCACCTTCGACGACCTGCCCGCCGACGACTTCCGCCGCTCGATGCCCCGCTTCCAGCAGGACGCGCTGCGCACCAACCTGGCCCTCGTCGCCAAGGTGCGGGAGATCGCCGAGCGAAGCGAGATGGGGGTTCCCCCGGCCGAAGGCTGGGGGAGGATCTGCGCCAGCCCGGCGCAGGTGGCGCTCGCCTGGGTGCTGTCCCAGGGCGAGTACGTCATCCCGATCCCCGGGACCAAGAACCCGGCGTACCTGCTCGACAACGCGGGCGCCGCGGACGTGGAGCTGAGCCCGGCGGACCTGGCCGAACTGGACGCCCTGCCGACACCGGAAGGCGGCCGCTACTGAGCCGCCGCACTCCGTCGACCAACCCCTCATATCAAGCAAGATCGGAAGAGTTTCATGCGCGCAACCATCATGTACGGTGCCGGCGACGTCCGTGTGGAGGACGTTCCCGACCCGAAGATCCAGAACCCCACCGACGCGATCGTCCGGGTGGTCCTCGCCTGCGTCTGCGGCAGCGACCTGTGGCCGTACGCCTCCATGCCCGCCTCCGGGGAGGGCCGTCGCATGGGACACGAGTTCCTCGGCATCGTCGAGGAGACCGGTTCCGAGGTGTCCGGTGTGAAGGCCGGTGACCTGGTGGTCGCGCCCTTCCTCTGGGCGGACAACACCTGCGTCTTCTGTAAGGAAGGCCTGCACGTGGCCTGCCCGCACGGCGGTCAGTGGGGCCCGAACGGCGTGGACGGCGGCCAGGGCGAGGCGGTCCGCGTCCCGCAGGCCCAGGGCACCCTGGTCAAGCTGCCGGTGCCCGAGGACTCCGCCCTCCTGTCCTCCCTGCTCAGCCTCTCCGACGTGCTGTGCACCGGCCACCACAGCGCGGTCAAGGCCGGTGTAGACGAGCGCACCACCGTCACCGTGATCGGCGACGGCGCGGTCGGCCTGTCCGCCGTCCTGGCCGCCAAGCGGCTCGGTGCCGAGCGGATCATCCTGATGGGCCGGCACAAGGACCGCACCGACCTGGGCGTCGAGTTCGGGGCCACCGAGGTCGTCGCCGAACGCGGCGAAGAAGGCATCGCTCGCGTGAAAGAGCTGACCGGCGGCATGGGCACCCACGCCGTGCTGGAGTGCGTCGGCGCCCTGTCGGCCTTCCAGACGGGTCTCGGCGTGGTCCGCCCGGGCGGTGCGATCAGCCGGGTCGGCGTACCGCAGTACGGCGAGATCCCCTTCGGCTTCATGGACTTCGCGAAGAACGTCACCATCACCGGCGGTGTGGCCCCGGCCCGCGCCTACATGGAGGAACTGCTGCCCGACATCCTGGAGGGGAAGATCCAGCCGGGCCGGGTCTTCGACCGCACCGTCGACCTGGAGGACACCGCGGACGCCTACCGCGCCATGGCCGACCGCGAGGCACTGAAGGTCATCGTCAAGCCCTGACGCCGGTCAGGGGAGCCGACCTGAGTCAGCTCCGCTCCTCCTCGACGTGCTCGGAGGCCGCTTCGGCGGCCCCCTTGTCGAGGAGGAGCATTTTGGCGTGGTCGGGGGTACCGGGTTCGGCGAAGAACACGACGAGCCGGTGGCCGGGAGTCCCGTCGAGCTGCATCGACTGGTAGCCGAGCGTGATGTCACCGACGTCCGGATGGTGGAAGGTCTTGTCGCCTCGCGGGTGCGGCTGAACGTCGTAGTCCGTCCATCGGCGCACGAACTCCGGGCATTCCCGCCTGAGTTCGTCGATGAGTTCGGACAGGCCGGGAGCGTCCGGTTCGGTGCCCGCAAGGGCCCGGATGCGGCCCACGCACGTGCGGACCTGCTCGTCCCAGTCGGCGAACAGCTTCGGCGCGCGTGGGTCGAGGAAGAGATAGCGCAGGGCGTTGTGCCGCTCGGGCGGCCAGTCCTCCGCCCCGGCGAAGAGACGGACCGAGCCGGGGTTGCCCGCGAGGATGTCCATCGTGCGGCTGATCACGTACGCCGGGTTGGGGCGCAGGCTCTCCAGCATCAGCTCGATGTCGGGCCGCACGGTCCGCTCGGCAGCGGCCGACGGTTCCGGCGCGGGCCTCCTGTCGGCTCGTTCGGCGAGATCGCGCAGATGCCGGTGCTCGTGCGCGTCCAGCCGGAGAGCATGCGCGAGGGAGTCGACCACGGCCGGGCTGGGGTTGGTCTCCTGGCCGCGCTCCAGGCGCGCGTAGTAGTCGATGCTGATTCCGGCCAGTGTGGCCAGCTCCTCGCGCCGCAGCCCCGGCGTACGCCGCAGTCCGGCATTGGTCACCAAGCCGACGTCCTCGGGCGTCACCCGGCTCCGGCGGGTGCGCAGGAAGATCCCCAGCCCGCTGCCGTCGGCGCTCTGCTGCTCGCGTGCCATGTGGTCCAGTATGCAGCCGGGACCACGTCCCGATCTGCTGTCCGCGCTGCCGCAAAAGCCCATCGGACGGGGCTGCGGACGGTCGGCGGTTCCGCCGCAGCCCGTCGTGGGCGGCCGTCGACGTCTTGCCCTCCACGCCGCCGAGCATGGAGATCGTCAGCGGGCTGTCCCGGCCGACGGCGATGTTCTTCGGGAGGCCGCCGTCGGTGCGGCGTCGGCGAACGGACAGCCGTGGATCCCGGCGGCCAGGAAGCGGCGCGTGTTGCCGTTGAGGTTGGTGCTGCTGCGAGAGCCGAACTGGGCGTGAGACCTGCCGGTCCGGCACTGTCACGCATCGCTCTGGTGATTCCCGTCGGGAGTCACCAGGGCAGTTCCGCGTCCGCGGCCGGGGCGCCGTCGCCCCAGAACCGCCCGCTCGGACCGTCGGCCGACAGCGTGGCCAGCGCGACGCTCACCAGAGCGCCCTGCTCCGGCGTGCGGGAGCCGGTGTGGTGGGTGAGGTCGGTCGCGCAGTGGCTGGGGTTGGCGGCGTTGACCTTGATCGGGGTGTCCCCCAGCTCCTTGGCGTACATCACGGTGACCATGTTCAGCGCGGTCTTCGACGCCGGGTAGGGAATCGTGGCCAGCTGGTGGAGTGGATGCTCCGGATCGCTCATGAAGGTCAGCGACCCGACCTCGCTGGAGACGTTGACGATCCGGGCGGCCTCGGCGCTGCGCAGCAGCGGCAGGAAGGCGTTGGTGACCGCCACTACGCCGAACACGTTCGCCTCGAAGACCTGGCGGAGGGCGGCCCGGGTGGCGGCGCTCGGTCCGCCGCGGGCGCCCTCGACGTCGCCGACGATGCCCGCGTTGTTGACCAGGACGTCGAGGCGTCCGTACGCGGCGTCCACGTGGTCGGCCGCTCGTTGGACGGACGCGTCGTCGGTGACGTCGATCTGGAGGAAACGGGCGTCGGCGCCGCCCTCGCGCAGCGCCGACGCGGCCTTCCGCCCCAGTTCCTCGTTCCGCGCACCGACCAGGACGGTCATGCCACGCTCGCCGAGCAGACGGGCGGTCTCGTAGCCGATGCCCTTGTTGGCACCTGTGATCAGCGCAATCAGTGTCATGCCCCGACCCTGCGGCGCCCGTGTCCGGCCCACCAGAGACCCGGTGAAGCTGGTACCGGCGATACCACCCACGGCCGCCATAGCTGGGGCAGCATGGAGGCATGATCCTGCGCGAGGACCTGGCGGCGTTCCTGCGGGCTCGCCGGGCTCGTCTGAAACCTCGTGACGTCGGGCTGCCGGACGGTCTGCGCCGCCGCACGCCCGGTCTGCGCCGGCAGGAGGTCGCCCAACTCGCCGGAATGTCCATCGAGTACTACATCCGGCTGGAACAGGGCCGTGGCCCGAACCCGTCCCGGCAGGTGCTCTCCGCGTTGGCCCGGGCACTGCTGCTCACCCGCGACGAGCGGGACTACCTCTTCCGCGTCGCCGGCGAAAGCCCGCCCCCGGCCGTCGGCCCGGTCCGCGAACTCACTCCCGCCGTGCGGTGCCTCCTCGACAGCATGCCGGAGGTGCCGGCCTACGTCGTCGACGCGAAGTACGAGCTTCTCGCCTGGAACGCGCTCGCGGAGCACTTCATCAGCAGTGTCGTGCGGGCACCGCAGGACGACCGCAACCTCGTCCGCTGGATGTTCCGCGAGGCCCTCGACCACCATCGCTGGGACGACGAGTCGGCGATCACGTTCGCCCGCGCGACCGTCGCCGACCTGCGTGCCTCCTACGCCCTCCACCCCGGCGACCGCGGGATCGAGGGGCTCGTCACCGAACTCCTCGGTACCTCACCACGATTCGCCGAGATGTGGGCGGCCCATGACGTCGAGGTGCGGCGCCGGGTCATCAAGAAGATCGACTCCGCCACCTTCGGGCCGCTGGAGTACGAGTGCCAGGTACTCCACATACCCGAGACCGGTCAACGCCTCATCGTCTACAGCGCCGAGCCGGGCTCCGCAACCCGGGAACTTTTCAGCCGTCTCGCTGCCACGGCCGTCTGAACCGGTCGGCGGCGCCCATAGCCGTGCTTCGGCCGACGCCGTTTCGCGGACTGCTACCGACCGGCGTCGGTCATTCAACAGGCACGGACGGAGGGTCCGTGGGGTCGCCGACGGCGCTCGCGTACGGCGGCGATGGCGTCGGCTTCGGACTGACACTCGCATCCGGGCCGGGGGCGCCGGAGAGTGGTTATGTCGTACCAGGGGTCCGAAGCGGGCGTCGTATTCGACATGGCGCATCGGCCCGACCACGAGGCAGGCGGCCTGCAACCACTCACCGTCAGTGAGGAGATGCAGGCTGCCGATCAGATCGTTCCTGGCGCTGAGGACATCGTGGACTCGTGAGGTGGTCGCGGCCAGCACCGAGCCGGCACGCAGGTAGCGAACGAGGTCCGCTTCATAGGGCGCACCTTTCCGTTGCACGCAGTCGTTCAGCGAGGGCCCGTCAGTGCGGCCATGCTCAAGCTCCCGGAACTCCCCGACTAAACGGCCTGCGTACATCATCTGGCTGCTCACGGCAGCACCCGAAGCGTCGATCACGGACGAGGGCAGATCCTTTGGGAACGAGCTTTGGTAACGCTCGGTCACGACAACAGGACCCGTTTTCAGAGGAGTTCGAGCTCCGTCACTCAGCCCTCGGGTCCGTTCAGCTGATCGCACACGGCGCAGGAACAAGGCCCAGCTTGCTCCGGCATGAGTCGACGGCCCGCGTGACCCAGTCGCTCACGGCGTCGCGATCTGTCGCGATCGCGTGAAGCTCACGTGCCTTCTCCTGGGCATCGACCATCCACGGGGCCAGTGCGGCCTCTCGAAGGACTTGTTGAAAGTGATCGCGGGCCATGTCCGGGTCCCTCGCCAGGGCGGCTGCGATCCCAGAGTCGAAGTTGTCCCACAGGAATCCCCGCCGGACAGGCCTGGAGGTCAGGTGCCGGGCTGCGTCCAACAGAGTCGGGAACCTTTCCACATCGGGCAGGGAACGGGAACATCCCGGGTCCGGGCCAAGACCCGGACCACCTCACCATCGTCCGCCACATGATCGATGACCAGCGCCGACAGCCCTGAAAACACCGTTGCCAGAAGGGAGTTGTCATCACGCATATAACGTCAACGATGCCCGTCGCTTGCCGTCACCACCGACTACGGAACAGAGCCCGGTGAGCGGTGTAACTCCCGAGCTGGAAGCGACAGTTGATGACTGACGTGACGAGTGACACCGAGGCCGGGGACGCCGCTGTGGGTGCAACGGGCACCGTGGATGACGGGCTGGTCGCCGAGCTGGTGGCCCGGGCCCAGGCCGGTGGAGTGAAGCTCACCGGGGAGGGCGGCCTGCTGCAGCAGCTGACCAAGCGGGTGCTGGAGTCCGCCCTGGAGGGCGAGCTCACTGATTATCTGGGGCACGAGCCCGGTGAGCGGGTCGAGGGCGGCCGGGAGAACTACCGCAACGGGCATCGGTCCAAGACGGTGATAACCGAGTCGGGGCCGGTCGAGATCGCGGTGCCACGGAACCGGGTCGGGTCGTTCGAGCCGCAGCTGGTCAAGAAGCGGCAGCGGCGTCTGGGCGGGGTGGACGAGATGGTCCTGTCGCTGTCGGCGAAGGGGCTGACGCATGGGGAGATCTCCGCGTATCTCGCCGAGGTGTACGGGGCGGAGATCTCCAAGTCCACGATTTCCACGATCACCGACAGTGTGATGGCGGGCATGACGGAATGGCAGAATCGTCCGCTGGACAGCGTCTACCCGGTCGTCTTCATCGACTGAGCTGTTTCAGAGTGGCCACCGATCGGGTGACGCCTGTGGTGGGCGCAACGCACGAGGCCCCCGTACCGTTGGAGGAGGTGTCCGAAGTCTCAACCCACAGGCACAGGAGCCGCGTTGGTTCCGTATTCTGCCGCACTCGACCTGCCCCACACCCAGTCCTCCCGGACCACCAGCATTCTTAAGGGGGCACCATGCTGATTGTCACCCGCGAGGGTGACCGTCGTTGCAAGCTCCCGCCGCACCAGCGTGCGCTGGTCGGTCTGGTGTACCTGCGCCGGCATGACACCCTCGCCCAACTCGTGGCCGGCTTCGGCATCTCCGTCGGCACTGCCCACGCCTACTCGACAGCCGTCGTCGACCTGCTCGCCGACCGCGCGCCCGGCCTGCTGCGCGCCCTGCGAGAGGCCGACCCGGACTACGCCCTCCTCGACGGCACCCTGGCCGAGTGCGACCGGGTCGGCGACAGCCGGGCCGACTTCTCCCACAAGCATCGCCGACACGGAGTGAACTTGATGCTCTGGGCGTCCAGCACGCAGGCGCTCGGCTCGGCGTTGCGCCCTTCGGCTTCGCGTACCAAACGGCGCAGGAGGCCGTTGAGCTGGTCGAAGACTCCTTCTTTCTGCCACGCGGCGAAGTACCCGTACACCGTCTCCCATGGGGCGAAGTCGTGCGGGAGGTAGCGCCAGGGGATCCCGGTGCGGTCGATGTACAGGATGGCGTCCATGATGCGGCGCAGTTCATGCTCGGGAGGACGGCCGATGTCCAGGCCCTTGCCTCTTCGTTCGGCCCGCCAGGCCGAAAGCACGGGTTCCAGCAGTTTCCAGCGAGCATCGGACAGATCGCTGGGATACGGGCGATGTCGCGTCATGTTTCGGTAGTACCGTCGTGCGCGGTGTGCCCCCAGGGCGTAAAAGGGTCTATGCGGGGGCGCCCTGGGATCAGACAGGAGCAAGTCAAACGAAACGGACTGACATACGAGGTCGCCGGTCACATGCGCAGCATGAAGCGCGTCTACCCCAATGACCCCAGACGGACTCGTCTCCTGAAGCGCCACTAAACACTTTTTACCGGGATAAAACGTTCTTTCATCACCGACGCTGACACCCGGCGCGCAACTGCCCGCTGGCGACGCTCCGACGGAGTCCCGCGCATCACACTTCACCCGATGCGTCCGGCGGCCTGACCTTCCGGGCGAACGGCTGCGGCCCCGTCCACCCCGATCGCTCGGGGTGGACGGGGCCGCAGCTGCACCCAAGACTTCCTCAAGATCACGCCAAATGAAATGGCGTCCTATGGAAGCGGAGTGAGGCACAGGGTGAAGCTGTCCTGGCCTCCGTACTCGTCGTACTCGGAATAGACCGTGCGGTCGCAGTGGGCATCACTGCCCTCGTGCCGCTCAGCAACCTTGAACTGGGCCTCGGTCGAACCGCAGTCGACAACAGTGGCTTCAGGAGCACTTTCTGTGCCGCTGATGTGCATGCACGCGCCGACTTCTGCGGTGTTCGCACTGTCGTCCAGTTCCGCGCCGATCGCGAAAGCGCCGACGATGAGGAACGGCGCGAAGACACCAATCGCCCCGACACGCCGTATGACCGGTTTGCCGGGATCGAGCGGAGGTCGTATTCCGTCGGCCGGAGGCGTCATTCGGCCGAAGCGGACGCGAGCGACAAGGTTGATGACCAGGGTGACTGGAGCGATGACGAGAGAGAAGATACTCCACCAACCCTGCCACAGCGTCTTGGTGGTCATCTCACGGTGCACGGCAATGCCGCAGGTGCGACAGAAGAGCCCTCGTACCTTGAGGAACCGCATGATGACCAGTATGCCCTGATGCCCTCGGACCGTGGTCTTCAGCGCCGGAATTCCCCCGCAGAATTGGCAGCGTTGCGGGCCCGAAACCGGCACAGGTGCGGGTTGAGTTGACGGAACTGGATACGGATTAACATTCTGCTGTGGCGTCGCCATGATTCCCCCCCGGGAAATGAAATTGAACGCATGTGGAAGTTGAAGTGTAGAGCAGCGAAACGACTCAAATATCCCCAGGCCAGCAGCTGCCGGTATCAACCTCGTCCAGCACACTCCCTGCTGTTCGAACCGCAACTATACCGGTCTGACCAACCCGGCGAACCTACGCGGTCACAGCACTAAAACGCGGTGCAGAATGCCGCGAGCTGGGCATTTTTCCCGAATGCGTGGGGTGTTGAGGGACAGGGCCCCGGCAAAGTCGTTTTGTAGCCCTGTGACGTGGGGTTTTGCGAGGGGGCGAGGTACGCGGACGTGTTCCGGTCCGGTTGGATGGAGGTTCCTACGCCTTACCGTCCGACCAGGGATCACGCCCGCGCCATGTCATCGTCTCTCATCCCCTCTCCTGTTCGCACGCCCGTCACGGATCATGAGCTCCATGTCCAGCTGCTCGCTCGGATACCTGATCCGCGCCGTCGGCGCGGGGTCCGGCATCCGGTGGGTGCTCTGATCGCGGTGGCGGTGTGCGCGGTGGTGGCCGGGGCCCGGGGGTTCACCGCGATCGGGGAGTGGGCCCGGGACGCAGGAGGCGCCGTGCTGGAACGGCTGGGGATCGGGCGGGGCGGGGTGGACGAATCCACTGTGCGGCGCCTGTTCGCCCGCCTCGAGCACATCGGTTGACAGTGCCGATCCTCCAGTTCTCCTCGGCACGGCCGGCGTCCTCTGCGCTCTGTGCCCGCTTTGGTATCGGGCCGCGGTTGCAGCGACTGATGAATGGGCGACAGCCGTCCGCGCACTGGTCAACCTGGGGCGCCACCCATTGGCTCAGGCCATGGGCCTTGACCTGCCACAGGACATCGCAGAAGAGAGAGAAATGTGGCGGATGGTCTCTCGGATGTCCCGTTCCCGGTTCCACGACCGAGCTGTCGCTTTGAACCGCTTCCGCTCCCCGCCTGGCACGGGTGAGCCTCGGTGAGCGACCGCCGGGGACGACGGGAGTCGGCGTTGGCATCTATGGGCGAGTCGCGTCTCCCGGATGCGACTTCTCGGCTGACGTGGACGTGGAGGCGGGTCGAACAGCTGCTCGCAGGATCGTCTCGCCGTGGTCCCAGGCGGGGTGGACGAGGTGCCCGTACACATCGACCGTAGTTTTGATCAGCCGCGTCGACCCCGAGCCCCGCGGGGATGCTCCGCGGATGGTGATGGTGATCGCTCCTGCGGGGCCGTCGACCCCACGCGCTCAGGACAACTACGAGCGCCGGGGGGTAAGTCCCGTCGCGAAATCGTCCCTTGCCTAAAGCGCTACGCGGCCCGCGAGGTCTTCCACCTGGTCAAACAGCTACAGCCGGCACCCCGCTCATAGGGGCTGTGGATCGGTGGGGTTCGAACGGGGGCCTGGTTCGGGTGAGTCTGCCGGTGCGGGTGCATGGTGTTGTCGAAGTGGCGCGTGGCCATGGTTGCCGGGTCCAGTCCGTCTACTCCTGGGTGTGACTCTCTCGTCCACAAGTTCGGGAACGCGGCCGACCGGCCGGAGGGCGGGGCTGTTTCCTTCATCGTGGGGACGGGCTGCGGCTCCTTCAAGCCGTCGACGGCGTACCCGGACCTGCCGGGCGTGATGACGTGGTCGACGAACTGCGACGCCGCGTCGGGGAACGCATGGTCGAACTCGGGTGGAGCCGCATGTGCACGCGTCGCCGTAGGCATGACAGGACATCGGCCGACGGTGGCCGCCACGTCGCGACGTGCTGGGCCCCGGACATCTCGCGTCCGGAGCCCAGCTCCCTTGTTCCCCCGCTGCGTCGTCGGGACCGGTGACCGCGCGAGCCCGCGGTCAGGTGCCGTAGAGCGCGGCCCAGGTGTGAACGCCGACCTCCCCGTCGACGGTCAGGTGGTGATCCGACTGGAAGCTCCTCACCGCGTGCAGGGTGTGGTCGCCGAACTTCCCGTCGATGTCGCTTACGCTGAGGTAGCGCCAGTGGGATAGCAGACACTGGGCCTGCTGGACCCGTGGGCCTGTGTCGCCGTAGACCGTCAGCGCGTTGCCGCTGTAGTACGCACACGCGTAAGCCGGTGCGATGGGGGCCGCCGACGCGGCGCCGACGGCCCAGCCGACGCCCGTGAAGGTCAGCACTGCGACCGCGGCGGTGACGCCGAGGCGGTGGGTGGTGCGTCGCATGGAGTGATACCTCCCGGTGGGTCGGTGACGTTCATGGGATCCACCTCGTGGTGGTGCACGGCGCTGTCCGCGCGCCGACGGGCTAGCAGTCCGGAACACCCGATATCTTCCGACCGCCCTGCAGGTACACGTTGCTGACCCAGGCGTAGTCGCTGCCTGTCGTGAGCGTCACCTTGCTCCACCAGGGGTTGGTCCCTCCATTGGGGTCGGGAACCGCGGTGGTGTTCTCGTTGGTCTGGCAGTAGTCGTAGAGGTTGATGTGCGACACCGTGTCGAGGATCGTGGCGCTGGTGTTGGGTGCCGCCCGCAGATGAACGTCGGTGGCGTAGACGTACACGGTTTTGCGGGCAGCCGGCTGCACCGAGGTCTGTCCGGCCGCCTGGGCAGCCGGGGAACAGAGCAGTCCCGACATGGCCATAGCCAGGGTTGCCGCCCCCACGAGTAGACGCTTGTTGGACTTCATGACACTCCTTCTCCTGCGCCCGTCGGGAAACGGGCTGTTTTCGGGATGAATGTGCGTCGGGAGTCAGCCCCCGGCGACGAGACGAAGCCCCCACCAGGACTCAGGGCCGGGGAATCCGTCCACGCTGACGTGCTTGTGGTAGACGCTGTTGTACGTCTGCTGGGCGAGCTCCATCGCAGCCTGCGAGTGCGGGCCGAAGATTCCGTCGACGGTGTCCGTGTAGTACCCGATACGACTGAGCAGGCACTGAGCCTCGATGCCCGCACTCGTCACCGAGGTCGATGACGGAACGACCGTGTTCCCGCTGTAGTGACCGGCGTATTCACCTCCTCCGGAGGCGTAGAAGTGGCAGGAGTACGCCTGGGTGGACAGGGTGTGGGCCTGGGCCGCGGAGGCGGTGGCCAGTCCGCTGCCCAGCAGAGCGGCAGCAGCCAGGGTCGCTGGAAGACGCCTGCGGACGTGCATGGCGAATGTCCCTCCGTCATGGGATGGATCGGGTCAGCCGGTGGTGGGCAGGTCGTAGTCGCAGCCGGAACCGAGCCAGCCGAGAAGGTCGTCGCCGGTCTCCGGGCCGACGATCCCGTCCACGCCGAGCCGTGGTTCGTAGTTGGAGTCCCACCACTTCTGGAAGGCGATCACGCCTTTGTACGTGTCCGGCCCGAAGAGTCCGTCCACCGTTACGTGGTACGGGGCCGGCGAGTTGTTGATCCCCTCCTGGGTGCACTTGACCGCGTTGTAGTGGTTGGGATAGCCGTAGCCGACCCAGTCCGCGCCGACTCGTGCGTCGGCCGCGCCCGCTGTGCCGATTGCGGCGAGCGCGAGAGCAGTACTCAGTACGGCGCTTCTCGCGGCCAGTTTCCTCATCGATGTCCCTTTCCTGTGTCCCTGATTCCTGCTGCCGTCCGGTCGTCGCGCAGGTGACGGGTGAGCTGGCGGAGCGACCACGCCGATCCGCCGGTGACCCCGTTTGTACAGCCGTTTCGTTGTCCGGAATCGGGGGTTGAGTGCCGGACAACAAGCTCCGGACAATGTGCCGGGTCTGTTGATCTCGGGGAGGTATGGGGTGCCACGAGCCGAGCGTCCGTTGGCGGACGACGATGGCGTGCTGACCGTCTTCGCGGCCGACCTGCGGCGATTACGGGCTGAGGCAGGAAGTCCGCCTTACCGCGAGTTGGCCCGCCGGGCTCATTACTCGTCCACGACCCTCGCGGATGCCGCCGCAGGGCGGAAACTGCCGAGCCTGCCGGTCACCCTCGCGTACGTACGGGCCTGCGACGGTGATCCGGCCAAGTGGGAGGCGCGATGGCGGTCGACCGCCGCGGAACTGGCGGCCGAGATACCGGACGAGGCTCTCCCCGAGCCCCTCGACGATGAACGCCGGAGCCCCTACGCGGGACTCGCGGCGTTTCAGCCGGAGGACGCCGAACGGTTCTTCGGACGGGAACGGCTGACCGACGACCTGGTCACCCGCGTCCGTGACCGTCGCTTCCTCGCCGTGTTCGGAGCCTCCGGCTCGGGCAAGTCGTCGCTGTTGCGGGCCGGTCTGCTGCCCAGGGCCGATGCCATCACACCGGGGAAAGGTGAATGGCGCACGGTGCTGCTCGTCCCAGGCCCTCACCCGCTGGAGGAGTGCGCCGCACAGCTGGCCGCGCTGGGGGGCGGATCAGCCACCGCCCTGTCCGAGGAGCTCCAGGACAAGCCCCGAGCCCTGCACCTGACCGTGCTGCAGATCCTCGCCGACCGTCCCGAGGGCAGCGAACTCCTGTTGGTTGTAGACCAGTTCGAGGAGGTCTTCACCCTCTGCACCAGCACACGGGAACGAGCCTCGTTCATCGAGGCACTGACTACCGCAGCTCAGGCCCCCAACAGTCGCACCCGGGTCGTGATCGGCGTCCGGGCCGACTTCTATGCCCGCTGCTCCGAACACCCTGACCTCGTCACGGCGTTGCGGGACGCCCAGCTGCTTGTCGGCCCGATGGTCACCGACGAGTTGCGCCGGGCCATCAGCCAACCCGCTGTACAGGCCGAGTGCACCGTCGAAACCCCGCTGCTGGCCCGCGTTGTCGCCGATGCCGCAGGCCAGGCCAACGCCCTGCCCCTGGTCTCCCACGCCCTGCGCGAGACCTGGCGCCGTCGACGCGGCAACACCCTCACCCTGTCCGGTTACGAAGCCGCCGGTGGTATCCGGCACGCTCTCGGACAGACCGCTGAAACCGTCTTCGCCGGCCTGGCGCCCCCGCAACAGCGCCTGGCCCGCGCTCTCTTCCTGCGCCTCGTCGCTCTCGGAGAGGGGACCGACGACACCAAACGACGTGTCGCGCGCGCCGAATTGGACGCACTCGCCCACCCCGGCACCCAGGCCGTCCTGGACGCGCTGGCTCAGGCGCGCCTTGTCACACTGGACACCGACACCGTCGAGATCACCCACGAGGCACTGCTCCAGGCATGGCCGCGGCTGGCTGGCTGGCTGAACGAGGACAGGGCAGGACTGCTCACCCACCAGCGGTTGACGGAAGCCGCGACCGCCTGGGCGCACGATCACAGGGACCAGAGCCTGCTCTACCGTGGCAGTCAGCTGGCTACGGCCACCGAATGGGCCGAACGTCACCGCGGCGACCTCTTCCTCAGCGAACGGGTCCAGGACTTCCTGATGGCATCCCTCCGGCAGCAACGCCGGGTCGGCCACCTGCGCCGGGCCGCAGTCGCCGTACTGGCTGTCCTGGCGGTACTGGCCTCCACGGCTGCCGTCGTCGCGTTCCAGCAGCGCGGCGCCGCACGGGCGGAGCGTGATGTCGCCATATCCCGTGAGATCACTGCCCGGTCCGAGCAGGTGGAGAGCAACGACGTGTCGCTGGCCGCACGTCTCAGCCTGGCCGCCTATCGGCTGAGGCCCTCACCCGAGCTCTACACCAGGCTCCTCAGCACCGAGAACACGCCCCTCGCGACCACGCTGACAGGCCACACCGACACCCTTTTCGCCGTGGCCTACAGTCCCGACCGGCGCACCTTGGCCACTGCAGGCGCCGACGGCAGCGTGCGCCTGTGGAATGTCACCGATTCCGCCCACCCCCTGCCTCTCGGAAAACCCCTCAAGGACCATATCGGCTGGGTGTACTGGCTGGCCTTCAGCCCCGACGGCCACACCCTGGCGGTAGCGGGCCGCGACCGGGCGGTACGCCTGTGGAACGTCACCGACCCCACTCGCCCCCGCGTGTGGGGGCCGCCCCTGACGGGCCACACCAGTTACGTGTTCTCCGTCTCGTTCAGCGCCGACGGTCGGATCCTCGCCACCGCGAGCTACGACCACACACTGCGGCTTTGGAACGTGGCCGACCCCGCGCACGCCACACCCATCGGTCACGCCTTGACCGGCCACGTGGGGGCGGTCGCCTCCGCGACATTCAGTCCGAAAGGGCGCGTGCTCGCCAGCGCCGGCCACGACCACACCATCCACCTGTGGGACATCGCGGACCCTGCCAACCCCAAGCCTCTCGGACCTCCGCTGAAAGGCCACAAGGACACCGTCTACGCGGTCGCCTTCAGCCCCGACGGACGCACGCTCGCCAGCGTCAGCAACGACCACACCGTACGCCTGTGGGACGTCTCCCGTCCCGCGCGCGCCACACCTCTGGGCCCTGCGCTGACCGGCCACACCGACTCCGTGTACGCCGTGGCGTTCAGCCCCGACGGACAGACGCTCGCCACCGCCGGTGCCGACCACACCATACGGCTGTGGAACGTCACCGACCCCGGGCACCCGTCGGCCCTCGGCGAGCCCCTGACCGGTCACACCGACTACGTGTACTGGCTGGCCTTCAGCCCCGACGGCCACACGCTCGCCAGTGCCTCCCGCGACCACACCGTGCGGCTGTGGAACCTCCCCGGGAGCCGTCTGGCCGCCCCTGGCCCCCTCAACGCCGTCGCATTCAGCCCCGACGGCCATGTCCTGGCCACCGGCGGCACCGGCCAGAGCACGAAGCTCTGGAACGTCACCGATCCCGGACGTCCCAGAGCATTGTCGGCACTGACAGGCCCCACGGGCACCGGCTCCCGTGTGGCCTTCAGCCGGAACGGTCACGTGCTGGCCACATCAGGCGCCGACGGCACCGTGCGCCTGTGGAACGTCGCCGACCCCCACCGCCCCAGCCGCCTGCCAGTGCTGGCTGGCCACACGGGCCCGGTCACGCGCATGGTATTCAGCCCGAACGGCCGTGTGCTGGCCACCGCGAGTGCCGACCGGACCGTACGGCTGTGGAACGTCACCGACCCACAGCATGCTCGAAGCCTGGGCGTCCTGCGGGGCCACACCGACAGTGTCGATGCGCTGGCATTCAGCCCAGACGGGCACGTCCTGGCCAGCGCGGGCTCTGATGACACGCTGCGCCTGTGGAACATGTCCGATCCGGCACGGCCCGAGTTCTTCCGGCCCGCCCTGCAGACCGACAGCGGCGGCATCAGGGACGCGGCCTTCAGCCCGGACGGCCACACACTGGCCACCGCCAGCGCCGACCACACCATACGGCTGTGGAACGTCACCGACCCTGCCCACTGCGCACAGGTGGGGAAGCCGCTCACCGGCCACACCAGCTTCGTCGACTCCCTCGTCTTCAGCCCAGACGGACGCACCCTGGCCACCGGTGGCGACGACCAGACCGTGCGCCTGTGGGACGTGGCCGACCCAGCCCACGCTACCGCCATAGGATCGGCCCTGACTGGTCACACCGGAGTCGTCAACGACACGGCCTTCAGCCCAGACGGGCGTGTCCTCGCAACCGTCGCCGACGACCGTACCGTTCAGCTGACGCGAGTCAGCGTCGGGGCGCCCGTCCAGCGAATCTGCGCCACTACCCACAACGCCCTTACGCCCCAGCAGTGGCAGCAATACCTGCCCGATCTTCCATTCCGTTCCCGGTGCTGACGCGCCTTGGCCCGCATCGTCAGGGCGGTCGGCGACAAGCCCATCGGAACCGGGCAGTGCGCACCACGCGCCGGATGTCGACGACGGCTTAATCGGTTCAGTCCGCGATTTCGTGAATCCCCAGGTGGACCTGCTCCAACACCGTGCGGTGACCAGCTGTTGGCACGGGTCCGCGAAGTCGAGCGGGAAGCCCCCACCCCGATCCTCCCCTTCGCACAGGGCCTCTGCCTCGACCTTGATGCCGTCACCGCCGGCCTCACCCTCCCCTGGAACTCAGGCATCGTCGAGGGCCACGTCAACCGCATCAAGACCATCAAACGACAGATGTACGGCCGAGCCTCGTTCCGCCTCCTACGCACCCGCATCCGACCCGTTCCGCAGTCGCCGTCACCGGCGCCGTCGGGGCCTGCCCGAGCAACTCGCGGGCGCCGACTGTAGTGGTGTGCTCGGACAGTTCGGTACGTAGGTCTGCTGGATGATCGTCCCGTCGGACCTGGCAGGCGCTCGACCGAAGTGACTCGGTCGAGCGCCTGAACGACCCTCAGGGGTCAGTCGAGTTGGTTGATCAGTGAGCTTCTTCAGCGTTGCCGCTCCAGCGTGAGGATGGCCTTGGCGATTGACGTCATTCGATTCGGGCTGCACCGGGACCTGCGGTAGATG
>NZ_JBIWOA010000068.1:0-30284 GCF_044767525.1 Streptomyces sp. NPDC101234 | reverse complement strand
GCTCGCACGTTGTCGTGGGTTGCCGGCCTGGCGCACCCTGGCCAGTAGTGCCTACATGTGCGGGAGGCCCGGTGTTTTCTGAGCGTACGAGCGTGCGGCTCGATGTGCACGCGCGAAGCGTGGTGGCGTGCGCGATCGACACGGTGACCGGGGAGCTGACCCGTTCCCGGCTCACGCCGCAGCATGCTGACGTCCTCGACTGGCTCGGGCGGCTGCCCGGTCCGGTCGCGGTGGCTTACGAGGCCGGCCCGAGCGCTTTCGGCGGCCCGGGTGCGCTGCGAGGTGCTCGCTCCCTCACGGTTGCAGCGTCCGGCCTCACACTGCCCTGGAACTCCGGCGTCGTCGAAGGACACGTCAACCGGATCAAGATGCTCAAGCGCCAGATGTTCGGCCGTGCCGGCTTCGCTCTCCTGAGGAAACGGGTCCTCCTCGCACCGTGACAGCAGCGCACCATTCAGACAGTAACTTTAGCCGTGACCCTGGTGAGCAGCTTGTCGCGCAGAGAGGGCCACTCATCCGCGAGCACGCTGTAGTACAGCGAATCACGCCGCGTGCCGTCCTGGCGCATCATGTGGCTGCGCAGCGACCCTTCATAGACGAGACCAAGTCGTGTCAGGGCCTGCTGGGACCGCACGTTGAGGTTGTCGGTGCGCAACGCGACTCTGGCAAGGCCCAGATCGTCGAAGGCGTACCCGAACAGCAGCAGCTTCGACTCGGCGTTATAGGGGCCGCCCCAGCAAGAACGATCGAACCAGGTCGCACCAATCTCCGCGCGGCCCTCAGCCAGGTCAAGCTCATACAGACTGGTCGAACCGATCACCGCCTCGTCCGTCAGACGCTGAACCGCGAAGCACCGCCGGGCTTGGTCCGTCAGCATCTGGCTGATCATCGCCTGCGTCTCTTCCAGGGAGCCCGGCCGAGGTCGGGGCATCCACTGCCACACCTCGGGATCCGACGCAGAGGGAAAGAGTGCTTCGGCATGGCCGACGGACAGCGGGATGAGACGGACCGCACGGCCGAGGAGGAAGTCGTTGCTCACCACTGCACCGTAGCTTCGGGCCCACTGCCTCACGATCAAGATGGAGATCATATTTCCGCCGTCACGTAGAGCGACCGCGCCACACGAAGTGGACCAGAGCCCGCTCTCGGTTACGAAGCCAGACCGTCGAGCTCGGACGCAATCTCCTCATGGACCTCAAGGACGCGGGCAGCAAGGCCACGTTCCTCATCCACGACCGCAACTCAAAGTTCACGGCCGCCTTCGACGACCTGCTCGCCGACGCAGGACTGAAGGTCGTCACCACCGGCATCCGGATACCCCGAATGAACTCGCTCACGGAGCGGTGGATACAGACCTGCCGCAGGGAGCTCCTCGACCGCACCCCGATCTGGAACCGGAGCCACCCGCTCCACGCACTCCCGGAGTTCGAGACCCAATACAACCAGCACCGGCCGCACCGAACCCTGCAGCAAGCCGCTCCGCTCCGCCCGCTACCCGAACCGATCAGCGCGCCAGAGACGAGCAGGCACCTGGAGGCGCGCCGACGGGACCGGCTAGGTGGAACCCTACGTCAGTACGAACATGCGGCTTGACCAGGCCGGATGGTTAATCGGCACCCGCAGTGCTTGAGCCGGCTGCGGGCGTCAGGACGGTCGGGGCCCGCGATCTGGTCCCAGAACGCGTGCGTCACGATCACGGCCGTGAGTTCACGCGCCTTCTCCCGCAGCGCGGCCACCTGACACCACCAGGCCAACAGCACGCGGCTGGCACGGGACTCACTTCTGGCGACCTATCAGCAGATGTCACGGTAGGGCACCTCCGGGAGGTACTCATTCCACTCGGAGTGCGTCAGCCCGCCTCTGGTACGGCGGCAGGTCCGTTCCGCGATCGAGGACATGGTGGTGGGATAGTTGTGCAGCGGTACATAGCGGCCCGACGTTCGAAGTGTCCTGCCGTCCGTATCGAAACCCACGGCCAGGAGAGGCTCATTCACTGTCGGCAATGCCGAGCCCAGACGTTGGCCGGAGGGGACGTCCCATAGTTGGAGCGTGCCGTCACCGCCTCCTACGGCAAGGGTGTGACCGTCGGGAGAGAAAGCCAGGGCCCGGACGGATGCCCCGGAGTCCAGTTCCGTGCCGGTAAAGGTGCCGGCCATCGCTGCGAGCCGGTGCGTGGCCCGCTTGCCCCAGAGAGTCACCCGGCCAGACTGGTCGCCGACGGCCAAGTAGCGGCCGTCCGGGCTGAAGGCCAGCGCTGTGGTAAGGGACTGAGTCAGCCGACGGCTGACGATATGTTGCGAGTCAAGATCGACTATGTGCCCGTCCGAGGTGGCAAGAGTCTTTCCACCAGGTTGGAAGGCCAACATGTCACCGCCAACAGGCAGTACCCCGGTTCTCTTGCCGCGTGCGATGTCCCAGATTTCCGTACGGTAATCGTCCTTCAGTCGAGAGACCAGTAGAGTTCGGCCGTCCGGGCTGAGAGCGAGGGCATGGATGATGCTCTGGGCGTTGACAGGCAGGCCGAGATTCAGGGTGGCGCGGACATGATGGCTCCGGATGTCCCACACTGTGGCCTGCAGCGTGGCGTATGAGCCCTCGCCAACCCTGGCCGCGTATGCGAATGTGCTGGCGTCAGAGCTGAAGGCAATCAGATCTCCACAGCCTGGCGCACTGTTTCCCGGGTCAGCGGGGTCGCTTGGGCAGGAGCTCACGCCGGTGAAGTCGGCCGAGCCGCGACCGGTCCTGGCGTCGAGCAGACGAAAGTGGCTCATATGCCCGCTATGCCACATTGTCGCGAGCATCCTGCCGTCCGAGCTGATCTGGGCCTTCTCCATCGGTTTGTCGGCCCAGCCGGAGGCAGTCGCATCGCGCGCTGACACCGCGCGCATCAGCCTTCCCGTGGCCGAATCATTCTCTCCTGTCTGCGTGAGGTAGCGAACAGTACCGCCATCCGGATCCAGTCCGAACTGCGTAATGCCGACGAGGCCGGAAGCAACGGATGGCAGCGGGTAGCGGAAAACCGGTCCGGATGCGTCGGCCGACAGCCTCCACACCCGGACCTCGTGATCGCTGGCAGTTGCCAAGAAGCGACCGTCCTGGCTGAATGCCATGTACGTGATCTCGGAGGAGTCTTCCGTGTCGTCGTCACCGAAGCGGCTGGGGACGGCATAGCTCTTGGCTGCCGGGCCTCCGGGCGCAAGGTTCCACAGACGCAGCTTTCCGTCGGGCATGACAGCCACGATCTGGTGGCTGTCCGGGCTGAAGAGCGCAGTGACGCACCCGCCGTCGCTGGGGGCCTTGGGGGCGCCGGACATGGGAAGTGTGCGGTGTTGCGCCATGTCCCACACCTGCAGCGGCCGACCTGTCTCGCACACAGCGGCCAAGCGGTCGTTGGGACTGACTATGGTGCCCTGGACGCGCCGCCCCTGTTGCTCGAACAGCAGCCGGTGCCGTCGCCAGTCCCACACTTGGACACGAGGGGTGTCACCGGCGATGTCAGCGACGTCGAGTGTGCGTCCGCTGGGGCTGAACTCCGCGGATCCGCCGGTGTGAACTTCTCCGGATCCGCTGCTGTGGAGGGGGATGGCGGCCCCGACGTACCGGCCTGCGGCAATGTCCCACACCTCTGCGCTGTCCGACACCATCAGCAGGTGCCGTCCATCGGAGCTGACGCCACTCGCAGCCGCTGCGCCATCATCTCCCGGGCCACGAAAAGTGCCAGTCTTGCGGTGCGTTCTGACGTCCCAGCGCACGACGCGACCGCTTTCAACGACAAACAGGGTGCGGGTATCGCCGCTGAGAAAGTATTGGCTGTCCTCAGTGCCGGAGGGGGCGAAGGTGTCCTCTTCCTTTTGGGCCAGGGCGCCGATGAGGGCGGAGCGGGTCTCGATCGTGTCGGCGATCCGCCAGGATGCGGCGCTGAGCCGCATGGCCGTGGAGGGGTCGGTGTAGCGCAGGCTCTCTCCAAGGGCGGCGATCCTGCGGGCAGTGGCTTGGGTGTGCTGCACGGTGTTCGTCCGGTTCTGCTGCCAAGCGATCAGCCCGGCTGCCAGGGCCAGTGTGACCAAGACGGACAGGACAGCGGCCAGGATGCGCGGACGGGTGCGCTCGCGGCGCCGGGCTTGCAGGCTGGTGGAGAGGAATGCTCCCTCCAGGGCTGTCAGTGTCTGTTCCCGTTCCTGGGCGGGGAATGCCTCCTCCATGGTGGCCAGGAGCGTACCCCGGAACAGGGCGCCGGGATCGCGGTCCAGCGCGTTCCAGGCGGCGGCCGCCTCTGTCAGTCGGCGATGGGCACGCAGCCGCTCGCGGTCGGTGTCAATCCAGCTCCGAAGACGGGGCCAGGCGCTGATGAGTGCCTCGTGTGCAAGGTCGACCTGTTCGTCGTCGAGGGTGAGCAGCCGGGCGCGGACCAATTGCTCGATGACCGTCGCGGTGTCGGTGGCCTCGCCGAAGTCGAACTCCTCGCGATGGGCGGGCCTGCGGGTGTCGGGGGCGCCGTCGCCGGGGGTGACCAGGCGCAGCAGGATCCGGCGTGCGAGTGCGGCCTGGGACGGCGTGAGCCGGGCGTAGACGTCTTCGGCACTACGGGCGATGGCACCGTGCAGGCCTCCGGCCGCCTCATATGCCTCCAGGGTGAGGGCGCGGCCTTTGCGGCGCCGCCAGGTTTCCAGCAGCGCGTGGGACATCAACGGCAGGGCGCCGGGCTCCCCTTCGACCTCGTCGAGGATGCGGGCGGTCAGACCGCGTTCCACGATCATTCCTGCGGTCTGGGGGGGTTTGGTGATGGCCTCGCGTAACTCGTCGCGGCTCATGGGGCCGGCCAGCACGGTCGCGTCCTGCAACGCGGCGGTAAGGGCGGGGTGTTCGGCGCAGCGGCCGAGGAAGTCGGCCCGCACGGCAATGACGACGCGCAGACGACTGGCGGCATCGGTGGCGGTCAGGAGGCGGTCGATGAACTGGTCGCGTTCGGCCGGGTCGGTGCGGAGGGTGTAGAGCTCTTCGAACTGATCGACGATCAGCCACGTCTCACCGTCGGTGCCCTTGGGTATCAGCCGCTGCTCATGGACGCGCAGGGGGTGCTCCCCTGGGGTGAGGACGCGAACGGCGGCCGGCCGCGGACCGGGAGCCTGCGGACTGCGCAGGCGCGGGATGAGGCCGGCACGGAGCAAAGAGGATTTGCCACTGCCCGACGGGCCGAACACCGCGGTGAACCGTCGGGAGCGGGTCAGTTCGACCAGGCGGTCGGTGAGCTCGTCGCGGCCGAAGAACAGATCGGCGTCGCCCGGTTCGAAGCGGGCCAGACCCCGGTACGGAGGCTCGACGTCCTCATCCTCGGCCCGGGGCTCCGCCGCTACTTCCGCAGCCGCCTGCCGCCAACGCTCCTCCCATTTTTCCGGATCACCGCCGCACGCCCTCACGTAGGCCAGCACGGCGGGCAGGGTCGGCAGCCGCTCACCGCTGGCGGCCTGCGACAGGGTGCTTGTCCCCTGACCCGCGCGCTGCGCCATCACCCGGTAGGTCGGGCTCCCGGCCTCCGCCCGGAGTTTGCGTAACTCAGCCGCAAACCGCGCCACCGGCCCAGTGGTGGGATCGAGTGGGCTCTCAGGACGTCCCGCCATCGCCAGCTCACCCCTCTAGCCGCCCGCTTTCCCCGTGGATTCGGCGCGAGGCCGAACAAGGTACGCAACCTCGTGGCAGGAGTGCAATCCGAGGGCGTCTGCTTTGGCCACTGCCGCAACGCCGTGCCCGTGGCCTGCAACGAGTCCATTGTTCAGGGCGGCAAAACCGGCTGCCCATTCAATTCCCGACCCGCTGAACTCAGTGGTGCAAGGCAATGAACGGCGATCTAACCGCGCCAGTCGTCGTGGCCGCGGACCTCGATCGTCCGCGTTTCCCTCGCCGGACCTGACGCACCTAGGTACCCGGGTCTGGCTGATCTTCTATCGGAGGTATGCATGGTCTCCCTGAGCTCCCGCGGCGCACTACTGGCCGCCACCGCGCTCTTGGGCGGCAGCGGCCTGATCGCCGCCGCTCCTGCCGTCCCCGCGGCGCCCGTCACTCACGCCGTCCCGGCGACGACAACGGCCGTGGGCGGTCACGTTAGTGACGCTCAGGCCGCTGCCGCCGAGCGGTACTGGACTCCTCAGCGTATGAGGGCAGCGGACGCCGCGAGCGGTAACTCCGCCTCGGACGTGGCGCCCCAGTCGGTAGGCCACCCCAAGCGTGTCGGCAAGATCTTCTACCACCTGCCCAGCAAGGACGTGAGCTGCACCGGAACAGTCGTGTCGAGCGGCAGCCGCGACTCGATCCTCACCGCTGGCCACTGCCTGGTTTATCACGGATGGAATGCCGGTCACCTTCTGTCAGTGTTCGTGCCTGCTTATTACCACGGGCAGGCGCCCTACGGGAAGTGGGGCATCAAGAGCTGGGCAGTTCCGGACAGTTGGGCGTTCTACCGGAATCCCAGCTACGACTACGGGGTCATCCACGTCAAGAGTCACAACCATGTCCGCATTCAGTCGGTCACAGGCGCCAACCCGTACTGGATCCACGCTGGTTGGAGCAGTCGCGCGACGCTCGTCGGCTATCCCAGCAAGTACAACTACTCCACCGTCTGCGGCCCTACCCCGCTGTCCAAGAAGGTAGTCAAGAACCACAAGCCCGAATACCAGTTCCAGTGCCGCGGCTTCACCGACGGCGTGAGCGGTTCCCCCGTCCTGATCGGACCAGGCAACACGCTCGCGGGCGAGGGCACGGTCATCGGAGTGCTCGGCGGACTCCGAGAAGGCGGCAAACCGGAGCAGGACGGACTCACCTCCTACGCCAACCGCCTCGACGGCGACTTCCAGCGCTTCTGGACTTCCCACACCCGCTGACAGAGACCCCACACCGGCCCTGACTTCCCCGATCCGGGACTTGCCCCTTGACGCCATGCGCCCCATGACCTGCGGTGCGGCCATGAATCAAGGTGGCGGGGACAGGTGCCCAATCAATCCCCGGGCCGCTGAACTCGATGGTGCACGACGGTCACCGCACCGCCCTGGCACGGGCCTTTGGAAGCCAAATCCCTGTGAGGGGAACTGGACGGTGTGGCGGCCCACGGCCATGCAACTGATCAGAAGGAGCCACACGAAGATGAGCATTCGCAACGGAGCAGTACTCGCCTCCACGGTCCTCGCGCTCGGCGGGGCCCTCGCCTCCGGCCCCATGGCCGGCGCGGCAGTAAACCCACTCGCCCAGCACCACAGTGCACCCAGCACGGCACCCGTGTCCCGTGTGCTGACCCTGCCCACGGCCGCGGGTAAGACCATCGCCGCCACGGTCGAGACCGGGCCCGACCGTCTCGGCCCGGCCCCGCGCGGTGTCCCGGCGACCGCCGCTGCCCGCAAGTGGCACTACAAGAGCGTTCGCGCCACCTTGTGCGTGCTGAACAAGAAGCCCTACTGGGGTGGTCCCAAGAGCACCGCGTCATGCGGCGTGGGCTACGCCAGCCTTGCCGGCAAGGTCGCCTACAACGGCAAGTACGTGTGGGGGCAGTGGATCGACTGCCAGCACAAGGCCATCCGAAACACCAAGGTCACCGTTGACTGGTGCGGCACCTGGAACAACGGCGGCCGCGGCGGTGGTGTCCGCTACATGGACCTGGGACTGAACGGAACCGTCGAAACCCCCGCCGTGAGCAACACCATCTGGATCCGCATCGACGCCTATCGCAACGGAAAGGTCGTCCTGCGCGGCGGCAACAGCCGACGGTGACAACGCACGCCAGGGTCCGGGCCTCGCGAGGGGAAGGCCCGGACCCTGGCCATGCCTGGTGGCACCGCTCGCGCCCAATCGAGAGGAACTCGACCCATGTATCCGCGTAAGCAGCCTGACCTGGCGTCGGACTTCGAAGAGTACGTCCGCATACGGCATGCCGCTCTGCTGCGCAGCGCCCAGCGCTTGGTTGCCGACCCGCTCGACGCCCAAGACCTGCTCCAGACCGCGCTCGCACGAACGTACCTGCACTGGCACCGCATAGCGGACAAGCGACTCGCAGACGCCTACCTGCGCCGCGTAATGATCAACACCCGCACCGAGTGGTGGCGGGCACGAAAGCTGCAGGAGCTCCCCACCGAGCAGCTACCGGACACGAGCATCGAGGACCCCACCCAGCAGCTGTCCGACCGCCAGTTGCTGAGGGACCTCATGAAGGCATTGACACCCCAGCAGCGCAGCGTCCTCGTACTACGGCACTGGGAGCAATTGACCACGGAAGAGACGGCCGCTGCCCTCGGCATGGCGGCTGGCACGGTCAAGAGCACGCTGCACCGGGCGCTCGCCCGGCTCCGCCAGGAACTACAGCGCAGCTACCTGTAGAGGCAGGTGCTACGTACGGGTTGATAATCGTCACAACAGTGTGCACTCATCCCGCGCTGACCTCACGGACAGCTTCACTCGATCGGTGATAGCGCCACACGTGTTGCACCAGCTACGGTGGGCGCCACCAGCCCTGAGCTGCACAGATATCCGATCTCTTGCATTGCGCCACATCGCTTCCCCCAGGGAAGTCGGGAAAGTCGTACGTCACGAACGGATAGTAGTTCGATGTCCGCTGGCGGGCTGGCGCCGAACCGCACGGCCGTCTCAGGTGACCGGCCGGGCGGGGTCATCGCGCAGCAGGTCAGGGCGCATGTCCGCGAGTGCGAAGGCACGCTGGAACCCGGCCTGGAGGGCGTCGTCGATGCGGTAGCGCCGTGCCCGATCGTCCCGCTGGAGCAGCGGGCCAGCACCGTCCGGTCCGACACGTCGCTGTACGGCCTTGATGCTTGTCAGCGTCCCGCCGATCCGCGATCGCGGGATCGGGATCACCGGGTGATCGGCGAAGTGCTGCTGGACATCTTCGTATGAGGCAGCGCCGCCCAGGTCGGTGATCCTGCGCAGCACCGCCCGGGCCCCAGGCATCAGCGCCGCGATCACCTGGAACAGCAGCCGGTCGCTCCAGCCGTCCCCGAGGTCGTCATCGGCGAGGTCTTGCGGGCCGGGGCGGACCTCCGCAGCCGCGGCGTCCGACCACGCTTCGGGAACGGCCGGCCGCATCCCGTACGCCGCCTGCACGGCGGCCACCGCCTGCTCATAGGTGTCCTGTTGCGTGTCGATCGTCAGCCGCACGACGCCCCTCCGTGATCCCTGCGGCCATCTTCTCCGTACCCGTGACGCGCGCGCGAGCTGTGACTTTGATCGATGGTTGGCGACTTCGGGTTCTCGAAGCACCAGGTGGCGATGTTCCGTGGGTTTCTTGTTGGCGAGCCCGTTGACCGCTGGATGGCGAGTCCGGCTGCGCGGCGACGACGCTCTGTGGTGATGAAACGGTTCAGTGCCCCGAACGCCCACTACGCGACTGGTGGCTGTCCCCTCCTCCAACCTGCCCTTGCCACCGGGCGAGGTGATGCCCGACGGCAAGGGTGTCGGGGTGGTTTTCGCCCAGCACTCGCACGCAGTCGTTGAGCAGGTCGGCGAACGCGGCGGCAGCCCCTGCCGCATCACCGGCCTCCCCCTACCAATGGGCCGCGTGTTCCGCAGCAAGGTTCAGCTGGTGACCCCGGAGGAAGCCGCGCGGATGGCCCGCCGGATGAGACCGCAGCCTGCTGAGTGACGGACACGGTTGCCGGGCCCCTCGGGGGCCTCACAGCAGCGAGGCGAGACATCTGCTGGGGGTAGGACGGCGGGCATGAGGATGCCCTCCCCGGACCTTCCGGGGAGGGCTTCGCTCATCTCAAGGTCATACAGGTTTTGCTTAGAAGTTGTTGTCTTTCCGAGAATGGCGGGTGTGTTTCCGCTGGTCAGGCATAGGTCTGGTGCGTTGGCGGCAGAGACGGGGTGTCGTGTCGTCTCTTCGGTGGAGGTGCCGGGATGCCGTCCGTGATGGGGCTGCTGGAGGAGCACGAGCGTGCCGCTCGGCAGCGGGTAGAAGCTCTTCAGGCCGAGCTACGGGAGGCGGAGGCCACGTGGGAGCGATTCGTGATCGCCCGGGAGACCGTCGGACTGGTCCTGGCTGAGCCTCGCAAAGGCGATGAGGTACCGCCGGTTGTGGCGGCGGGTGAACGGTCGGCGCGGACCGCCACGGCTGTGCCCGGTTCGGTGGTGCCGGTATGGAGGGACGGCCTTGATGCCGATGTGCTGGCGCCCGACTACCGCCGGCTGATGAGCGTCCTGGCCGGTGGGAGCGGGTCGGGCGGGGAGGCGATGGACTGTCGGCAACTGGCAGTGGCGCTCGGCCTGGAGGCGGTTCCGGCGAAGGTCGAGGGGGTGCGGTCGAAGGCGAAGCGCCTGGTTGCCCGGGGTTGGCTGGCCGAGGCACGTCCGGGGATGTTCAGCGTGGTCGCCGGGCGAGTCGGCGGCTCGTAGGCTACCGGGGCGGGGTGCCAGCCAGGACGTCCGGAACCTGGTGGAAGGGGCTTAGTGGTGGCAGCGGTTTCAGAGATCCGATCCCTGTTGGGTGAACCCCGATTCAACTGGTCGGATGCGGCGCCGTGGGGCGAAATGGAGCGGGAATTCGGCATCGAATTCCCTGCGGACTTTCGTGAGATCGTGAATGCCTATGGTTCGATCCAGATCAACGGGCAGTTGTACCTGGAGCACCCCGCCGGCCATCTTCTGCACAGCCTGGGAGAGACCATCAGGGGGGATCTGGAGATGTGGCGGGAGGAGGACATGGCAGCATTCCTGCCAAGTCCGGCTGGGGCGAACCCCGGTGAGTTGATGCCGGTGGCGTCGACCACGACGGGAGAATGGGTTTTCCTTCGTGTTCCAGATGGACCCTCGTCGCCCTGGCGCGTCCTGGTTCAGGAGCTTGACAGTCCGGCCTGGACTCTTCATGAGATGACGTTCGGTGAATGGTTGCTGGCTTATCTCAGGGGTGAGGATGTGACGGTGTGTTCTCGCAACTTCGCGCCTGACCGCCCGTTCTACGAACCCCTGTCCTGAAGTTGAACACGGTGGAATCAGCGTGGTCGCCGGGCGAGTCGGCGGCTCATGACCATGCTCATCGACCACCGGATCATCGCCTCCGAGCTGTCGGGGCGGCCCTCGTAATCGCGGGCGAGGCGGCGTGAGCGCATCAGCCATGCGAACGTCCGCTCGACCAGCCACCTCTTCGGCAGTACGACGAAGCCCGTGGTGTCGTCGCTGCGTTTGACCACGCTCAGCGCGAGGCCCAGGACATCGTGGGCCAGGTCGACCAGGCGTCCGGTGTAGCCGCCGTCGGCCCACACGATCGTGATGCGCCAGTGCCGCTCGCGCAACCGCGTCAGCAGCGTCTCGCCCGCCTCGCGGTCGGTGACCGACGCCGCAGTGACCATCACCGCCAGCAGCAGTCCGAGGGCGTCCACCACGATGTGCCGCTTGCGGCCGTTGACCTTCTTCCCGCCGTCGAATCCCCGGCTCGCGGCCGGCACCGACGCGGCCGCCTTCACCGACTGCGCGTCGATGATGCCCGCGGTCGGCTCTGGATCCCGGCCCGCCGCCTCGCGGGTCCTCTCCCGCAGCCGGTCGTGGAACTCGGCGACCATGCCTTTGTTCCGCCAGCGCCGGAAGAAGGAATAGACGCGGTCCCACGCGGGGAAGTCCGCGGGCATCGCCCGCCAGGAGATGCCGCCCGCGACTAGATAGCGCACCGCGTCGACCATCTGGCGATGGCAGTAGCCCTCCGGCTGCCCGCCTCGGCCCTCCAGCCACCGCGGGACGGGCATCGCGTCACGCACGATGGCCCACTCCGCCTCGCTCATGTCGGACGGATACCTCGGTCGCCTGTGCGGACGTTCCCCGGCGTTCCCGAACCGGTGAGCGAGACAATCACACTCACGTGCAGCCGAGTTGGAGCCAGCCGGCGCGAGGGCGTACAAATGCGGCATCAGGGCCTCCTGGCGCGCTCACGGTCTTCGACAACCACGAGCTGCACCCGGGGCCCTGTCTTCATGCGCGACACGCCACAAGGTCACCCGACCGGGCTGTCGCAATCGAACCCACGCTCACCAAGATCGATAGAGCAACGGCTTCTTAGAAGCCTCGCCAGGGTTCCGAGGTCTGATTGGTGTAGATGTTCCAGACCTGCCAGTTGTTGGTGGTGGAACAGCCGCCGGGGAAGCCGTAGGCATTGATGCCGCCGTCCAGACACACTTTGTAACGGCCGTTGTAGAAGTTGATGAAGTGCTTCAACCCCGCCGGATTTCCAACGTTCTGGGCCGGAGCTGCGGTTGCCATGGTCCAGATCTGATCCCAGTTGTTGCTGTCAAACTCGCAGGTTTCCCAACGCGTTGCAGCCGAACCCTGGATCTGAGAGGGGCCCTCGCCCGCGACCGCTCCCAGGCACACCGTTCCGCTGCCGCTCTCGGTCATGATCTGGACGTTCGCCTGGCCACCGGAGTCTGCTTGCCCGCTCTCCAGCCGGATCCAGCTGGTGCCCCTAGCCATACACCCAGGCACCGTCTCGCCAGCGGGGTACGAGGGTCCGAAGTCGTATACACCTGCCAGGCACTGCTGGCTGGCCTGGTTAACCATCTGGATGCTGGGGTTGTCCCAATAGATCGCTGCGTTCGCCGTGCCGGTGGTGCCCAGCAGCATCGCGAGCGCCGCCGTCACTGTCGCAGCCAGCCTTACGAGGCGGTTGGACAGCAGTTTCCTGATCCGGATCAAGGTGCTTTTTCTTTCGGTCCTCGCACGCATGGACTTCCCGAGTTTGAGCATGAGTGAGCTTCCCCCTTTGATGGCGCCCTCGGTTGGGCCGTTGTCAGTCCGCACGACAGCTTGCTATGCACGCTCAGCCGGGTGAGCGAGTCCATCGCGAATCTAGGCTCGGCAACCCATCACATGGAGTGTCTGGATGCACAGTGAAGAAGGGGTTCCGGTGCCGAAGTGCACAGTGAGCCGGAAAAGCGCAGGCGGGGCCCGACAATCCGGGCCGCCGGCCTGCATGAGGTCTCGCGTCGGCGCATCTGCCGGGAAGCCTGAGCAGACGACCGCGGCCCGCCGCCGGTAAGGGCAGCGGACCGTTCGAGGGTGATCGCGAGTGTACGGCGCCGGACCGGTGCCGAGCTGTTCGCAGTCCGGGAGCGGGAAGCCCCGGAGACGATCGTCTACGCCGAGGACGCCGACACCGTGTGGGGTACGCACTGAACGCGTACCCCGCAGGTCAGAGGGATGGACCTGTATGACGCAGGTCCGTCTTCCCGATGTCGAGAAACGTCCCGTGATCCCAGAAAGATGCAGCTCGGCGAGGTTACCCGATCGGGTAACCACTGCTCAGTGGGATGGGCCGCCACCGTGGCGGTGCGTCTCCCAGAGGACGGGCTTGTACTCGCCCTGGCCGGCGTGCTTCCCAACGGTTCTGGCCAAGGCGAGCGTTCATAGGCCCGCCCGACCCCCGTTACGCCTGGGGTGCGGGGCCGGACGGGAGATCAGGGGGCTACAGGATGGCCGTCCAGGACCCGCGGGAGAGCGTGGTCGTGCCGTCCGGATCGATGGCCACTCGGGCGCCGTAGACCGGGAGGCCGCCCTCACGGTTGAGCCGGTGCCGGATCTTCTCCAGGATGTCCCACAGCCGCCGCGGGCCGCCCTGATGGACCGTCGGTGAGCCGAGGAGCCCAGCCGTGGTGGCGCGGGCCCAGGATCCGTCACCGTGGAGCATCCACACGTCCCGCTCGTCTCCCTCCTGGCCGACGCGGTGATCGATACCAGGGGCCAGGAGTTCCAGCATCGACATCACCTCCCAGGAGTCCGGCACATAGAGCAGCGGGTACCGGCTGGTGCTCACCTGGTCGCCGTCGGCGGTCTGCGCCTTATCCCACATCTCATCGCTGGTGTGTTCGTAGTCGTCGCCGTGGCGGGTCCGCATGAAGCCGGCCAGGTCCGGAGTGATCCGGCCTTTCGCTCCGCCGTCGCGGGTCTTGTCCGCGACGAGGACCAGCCCGGTTCCCGCGATCGTGGTGACGAGCCGGCCGCCGGGCCGGAGCGCGGCCAGCCACGAGGCCGGGATGGGGCGCACGGACACCGTGGACACGATCCGGTCGAACGCCCCGGGCAGTGGTCCCGTGATGTCCGTGGTGGCCATCTGCGGGTTCAGGCCGGTCAACGTGAGCCGCTCGGCGGCGACGTCGACCAAGTGCGGATCCACGTCCACGCTGGTGACCGCCGAGCCGCCGACAGAGCAGCGCGGTGCCGTAGCCGGTGCCGGTCTCGCTCTCAAACCCCGCCTGCACTGCTTGCGGGGCTCCGCTCCAGGCAGCGTGGCTGCGCTGGCACGGACAAACATGGGCTGCGCCTTTGTGTAGAGTGGCGTCACCGACGCGGGGTGGAGCAGCTCGGTAGCTCGCTGGGCTCATAACCCAGAGGTCGCAGGTTCAAATCCTGTCCCCGCTACAAGAGGAAGGGACCCGGCACCAGCCGGGTCCCTTCGCCTTTGCCCGCCAGTGGCCCTGTGCCTCTCCGGCTGAGCTCAGCGTCGCTGCGGCTGCTCACCGATCGATCCGGCCTGGCCTCTCCGGATGTCCCGGAGGGCTTGCGGGGTCAGCCGATGCCGGTGACCTGCAGGGCCGTGGTCCAGTTGTTCTTGATGGCGCTGCGGGCGGCGGACAGGGTGATGGTGCCGGCGCAGACGGCGTTCTTCAGTTTCGTTTCCACTCCGTCCTTGGAGTGCGCGGTCTGGGAGCCGGAGTAGGGCTCGGGCCACAGGTTGCCGGGGTCGCGGGGTGCGCCGCCGAGTTCGAGGGGGACGAGGTGGTCTTCCTCGTAGTCGGCGAGGTTGGTGTCGGAGTAGCCGTAGTCGATGATGCCCTGGGCCTTGAGCGGGTTGGTGTAGGACGTCGGGGGGCGGACGGTGGCCGTCCAGCCGGACACACAGATGGTGCTCTGGATGTTCGACTGGGTGACATCCGGGTTGTAGGCACCCGGCGTGCACGAGGAATCGGGCAGCGGCAGGTAGGCGTGCGAACAGGTCGACGCCTGGGCGGTACCGCTCGACAGGGCGATCAGCGCGCCCGCGCCGAGGGCCAGGGAACTGAGGGTGGCAGTGAAGCGACGCACGTGAGGTTCTCCCGCACAAGTAGGCCCGGACAAAGGGATGTCGCCGGGCGGCTGACGGCATGACACCACCCCCCGGTCTATGCGAGTAGACCCAATCAAGTGAACAAGAAACGACCTGCACAGTCTTTGCGAAGTCCGGTACCCCACATGGCAATTCGGCCAGGTGACGGACATCTGGCCAACGCAGGACAGGTGTTGCGGGCGAAAAATCGGCACAGCCGGATCGTCACCACGGCGCCGGTCTCCTCGTCAGGGAGAGTGATCCCTGGTACGGGCATGTTGCCGACCGTCTCGGTCCACCGCCGGAACGTGTCACGCGCTGTCTCAGCTGACGATCGACCTCGCCGAGCAGCAGGCGCTCGCCGAGCGCCTCACCGCCTGCCCATCACCGTCACCTTCGCCCGCTGAACAGGCGCCTGGCCCGTCACCACGGTGGAAAACGGGTGACGGGCCAGACGGAGAAGTCGCTACGCGACGGCGGTTGGCGGTACGCCCCGGGACAGTGGCGCAGTGCCGGCGAGAGGTGATGCTGGGGCCGGGCTCGGGTCACCGGCCGCCGGCACCAACGGGTAGGTCAGTGGCGGATGCCGCTGCCGTTGCGGTGCTCCCCGCGGTGGTCGCGGTCGTCGCCGCGGTGGTGCCCCCAGGTGACCTCGTCGACCAGGCGGCCGCGGTCGTTGCGCAGGGTGGCGGTGTCGCCGTCGTTGTTCCACACGTAGGCGCGGCGGTCCTGGTAGACGTCGGTGACACTGTCACGGCCGACGCCGGTGTGAACGCGGACCGTGGAGCGCCCCTCCAGGTGGAAGTGGCGGAAGGTGTAGGTGTGGCCGGCCTCGTCGGACAGCGTCCAGTCGTCCAGGTTCACCTCCCGGCGGCTGGTGTTGGTGACGTCCACCCATTCCTTGTTCAGGGAGCGGTTGGAGCGGTTGTCACGCCCCGGGGAGTCGTACTGCACCTTGCTGATGACCACATCGTGGTGCGGGCGGGCCGGGTACTGGCCGGCGGCCGCGGCGGGCAGCGCGAGCCCTCCGATGCAGGCGGCGGCCACGGCAGCGGCGGCGGTCAGACGACGGGCGGAAACGGATACGGACACGAGGTCCCCCTTCTCGGGGCCGGACACCACTGGCACGTGCAGCATGAAAGCCGCAGGTCACCTGGGGTGCGTTGTGCGGGTCGGCGGCCGGTCGGCTGCACACCCACACCCTGCCCACGGTGCGGAGGCGATGTGACGGATACGCGAGGGTCGTAACGGATTCCGCATATTCCTATGACTCTTACCTGCAACTACCATATATGCGGTGAATGCCGAAGATTGACGGACCGTCGGCCCGCGAGACCGTACACGCGACGGCCCCACCAGGGTCGACCGGTGCCGCCGCGCGGCCTCCGGTCCGCCGCCTGTCACCCGAAAGTGAGTAACAGGCCCACGTCATCCGGACCGTGCCGATTCCGTGCGATGGGGACGCACCGCCGGTGATCGATTCGTACCTTGTCTCCGCCGTACCGGTGTTCCTTCCCCCGCGGGGCGCTGCGCCGCACAGCCGCTCGGGCATTGCGACGGTGTGCTTGACGGCATGGACAAGAAGTCGGTGTCACGGGTTCCCCTGTGGGCGTGGTGGCTCCTGGTAACGCTCGGCGGGGTCGCCGCCGCGGGCGCAGCACTGTGGCGCGTGCCGTGGTGGATCGATCACCAGTACCTCAACAGCAAGCTGTCGCCAGCCGTGGCGACCGCCGTCACCGGAGTCCGCACCGCCATGGTGGCGCTCGGCGCCGGCGGTCTGGCGGTGATCGGCATCCTTTACACCCATCGCACCTGGCACCAGGCCCGCGAAGGGCAGGTCACCGACCGGTACACCAAGGCCATCGGGCAGATCGCCTCCGACAAGCCGGTCGAACAGCTCGGCGGGATCTACGCGCTGGAGCGCATCATGCGGGACTCGCCGAAGGACCACGCCACGATCGTCGAAGTCCTCGCCGCGTTCGTCCGCGAACACGCCCCCACACCCAATAAGCCCTCTGCGTATGAGCTCGGCGTACGACTCGCCCGCCGGCTTCTGCGAGCGGGAGTGTCAGTCATGACCCCCGAACACGGGCGCAGCAGAGGTCGTATTGTTGTGCTGCCGCGCCCGAGCGAGCCGGTGCAGGCAGCGCTGACCGTGCTCGGCCGACGGCCCCGGAATCGCGACGAGCCCTTCCAGCTCCAGCTGAATATCACTGACCTGCGCGGTGCGAAGCTGGTCGACGCCCACTTCGAGGGGGCGAACCTGATCGGGAACCACCTGGAGCGGGCGAACCTGATCGGAGCCCACTTGGAGAGAGCGGACCTGATCGGAGCGCATCTGATGGGAGCGAGACTGAATGGGGCCCATCTGGAGGGGGCACGCCTGATCGGGGCCCATCTGGAGGGTGCGGACCTGGATGGGACCCACTTGGAGAGAGCGGACCTGGATGGGACCCACTTGGAGAGAGCGGACCTGATCGGGGCCCACCTGATGGGAGCGAGACTGAATGGGGCCCATCTGGAGGGGGCACGCCTGATCGGGGCCCACCTGGAGGGTGCGGACCTGGATGGGACCCACCTTGAGGGAGCGGATCTGGATAGGGCCCACCTTGAGAGCGCGCGGCATCTGACGGTCGGGCAGCTGGTGACTGCCCGACCTTGGCAGAGCACTCGGCTGCCCGCCGAACTGGCTGCGGATGCAGCAGTTCGGGCGCGGATCGCCGAGACGGAGAAGAGAGGAAGATACCGGCCTGTCTCCGGTAGGGGCACGCGGCACCAAAAACCGCGGCGCGTGGACGGCGGGAGACAGCCGAGAGGGTGAAGGCGGGGCTCGGAGGTGCCTACGGGCCCTCGTCACCGCCCCCGCCTCGAGCGACCATCGTCGACCGCCTGACCTTCAACGGCACAATCATCGAGACCGGCACCGGCTCCTACCGGCTCACCTCCACACGGGCCCGGGTGGAGGAACCCGCCAAAGCTGGCTGACATCTGCAAGCCCCACTCGACGGCGCGCCGTCCCACACATCTTTGAACCTCGATTGATCTCCTCGCGCTCGCCCGGCTTCATCGCGATGAGTACGGACACTGCCGAGCGCAACCTCAGTCGGACAGCGCGACCGGGGACCACATGCCGAACCACTGCTCGGCACCCCAGTCCTCATACCGTTGCACCTCGGTGAACCCCAGCTTCGCCGCGAGGCGCATCGAGCGCTCGTTGGCGGTCTGGGTGGTGAGCACCACCGGCTCGCCGGGCAGCGCTCCGGCGCACCAGTCGAGTGCCGCCGCGCACGCCTCCGCGGCGTACCTGTGTCCCCACGCCTGCGGCAGGAACATGTAGCCGAGCTCGACCTCCGAGGCCCCGGGGCGGACGTGGACCGGATGCTCAGGGTCGCGCCGCTCGAGGGTGACGATCCCGATCATCGCCCCGTCGAGATCGGCCACGAAGAGGCCGGGGCGCCGCTTGGGTGTCTCGGGCATCGCACGCTCGAACTCGTCGCGCTGTCGGGGGCCGCCGATGTAGGTGCCCACCTCGGGCGAGGTGAACAATTCGATGACCGCCGCACGGTCCCGGGCCTCGGGCTCACGGAGCACTAGCCTCTCGGTCCTGATCGGGGCAGGTGGCCAGGCAACGGGTCCTAGCTAAAGATCAGCCCGAACACGCTGACCAAGGCGTACGAGGACGCCGGGTACTTCGCCCGCAACGTACGCACCATCGAGGTCCTCGTCGACCGCGAGGCTGTTGCCTCCGGCGCCGCCGCGGCCGGGGAACCTTGGCAGCACTACAACCTGGGACACGGCTACTGCACGTACACGTTCTTCGAGCCGTGCCCGCACCGCATGGCCTGCGCCCGCTGCGACTTCTACACGCCCAAGGAGTCCAGCAAGGCCCAGCTCCTGGAGGCGAAGGACAACCTCCAGCGCATGCGGGCCATGATTCCGTTGACGGACGAAGAGCAGGCAGCTGTCGAGGACGGCCGAGTCGCCCTTGAGCGGCTCGTGGAGCGCCTTACGGGTGTCCCCACCCCTTCCGGTCCTACCCGACGCCAGTTGCTGCCGATCATCGAGGTCCGACGGGACGCCACCGAGGACCGATGACATGGCTGCACGGCCTGCTCCTGCGCCGCCACAAGCCCTGAGACGCCGGGCTGGCACCCTCTTGCCCATGCCTCGGGCGGGGAGAGCTGCGGCGGTGTAGTGGTTGTCGGCCGGCAGGTGCGTGATGTCGCGCCGCGGTTACCTCCGGATGGGAGGCAACCGCGGCGCGGCGCGTGGCGCCTGTTGGTTGTGCCGGTGGTTACTTCATGTCGAGTGCGAATTCACAGCGCAGGGTCTGCCGGTATCTCTTGCCATTCTGCGAATAGGTCACCTCGCAGCCTCCCAAATGCTGTTGGACCCGGCCGATCACACGTGCCTCGACCATTGCGTAGCGGTCGCTCTTTTTGTGCGGTCCTACCGTGATGGGCTTGCCCGCGTAGTTAGGCATCTTGGTCATGTCGCGCGGGTACTTGCGTCCGTCCTGACTGCCCATGATGTATCCGTTGGTGTCATTGACGGAATAGACCGGGTAGCCAATCACCTTGACCCCTTTGGGCACTTTGGTGAGCTTCACGCCTTCGACGACCAATTTTACGCCCGTGCCATTCACGAAGGGCGGAAACGCAAACCGGTAGGTTTGTCCGACCTGCGCGTGAGGGAATCCCAGGACGCCCATGTTTTCAGGACCGGACGCGCGGAGTGCGGTGCCCTCCTTCACTGCATTCGAAGTTGCGCACGCACTCAGGGAGAGTATTACCCCTGCGATCGCGGCGAATCTTCTAGTACGAGTAGAAAACACCGGGGTTCCCATCGAGCGGTCCGTGCCCGCCCCAGACGTCATGATCGTAGGGCGCCTTGCCGGCCTCTATCTTCTGGGTGTGCTTCGAGTCGTATGAGGTCGACACCTTGAGCCCGACGCCCCAGACGCTGACACCATGCCCGTCGGCGGAAGTGTTGCCGTGCGACAGCCCGTAATAGGCCGTCTGAGGGACGACGAAACGCCACTTCGAGTTAGACGCCGCATAGCGGGTGTACCCGTCTTTACTGCTGACGTCCTTCCCGAATCTTCCGACGGCTCCGCCTGCAGGGATCTTGTAGCCGGAGGGAAGGATCCGGTACCAGACTCTGGTGTTCTGGTGAGCACAGACGGTGTGCACCCGCTGGTACTTGTAGAGAATGGGTACCTGCCACTGCCTGGCGTAGTACGGTCCCTTGCCGGAGTATCCGGTGGAGTGGCCTATGGAACCGCTCTGCGTTGACTCGCCGCTCAGAGTCCACACGCTCTGGTTGGTGCTCACAGCGAGGCTGATGCTGGTCGACATCGTGTCGGTGTAATCGAAGCTCGCCTTTGCGTCATAGTAGGCGTGTGCCTCGCCGACCGTGGTATAGACGATCTTGCTGTGGAGCGTTGTGGCGTTATTGTGGCAGGCCGCGTAGGGAGTGACCGTGGCCGAGCTGTAGTCGGTGCCATTGACGACGTTGGCACTGTAGGCGGTTGTGTCACCCGTCGCGGACTGCCAGGTGGGCAGGTTCGCGAATTCGTTCGTGACGTTGCTCGCGTCATCCGCGATGCGCTGTGCCTCGCTCGTCGCCGTCTGCGCATCGGTGGGCGCGTTGTCCACGTCGGTGGTAACCGTGTCGACATACATCGGGGTTGTGTGCGGGGTCTCATCCGCTCGCACCTCGGCCGAGGCCGTTGTGGAGTTGGAACCGTGTGCGACGCCGGCGCTCAGGAAGTCCATACCGACCATGGGTGTGCCGTTGGCCGCCGAACCGCTGGCCGTGGCCTCAAGGTTGAGCACCCCGCCGTTCGCGTCGGCCAGGGTCTGCAGGGTACTGGGGAGCGGGTCGGGGAGGGTGAGCGACCATGTGCCGTCTGTACCGGTCGTTGCTGTACCGACGACTGGTTCCTCGGCTTCGGTTCCGTCGTCCGGGACGCCGTCGGTCGCCGCGACAGAGACACTCAGATTCTGCTGCGGTACGCCGCTGGCGTTGGTGAATTTCCCGCCTACCGTGGCGGCTCCAGTGTCCGTCGGCGTGGAAGTACTGGTCGGGTCCGTGGTGCCGCTCACCGTGGGACCCGGGGAGACGGTGACGGCCCCGCTCGGCTTCGGGCCCGGGTCGCTGGCCGTCGGGTCGGGTGCCGTGTCCGTCGGGTCCGGCGTGGGCGTGGTCTGGTCGGAGGAGAACCATCCCTGGAGGTCGACGATGAGCTGGATCGTGCCGGCACTATCGTTGTAGATGGTGACCGCGCCCTGGGTGCCGGGCGCGACGATCACCTGGTCTGCGGTGGTGGTGCTCGCCTGGAAGTTGTCGACCGACAGGCCCGGCGGGGTGGTCGGCCCGGTGCCCCAGACCTGCAGGAAGCCGCCGTGCTCCTGGCTGGTCGTGGTCAGGTTGAGCACCGCGGCACCGAACGTGGTCGGGATGCCGTCGTTCCCGCCGACCGCGACGCTGACCGAGCTGTGGGACGCGACGGCCGTCGAGGTGCGCGTGTCCAGGAGGCGGTCCTGGACAGCTGTGAAGCTGCCGCCACTGGAGGGGGCTTCGGTGAAGTAGCCATAGATGTCGATGACGACGTTGACGGACTGCGTGGACGACCCGTTCTTCAGGGTGATCTGACCGCCTGTGCCCACGGGGACGACCGTGCCCTGGGCGGTTGTGACGCTCTTGTAGCTCACCGTTGGCTGGCCCGGTGAGGCGCCAGTGGCGTAGGCGTACAGACTGCCGGCGGCACCGGGAGACGGGACGGTGATGTTGGCGTAGACCGACGCCTCGTCCGTGACGCCGTCGACGCCGTCAACCTGCACGTTCAGCGTTCCGCCGGGGGCGATCGTCGCCTGCGGCGCCCCGGTCCCGTCACGGGTGTCGACGATCCGCGCCGGGGTCACGGGCACGTATCCACCGGGAGAGGTGGTGCCGGCAGCGGAGGTGAAGTACCCGTTGACGCTGACGATCACGTCGACGGTGCCACTGGAGTTGTAGACGTCGACCTTCCCGTCCGAACCGACGGCGATGATCGCGGAGTTACTCGTGTCAGCGCTGCTGGAGAAGTTGATGACGGACCCGGGGTAGGGCCGGGTGGTTCCGTCCGGCCACATCTGCAGATAGCTGCCGGACGAGGTGGCGTTCGCCGCAGTGATGTCCAGCGACACGGCCGCCACCCCGGAGGCAGGGACACCGCCCTGTCCGAGGACCTGGAAGGAAGCGGTGGACGTCGCCCCGAGGGCGGCGCTGACACCGAGGGACGAGCGGGTGTCGACGATCTTCGCGGCGGGAGCGACGGGGAAGAAGTCGCCACCCGAAGCAGTGGCAGCGCCCGCATGCGTCAGGCTCCCCAAGCCGAGCCACGCGAGCACCGAGAACAGGACGACGGCCAGCGCCAGAGGTCTGTGCCGACTCCGTAGACGTTGTGCCATGTGTGAACCCCCCTATGAATTTATGGACTTCATCCCTGATGCGGATCACGTCCGAGGCGAGGATCGTAAGGATCGCTTACTTAAACAATCAACGATCCTTAACTAAAGGACGCATAAAGGCGGGAGGGAGGGGCGGGTTCTGACCTGCGCAAATGTGCTGCTTGATCGCACGCCCGCGTGGTCCCGGGAGGCCTCAGACGGGGCTCAGTGCTCTTTGCTGGCACGTCCGCGCAATCAGCGGAATGGGAACCGGTCGAAGGCTGAGAGGACGCCTGTCTCATTTGTAGTGACCTTGTAGCGACTGGGATCAGCCGGCCGCTGCGTTCACCCATGCCGCCGCTGGACCATGGCAGCGGTGTGCTGCTGCATCACTGGAGCAATCGCCAACCCTCGCCGATCCAGTCCACGCCGTCCTGGACTGGACCAGCCCCTTGCCGTTACTTTGCCCGCCCTCATGTTTGGCATGGGTACGGCTCCTCTGCAGTGAGCTGGTGATGCCGTGCGCCGTTGCCGTTCGTGGTCGGACGGCGGATCTTCGTGTCCCAGGACGTGGTCTTGGAGACAGCGATGGTGTCGTGGTTGGAGGAGCTCGACCGGCGGGAGGCTGCCGCGCGGGAGGAGACCGCCGACCGGCTGGCGCAGGGCCAGGTAGCAGCGAAGCCGCACGCCGGGCTCGCCCGCGTCCCGGGTTGTGCGCTGAGCGGGTGCCGTCGCCCACCGGTCGGCGAGCAGCTACTGGAAGGCGAGCGCGGTGGCGTCGTCGGGCCGACGTCACCGAACTGCTGGCCGCGGCGCCGGCAGACCCGGGGCCTGGACACCGACAGCCGCCCTCAGAACGGACCTGGCGACGACCACAGGCGGCACCTTCATCCTGGACTGAGCACCGATGCCCGCCGTCCGGCGGCCGCCGGGACCCCTCAGCCAGTGCCCGCGACAACCGACCGGCGCGGGCACAGCCCGGTCGGGAAGGAGGTCGACCGGTCGACATGTCTCGACGTCGACGAGCACGGTTCCGTAGATGCGACCCTTGCGCTGGGCGTATTCGTCCACACCGACAACGCGGGGTGTGGCGGTGACGGGGTCCGGAACCGAGGCGATCAGCCTCAGCAGGGTGTTCCGGCTGACCGGAACCTTGAAGGCGTCCGTCATCCGGGCGCCGGCCCGGCCCGCGAGCGCAAGACCGACCGACACCAGCGTCGACCGCAGCCGCTCGGTCCGTCGCCCGAACCTGCGGGTGAGGCCGGGTACTTGCTCGGCGAAAGTCTTGCGCTTGCAGGGTTCCTCCTCGCAGACGAACCGCCGCACCCGCAACGACACCACGACGAACTTGCCCGCCGTCGGCAGATCGCGAGGGAATCGCAGGTAGGAGCCATGTATTCGCCCCGACCAGCATCCACACCCCGGACAGGCTGCCCGCCCTGCCGTCGTACGGGCCTCGACCCTGACGACCGCGTCGGTCACTTCGACCGACTCAACCAACACACCCTCGACCGAGGAGAACAGCAGCTCGTCCAACTTCGGCAACGCATAGTTCACGGCGATGGACTGTCGACCACACCACCATCCAGCCATGCGTTTTCGGCCGAACTCAACCGGCATCACACGAAGATCAACAGTCACCCTGCGTACGCGCCCACACGAATTGGACCAGAGCCTGGGATCTGACGTCATTTCTCGGGTTTTGGCACACATTCCGTGTAGCTGTTACGGGGAGTCAGATCTTCGGAGCCATGCGATGGCGGTTTGGATGGGCACGAAGCGGCGGCGAGGTGAGTTCCAGGGCCCGGTTATCACGGCCGGCGCTCATGTGGTTGAGCCAGCGTTCGTACCAGTCGAGGAAGTCGGTGGCGGAGGAGACGTTGGGGCCCCAAAAGCCGTCGCTGTTACCGATGAGGACCCGGCCGGCGAGGGGGCCGGTCACCGCGATGACGCATACGTCGGTGCAGCCCATCTCGATGATGTGGAGGAAGAGATCTCGTCCGTGGGCCCTGGGGTCTGTGCCGTCGAAGCCGCGGGGTGTCCCCGGTTCTCCGCGCGGATTCATGGCCAGCAGGGAACACTGCTTCAGCGGCATGAGGCCGTAGAACGGTGCCGCGCCTGAGCCGCCGATGTGCGTGAGGAACTGCCGATAGGCGTCGGGCAGAACGATGTCGTGCTCGGCCTCGAACGCAACGACGCTGCTTTCCGTCAACTTCGGACCGAGGCAGAACTTGTGCTGCTCTTCCCCGAAGGAGTGGCTGCGCAGTGGTTGGAAAGGGATCGCGGCCAGCTTGCGACGCAGGCGGGGTATGCGGGGATCCATCGTGCTCTTCTCTCGTCCCCATCACCCTATGGGTGGCTGTGGTCAGCTGGCCAGAAGAACCCTTTTCCGCAGCAGAGCGAAGCCGACCCGTCCGAACATCTGGCGCTTGACCCACCTGGTCCGGGCGTGAGCCCACGGCCAGAGTCACGGCGCCGACGATGCGGATCTTCGGCTTGTGCCTCTCGTACCAGTTCTTCGTCTTCAAGGAGGCTCAGATGTCATACGACGATCCGCCTGAGCCTCTCGACCCGTCGACGACGTCCGGCTGATCTTCTGGGCTTGATTCGGGCCGAAGTCTTGCTCTACGTTTCGCGAATGGCGATTCTGCAGACGCTGACGAACCAGGGACGCGTAGTGGGCGGCCACTTGGCGAGCGGCAGCGTTCTCTCAGGCCACGGCGGACTCACGATCCAGCACCCACGCAACCCATTCAAGCGGCACAAGCTCAACGCCGAGACCGTGCTTGAGTGGGAGGAACTCTCGACCAGGGAAGGTGTCGCTGGCGTCATGGGTCAGGCTGCCGCGAAGGCTGCTCTGCCTGGGATGATCGGTAAGGCTGTCGGTGCCGGCCTCGGGGCTTCCATGAAATCCGGGCACACCGTCCGCGTGAACTGGGCCGACGGCAATCAGTCCATCATTGAGTTGCCGGAGAAGCTGTTCATGGTCTTCTCTGTATTGCTTGAGGGCCAGCAGGTCGTAACTGATACCTCCGCGCAGGCCGAGTCTTCGGAGCCCCTCGCGGCGCAGCCTGGCGTGACCGAGAAGATCTTGGACCTCGCTTCTTCGGTGATCCAGCGAGGCAAGCATGGGGCGCCGGCCGAGGCCGCAGCTCAGCCGGATGTTGTCGAGCAGATTGCGAAGCTCGCGTCGCTCCACGACGCTGGCATCCTCACAGACGAGGAGTTCGCGGAGAAGAAGGCCGAGCTGCTCAAGCGTCTCTGACACTTGAGGCGGCCAGTCGGCGCCCGGGCCCGAGTCGACGTGCATGATCCAAATTTCTTGGCCCGGTACTGACGCCGGTTCTCGCGCAAGTGGTTCGACTCTACTCCGCAAGATCAACCGACCGGATCTGCCGCAAGGTGAGCGTCAGGTTCGGCCACGCCCTGGGATGACTCACGGGCGGCAGCTCGCGCCATGCCTCGCCCGGGTATGGGGTCCGCCATCAGATCACAACGAGGCGCGTGGCGTCGGGCTCGCATGCCAGATCCCACCAGCGGCTCTTGCCCTCGACGGCGCCATCGCGAGCCTCCACGGATCAGCGGGTCACGTCCCTTCCGGGCGGGCGAGCCAGGCAGCGCTGTGACGGCGATGCGATGCAGGTCCAGGAGCCGGTGCCCGTCCTGGAACTGGTTGGAGGGGTTGGTGCGGGTAACGCCCAGCAGCTGGGCCAGCCGGACAGAAAATTGCCAGATCGGTGTCTTCGCCGCCTACGCCACCACCCGCGGCCACGCCCTGGTCGACCGCGAGCTCTACCTGCCCAAGTCCTGGACCGGCGACCGGGAACGCTGCCGGGCGGCCCGCATCCCCGACGAGCGCGTCAGGTCCACGGCCCGCGCATCGACCACCTCCTCGCCCAGGCCCCGCCTGAGCCATGGCAACGACTGTCGGCCGGCCCGGGAGCCAAGGGCGAACGGTTCTACGACCGGGCCGCCGCCCGGCTGCCCGCCGTGGCCGAGTTCGCCGGCGACGAACCGACCCGGCAACGGTGGATACCGGCCCGCCGCAGCATCAGCAAGCCCGACGAGATCGCCTACTACCTCGCCTGCACCCCGCTGGAGGCCACCGTCAACGACCTGGGTTGCGTCCGGGCAAGTGGTGTACGGGTTCGACCTGATCCGGGGGAAAACCACCCGCTCCCAGCGGCCCGACCGTACGACGGTGGTCGGCTCCTCGGGTCGCAGCCGGCACCTACGTCTCGTGGGCCAGCTCAACACTTCCGGTGACAGCCGCGGACGCTGACGGCTTGCCCCGAAGACAGGGCGCGGCCGGGGCAGACGGCCCGTCAACAGGGTGATCACTATCAGCCGCTCAGGGGCGTAGTTCGACGAGCGCCCAGGAGTCCACCGCCGCGAAAGCCTCATACAGGCCGGTTAGCCGTCCAAACCGCTATAAGATCCCGCTGCACTTGCTCACTTCAAAAAAGGGGGGGTCCCTTTGCGCGCACGTCTTGCTGCCTCGGCTGTCGCCATCGCCGTCGCAGGCGTTTTCTTCAGTGCTCCGAGCGCGTCGGCAGCGACACTGCCTTCCACAAACACATCCCACCATTGCATCCAGCACACCACTGGACTGTGCGGCTGGACGAACCATCAGAAGCCGAAGGACAAGTACGAGACGGCGAAGTGCAAGGACGCCTCCGTCTCATACTCGCGGCACTCGCAGGGCACCTGCTCGCACCACCACGGTGTTCGGTACTGGTTCAAGTAGACGCACCCGCCCAACCGGCCGTCTCCAGCCCGCCGGCAGGAGACGGCCCAGCCACCCACCGCACCGGCCCGGCACCCTCATCTTGTTCGACGCCCCAGTCAGCTGTTGTTGATGTGAATGGTGCGAGAGACCTCCGGGTTGGAAGCAGGGAGAGGTCCCAGTGCGGCTGATCGCAGACCAGTGAGCACGCCTCACAGGTCGGGCACCAGCCGGGGCTACCCGCAGGTTCGATTCCTGTCCCCTCCGTCGCTCCGCCACCGCCCACCCGACACCGAAGTTCTGCTGCAGGTCGCGGGTATCGGCGGGGAGAAGACTCCCCCAATCGTCGCGGAACGACCCGAACTCGCCCCGACGACAACCCTGCGACCGTGGGGGTGTCCGCGAGCGTCCATGACTCGACGGCGGTCTGAACCCGGAGCACGCGGGCGTAGGCTCTCGGGGATGCGGATAGGCGAGCTGTCCAAGCGCACGGGCGTGAGTCCGCGCTCGCTGCGGTACTACGAAGAGCAGGGCCTGCTGACCAGCTCACGCTCCGGCGCGGGGCAGCGTCACTATTCCGATGCTGCGGTCCAGCGGGTGTCGCTCATCCGGCAGCTGTTCGATGCGGGTATGTCCAGCAGGGTGATTGCGACTGTGCTGCCGTGTGTGGACGTCCCGGGTGACCTGGGCGTCGCCGAGGAGACGTTCACGGCGATGATGCGCGAGCGGGACCGGATCGACGCTGACATCGCGCACCTGATCGAGACCCGGGATGCACTCGACGTGCTGATCAGGGCCAACAGCCGGCACCGGGCGGAGCTGTCCACGGCCCCGGAACCGGTGGCACAGTCGGCGTGATGCTGTGATCTGCATCTCAGCCGGTTGCCCCTCACATCAATGTCAGAGGTGAGGATGGCGACAGCGCCCGGAATCACCGGGTCGGTCGTGCGAGAGGCGGCGGAGGATGGGGCAGGCGTGGGGTTTCGGCAGGTATGGCGGGCCCGAGGTGCAGGAGTTCTTCGATCGTCCCGATCCCGTCCCCGGTCGCGGCGAGGTGCTGATCCGGGTCACCGTGGCCGGCGTGAATCCCCTCGACCACCTTGTGCGTTCGGGTCTGGTCGACGGGCTCGACGGCGGGCGTCCGTTTCCCCGCGTGCTGGGCATGGAGGCAGCGGGGACCGTTCTCGCCCGGGGCGAGGACGTCGAGGGGCTCGAGGTGGGTGACGCGGTCTTCGGCTTCGCACTTACCGGTGGCGGCACCTACGCCGAGACGACGGTGCTGTCCGCGCCGAACACCGCGCGCATCCCGGCGGGGCTGTCCGCGACCGTGGCGGCAACGCTGCCGGTGGCCGGGACGACCGCGGTGGATGCGCTCGACCAGCTCGGCCTCCCGGCCGGTGCCACGGTCCTGGTCAACGGGGTCGGGGGCGGGGTCGGCCTCGCCGTCGCCCGGCTGGCCGTCGGGCGCGAGTTGCGTGTGATCGGTACCGGGAGTACCGCCAAACGCGAGCACGCCGAGGCCGTCGGGGTGCGGTTCATCGACTACACCGCCGAGGACGTCGTCGCCGCGGCACGCGAGCTGGTTCCGGACGGCTTCGACGGGATCGTCGACCTGGCCGGAGGCGCCTCGCTGCGGACGGTCGCACCGCTGGCCCGGGATCCCCGCAACGTCATTGCCGTGGGTGATATGTCTGTGCCCGATCTCGGTGGGCGTTTCGTCGAGCGTCGCCTCGACCGCGAGAACCTGGAGCGGTCGGCCCGGCTGGCCCTCGACGGACTCCTCGCACCCGTGATCACCGCGGTCCATCCGCTCTCCTACGCCCCAGCCGCCCTCGCCACCGTCGAGAACGGTCACACCTCGGGCAAGGTTGTCATCAAGGTGGCATGAGAAGTGCCCGGCCGTCTGACGCTGTCGACCGTCCATTGCGGACTGACCAGAACCCGTGGTCAGCGCATCCTCAACTGAGCACGTTCACCTGCACGGGGTTGAGTACGTACAACACCAACACCGAAGCCGTTCGTGTCCTCCGGCGCCGTCTGTCGGACGTGGTCTACCGAGCCCTCCTCCGTGACGCCCAACCCAGCACCAAGCAAGCTGACCTCACACCCGCCTGGCCTCGAACATGTCTGTTGGCCCCAGCGGAACGACACCGATGGCCCCAGTTGGGGATCTTCGCTGGGAAACGTGACCGGGTCTGTTGGCCCCACCCCCAAGGCGCGGGCCGTGGCAGAATGCCGACATGGTTCTGATCCGAAAGGGCGATGCCGCGTAGGCGCCCGAAGGCCGTCCACGCTGAGCGGTGGCGGCCACCCAAGCACGTGCTGGTCCGTCAGATTCCGGGTGTATCCGCTCGAACCCGGGCAGCAGTGCGACGTGTTGAGGCCGAGTACTTGTGGCCGGACGCCGTTGCTAACGCACTGAGCCGGTTCGAGTGGGCTTTCAGGCAGCCGGGACGATATCTGACTGGCCCTTATGAGAGTCCCGGCATCGAGATCGAAGACGGTCGAGATGATCTGGAAGTGGCTTTGCAGCGCCTCCCGAGAGGAGCCCGAGCTGATCTGGGCCGCTTGGTAGAGCAGATCGACATCGAGTTCGAGCGGCGTACTCTTCCGAACCCGGGTTGGGCGAGCGGGTGGACAGCGGGGCGCTGGTGGTGGTGGCGCATTCGGGAACGGTGACACCGGTCGTCAGGAGCCCGCGCTGGCCTGTTGGCGGGCTCTGGTGTGGGCCAGGCGGTAGGACTCGCTGCCGGTCTCGATGATGTTGCCGCCGAAGGTGAGGCGGTCCACGATGGCCGCGCAGAGCCGGGGGTCGGTGAAGGTCTTGGTCCACGAGGAGAAGGATTCGTTGGAAGCGATGGCCATGCTGTTCTTCTCCTCGCGCTCGGTCAGAACCTGGAACAGCAGTTCGGCTCCGCGTCGGTCAAGCTCCATGTAGCCCAGCTCGTCGACCTATGCGGATATCCACATAGATCGACCTATGCCGAGACCGCGACTATGCCGAAGCCGTGTGCGTTGTTCCGCTCCATCGTGGGGTTTCGGCTGGGCATGGCTCTGCATAGTTTCC
>NZ_JBIWOA010000067.1:0-32503 GCF_044767525.1 Streptomyces sp. NPDC101234 | reverse complement strand
CGGGAGGACCGTCCGGCACCAAGAGGTACTGAGGATCTACGCCCGGACCCGCTGCAAATGCGTCAGCCAGGATGTCTTTACCATCAACCAGCGCCCGAACCCCCCACGTTTGCACGCCTCTGCGCGGGATCAGGAACGACAACGCGAAGGGTGAGGCAACGCTTCTCATCAGCCACCGAACGATCGTCCGATGCGCCGGGACCGGACGTCGCGCCGATGTGGGGTTGAGGTCCTCGGCTCGCGCCGCGATGTAGCTGCTCCAGTCCCTCTTCGCCCGATGCACCCGACGGACAGCAGTGTTGATGTGCATGTCGAAGAGGCCAGCGAGGACGGCAGCGGGGAGAACGAGAGCCAGTGCGATGCGAGCGGTGTTGCGGACTGCCGTGATCTTGATGCCGTGCCGGTTGAGCTTGTTCGCAAAGGCAGCTGCATGGGCGGGTCGGCCAGGGACCCTGCCGGGGAAAAGGAACTGAGTGGCGGCAATGGCTCGGCCCACAGCCGATCGATCGCGAGGTGATTCGGCAAGCTCAAGCACCAATCGAGCCAGGCGCGGTGGGAGCACGAGGAGTTTATCCCCGAGCCTCAGATCAACGCGGTCATTCCCGCGGTTGAGGTCTTCTGGCTGCAGTTGCAGAACGCGTTGGACAGTGACGCCGAAGAGCAGGACCAAGGCGCCGGCGACCCGGACGTCGACCGGGAGATCGACGTCGTTGAGGCAGCGTCTGAGCAGTTGGGGGCACCGGTCGTCATCGATGAATTGCACAGGGTGCCCATCGCGGGGTGCCGGAACCGCAATCGAGCCGACGATGCGGCGGCGGACCGCCCAGTCCAGGAAGCAGCGAACGGTGTATCGCTGGCGGGGGTCGGAGATGAGCCGGCAGTCGATGACTTCCTGGCACAGCGCGTCGAGCGACTTGTCTTGCTCGTCGAGCCGGGTCAGAAAACGCAACGCGATTCTGATCCTGGACTTCATGAACTCGCTGGAGCCGTATGTGATTCTTCGCCGTCGCGCGTTGCGACGTGCTCGGAGGAGAACGTGCCAGTGGGCGAAAGGGCGGATCAGGCGAACATGGTGCGTTGGGCTTTGCTCCAATAGCCCGTCAAGCCATGGGGATGGCCTCGCAGACGGGGCTCCGGTCGACGTGTGGGCCACGGCCCGGGAGTCGCCTGGGGACGGCGGCGGCGCGCGGATCGCATCCGGCGCAGGCCGGACTGCCAGCAGGGTGCGGCCCTTGGGCGACGGGGGACCTGGCTGCGACGGTAGCGACCGCGGCCTTTGGCCGCCTATGCCCTGCGCGGCGTCCACTCGTCGGGCACATGGTGCTCTTCAAGATCAGGAAGACGACTGGCGCAGGACGCGCATTGACGGTAGATCAGCTGCTCGTTGACCAGCCTCTGATGCACGCCCTCATCCGACTGCGCCCCTCCCGGCACACAACGCCCTGTACGGTGCCGCGGTCGTCACGGCGTACATGGACGCCACGGGTGAAGCTGTCGCCCCGCCGTACGGTGCGCTGATCGACCTTGCCCGCGTCGTGGCCATCGGTGCGGCCCGCGCCGATGGCCACGACGCGGCTGACCGCATTCGCTCCTGGCGGATTTCATCTCACTGGTTGTACGGTGCCTCGGACTTCCTTGGTCCGGGGCACCGCCCGGTGCAGCGCAGTTACAATGAGGCGAGTAGCAGATGTCCACCACCTCGGGAGGCCCCCCGGCCCGGTGCTGTTCGATTGCCCTCCCCCTCCGAGAAACCAGCCGGAGGACCCAACGGAAGCCTTCCGGATCCTGACGCTGCGGCTGCGCAGGTCCTGGGCGGGCGATGCCCAGCCCTTCGGTCCGTCCTCGCGCCGGGGTCTGGTGTTCTCCCTCAGACCTGCTGGCCGCCCGCCCCCGCGCGGGCGTGCCGGCGTCCTTCGTGTGTTCCGACCATCGGTCGCTGGTCAGGAGAGGTGATGATGCCGCCCGCTCCGTGGAAGACCAGGTTGTTGGCGCTGATGCCGGGACGGTCGAGGAGCTGGGCGAGCGAGGCGCTGATGAGTTCGCTGACGTCGTCGCAGTCGAGGAGCGTTTCGGAGAGCGCGCCGTGGGCCAGCCAGAGGGGCAGCAGCTCCTTGCGGGTGTCGAGATCGAAGTCGCGGTTGAAGTCGGTGCCCGCGGTGTCTCCCACTTCCACACGGGTGAAGCGGTGTCGGGGATGCTCCAGGCGCAGACTCAGCAGCGCTTGGTCCAGAGCGGCCTTGCTCGCGCTGTACGCGCCGACACCGTGGTAAGGGCGCCCCACGCTTCGTGACGAGACGAAGGCCGTGACACTGCCGGGGGAGAGCTCGGGCAGCAGGTGGGAGGTGACGAGGAGAGGCCCTACGACGTTGGTGGCGAACAGCCGCTGCCACACCGGCGCGGTGGTCTTCGTGATCGGTGTGATGGGGGATACGGCGGCGCAGTGCACCACCAGATCGATCCCGCCCAGCCCGGCGAGGGCCTGCTCGGCGATGCGCGCGCAGTCGTCGGGGTCGGCGAGATCTGCCGGTACAGCCAGAGCGCCCGCTTGGTTCGCGACGGTCTGCAGCAGGTCCCTGCGCCGCGCCGCGACAGCTACGCGTGCGCCGCCGGCGGCTGCGGTGAGGGCGATGGAACGCCCGATTCCGGAGGACGCTCCGACGACGAGCACTCGTCGGCCGGTGAAGTCCGTCTGTGGCATGGAATCTCCCTTGGCAGGCACGTAGGGGTGGGCGTCGCCGGGTCTCGGAGGCTCCGAAAGCGTAATGCGGTATCGCGAATATGAGAATAGCCTTCTCGTACACTGCGTGTCCGCTCCTGCACGGCCGTGCAGGCCCGCGCGTGGTGACGCTCGGAGAGGGTCTTGTTGGTGTGCCGAGGCGGGTTGGGGTTGTTGTAGGTATCGGTAGGGCGGAAGAGTTTGTCAGCACACCGGCCGGTGACCTCTGCCATGCCGTCTGCCTCGCGGTCATAGCGGCCCTCCATGTGCAGGCGAGCCATGGCAGCCCGGCACTGTGCTGGGCTGATGCGGAATTGGTGTGCGATGCCGGCTGTGGGGCGTCAAGTGCCCGCAGCCGCGCGGTGTGCCGCATCCGGCGGGGAAGCCGGTTGAGTGCTGACACGAGGCCCCTGCTGCGAAGGGCTTCGACAGCAGTGTCTTCCGAGCTTCGCTCGCGTTCGTTCCCGTCCAGGAGCTTGACCGTCGTCACCTCGGGCCTGGAGCACACCGAGGCGAAGGGGTCGGTCACGAGGTGAGAGTCGGCAACTGCCTCCTGCTGGACGCAGAGGATGACGCAGGGCGTGAACTCCTGTGCCCGAGAGGGCCTTTCGCCGTGTTCCGGCCGAGGACTGCGGCAGAAGGCCACGCGAAGCCGACATCTCGCAGCGCGGGACTGGTCACACGTTGCGCCCAAGCCCGAAGGAGCGTGAACAGGTTCGCACGTTCTGGACCAAACACGCTTGGCGGCAGAGCTGTTGAACAGTTCACCGGTGCCCGGCAGCAGCGCTGCGTTCAAGCGGGCGGCGACTCTCCGAGCGGGTGTCGATTTTCCGTGTCTGAGAAGGGATTGCCGTCTCGCTCCGGCGACGTGACCGGGGCGGCGGGCACTCGCGCCGGCGTCACACATCGATTCCCCGCGCGTGCCAGCGGCGACCGGGAGTGCGTGTGTCCCGGCCCCGCCGGCCAGGCCTTCGGCGTGGCCGGCGTGCCGCCGCCGTACCGGCCATGCCTCAGCCCCCGCGTCCGCTTGGGGACTTCAGCCTCTGTGCCGCCGACTTTCCACCTCCATCCAGTGGTTGACGCGCCTGACGGCCCGGGACCGGGGGCCGCTCACCGCAACCGGGTGAAATGCCGGTCGGCTCAGGCGGTGAACACGGTGAGCAGGGTGGCGATCCTGCCGTCCCGGACGGTGATGATGTCGATGCCGCGTGCCGCCGGTTCGCCCTCGGGGCCGAACGCCCAGGCGAGGGCGCCGTCGTGCGGTCCGGCGTAGCGGCGGCCGTCCTCGGTGAAGCCGAAGTCCTGCGGGACCTTGTCGAGCAGGGTGCGGGCCTTGTCCTCGAGCGCGTCCCAGCCCGTGCTGACGCCTTCCGGGTCGGTGAACACGACGTCCTCGGTGTAGATCCGTTCGATGGCCGCGCGGCGGGAGCCGGGGTCGCGGTTGCCGAAGACCTCGTGCAGGTTCGCGGCGAGCAGGTCGGTCACGGTGTGCATGGTGCTCCTCGATGGGTGTCGCCGGGGCGGCGGCCGGGACCGGCGGTCGCGGCCGCCGCCCCGGTCGGGCCGATGGGGAAGGGGGTGCCGGATCGCTCGGCCGGCGGCCCCGGTCAGATCTGGCTGGCGCCGCCGTCCACGTAGATCTCGGCGCCGGTCATGTAGCTGCTGGCGTCGGACGCGAGGAACAGTACGGTCTCGGCGATCTCCTCGGGGCGCCCGAGCCGGTTCATCGGCACCCCGGCGGCGAGGCCCTTGAGCAGTTGCTCGGCGGATGCGGGGTCGCCGGCCAGACCGCTGAGGCCCGGGGTCTCGACCGGGCCGGGGGCGATGCTGTTGACGCGGATGCCCCGGGTGACGAGTTCGGCGGCCCAGCTGCGGGTGAGCGAGCGGAGGGCGGCCTTGCTGGCGGCGTACACGCCGAACGACGCGGCCCCCTTGGTGTCGATGTTGGAACTGGTCAGGATGACCGAGGAGCCCGTCCTGAGGAGCGGCAGCGCCTTCTGCACGGTGAACAGGGTCCCGCCGACATTGGTGTTGAACGTCTCGGCGTAGTGATCCCAGGTCACGTCGGGCAGCGCCGCGAACGCTCCGCCGCCGGCGTTGGCGAACACGACGTCGAGGCCGCCGCGCTCCCCGACGACGGCGAACAGCCGGTCGAGGTCGTCGAGGTCCGCGACGTCGGCACGGACTCCGGTGGCGCGGTCGCCGATCGAGGCCACCGCCTCGTCCAGGGCCTGCTGGCGACGCCCGGTGAGGAACACGTGCGCGCCTGCCGCGGCCAGTCGCCGAGCGGCGGCCAGACCGATGCCCGAGGTGGCCCCGGTGACGAGGGCGGTCTTGCCGTCGAGCTGTCCCATGGTCGTGTCTCCTTGCGTGGGGTTGCGTGTCACTGGATCGGACGACCGGTCCGGCCGGGGTGCTCGCTCCGCTGTTCCACGGCGACCACCCCATTTCCGTACCGTTCGATACCGAATAACGACGGCACCCCGCGGACTATTTCCGTACCGGCCGGTTAAGATTTACGGGACGGCTCGGAACGGGGTGCGGATGGCTGAGCGGGGCAGACCCCGGGGCTTCGACGCCGACGCGGCACTCGACCGCGCGGTCGAGGTCTTCTGGCGCCAGGGATACGAAGGCGCGTCGCTGAACGATCTCACCGACGCCATGGGCATCAACCGGACCAGCATGTACGCGGCCTACGGCAACAAGGAAGAACTGTTCCGCCGCGCCGTGGCCCGGTACGCCGAGGCGGACATGGCCTATGCCCGAGACGCACTCACCCGACCCACTGGGTACGCCGTCATCGAGGCCTTCCTGCGGGCCAACGCGGACGCGCTCACCCGCGCCGACCGCCCGCCCGGATGCCTTTCCGTCCAGGGCGGCCTCGCCGAAGGCGGCGACAACGGCCATATCGCCGGGTTCCTCGCCGAAAGCCGGCTGGCCGGCGAACGGGCGCTGGCCGACCGGCTGGCCCGCGCCGTCACGGAGGGCGACCTGCCCGCGGACACCGATCCACTCGCGCTGGCCCGCTACGTCATGGTCGTCAGCGAGGGCAACGCCGTCCATGCGACCGCAGGCGCGGGACGTGCGGCACTCCACGCCACCGTGGACATCGCGCTACGCGCCGTCCCGGGCAACGGCGCTGGAGCCCCCGGACCCGTGTGACGCCGCCTCCGCCGTCACACGTGTCGTGACGAGGCCCCTTGCGCCAGGTGTCCACGTCCCTGGCCGGAAGAGCCGTTAGCGTGGTCAGCTCCCGAGTCGTCGGGGAGGCCGCCGGCCGCGGCCACCGTACGACAGCGGTCTTCCGCCGCAACCGGTACGTACCGTGCCCGCCTACTGCGCCGTCGCCGCGGCCAGCGCTGCCCAACTGGAAGCATGCCGGACCCACCCCGCCGACTGGACCTACCTCAGCCCGCCGGCCCTCCTCGAAACCGGTATCCGCACCGTGCCACTGATGAAGATCGTCGAGGTCGTTTCGGGCGCGCTGACCCGCCCCGAGATTCCCTCGCACCTGACCTCGTCGAGTTGGTCCGGGGTACCGGACACGCCGCAGTGGTCGTGTCACACGCCGCCGGCTCCCTGGTCAAAGACGTCGGCTGCGGCCTGATTCCCGAGGCGTTCGCCCTCTGGAGGAGTCCGTCTGCGACGCGACGGGCATTGACCGCATCACCAGCGATGTCCTCGGGCCGCGCATGGACGCTTCCGAGGTCCCTTAGATCCAGCCTCTCTTGGCCGCCTCGACTCCCACCTGGAAGCGGGTTTCGAGGCCGAGGCCGGACGCGATCGCCCCGATCCGGCGGGTCACCGTGCGCGCGCTCGTCCCCAACTGCCGTGCGATCGCGTGGTCCTTGTAACCCGCCTGCATCATCTTCAGCAGCAGGAGGTCCTGTGGGCTCGGCCCGTCGGGCGTCGCCGGAGCGGTCGCGACGAGGGATTGCGCACGTTGCCAGTAGGAGTCGAACAATTCGAGGAGCGCATCGAGCAGGCCCGACTGGTGGACGACGGCGATCCTGTCGTAGCGGCCCGGGACCAGCGCGACCAGCGCGACGCGCCGGTCCATGATGCGTAGCCGGAAGGGCAGGGTCGGCAGGATGCGGGCCTGCTCGCCGATCCGGGCGAGGTGGGTGATCAGTTCGAACCGGCCCGGCTGTGCCAGCGCCTCCTGGGTGTAGACCGACCGTATGTCGACGCCGCGGCCCAGTAGGTCCATCGTCAGGGCCTCTTCCAACTCGGTGCTGTAGGGGCCGAGATAGGGAGGACGGTCGAGCACCCAGAAATGGGTGCGGACCGACTGCATCAGCTCGGCGACGCGCAGCGTGATCTCCGCCTCGCCGGTGATCACCTCCACCAGTCCGGTCGGATCCTCCTGCAGCCGATGGGCACGGTAGTCGTCCGCCAGATCGTCGACGGTGCCCCACACGGCGGTGAACGCCGCCTCGGTCTCGGCCCGGCGTCTGGCGAGCAGTGCCCTGAGCGCCGTGTGCGGGCTGACCGGCCGGTACTGGCCGGGTCCTTCCTTTCTCAGCATGCCCAGTTCCACCAACCGGGAGACGGCGCGTCTGATCCGGCTGGGCGTGGTGCCCAGGGTCTCGGCGATCTCGGCCGCCGTCCGGTCCGACGTGGTGAGGTAGGTGCGGTAGACCTGTTCGTCGAACTCGCTGATCCCCAGGGTGCTCAGCACCGGTTGCCCTCCCAGCGATGGCCGTCCGTCGAGCTGTCGGTACGGCCGTGGCGCGAATCGCCAACTGGCGATGTACGACACGAGTTTGATCTAGACATTCGCCGTTCACAAGCTTTCACTCTGAACGTTCACGCCACCTGTGGACGGGTTCCGAGCACCCTCGGTGTCTACGACCGGCCAGGCGGCGCCACTTGGAAGGCAGAGGACGAACGTGCTCTGCCCGACCGCGAGCCGGGAGAGACCCTGTGAAAGCGCACCACCGCAGACGCTGGAGTGTGCCGGTTGCCGCCGGCGCCCTGGCGTTGGCGCTGTCCGGCCCCTACGACGCGACGGCCTTCGCGTCCTCGGCGGCCCGTCCCGCCGCCGACCACCTGCCTACCGCATCCCTGTCCACCGCCTCCACATCCGACCGGGTGCCCGCGGGCGACCACTCCGTGACGCTGATCACCGGAGCCGTGGTCACCACCCGGCAGAGCCCGGGCACCGGCAACGGGACCGGAGGCGTCGTCAGCGTCCGCGGCGCCGACGGGCGCCCGGTGCAGACCCACATCCTGACGTCGGGCGACGGCCTCTACGTGTTCCCCGAGTCGGTGTTGCCGTTCGTCGCCAAGGGCATCCTGGACCGGCAGCTGTTCAACATCACGGCCATGATCGCCGACAGGTACGACGACGCGCACCGCGACCGGCTGCCGCTCATCGTCTCCTACACCCACGCATCCGACGCCCGCGCCAAGGCCGCCGCCCTGCCCGACGGGGCCACCCGCGTCCGTACCCTCGCCGGCATCGACGGCGCCGCCCTTACCGCGGACCGCGCGCACGCCGCGGACTTCTGGAAGTCCGTGACCGCGACGCCGTCGGCCGACGGATTCGGCAAGCAGTCCGCCGTACCGGCCTTCGCCGACGGGATCGCGCACATCTGGCTGGACGGCCTCGTCCACGCCGACCTCGCCGACAGCACGGCGCAGATCGGCGCCCCCCAGGTCTGGGCGAACGGCAACACCGGACAGGGTGTGGACGTGGCCGTCCTGGACACCGGCGTCGACGCGGGACACCCGGACCTCGCGGACCGCGTGGCGGACCGTCAGAGCTTCGTACCGGACGAGAACACGGACGACCACTTCGGTCACGGCACGCACGTCGCGTCCATCATCGCCGGTACCGGCGCGGCTTCCGACGGCAAGGAGAAGGGTGTCGCCCCCGGCGCCCGCCTCGACATCGGCAAGGTGCTGGACGACACGGGATCCGGTCAGACCTCCTGGGTCCTGGCCGGCATGGAATGGGCCGCCGTCGACCAGCACGCCAGGATCATCAACATGAGCCTCGGCGACGGTCAGCCGTCCGACGGGACCGACCCCCTCAGCCAGGCCGTCGACACGCTCAGCGCCGAGACCGGCGCGCTGTTCGTCGTCGCCGCAGGAAACTCCGGGGCGCCCGACACCATCGGCGCACCGGGCGCGGCGAGCGGCGCGCTGACCGTGGGGGCCGTCGACTCCGGCGACTTCGTGGCCGAGTTCTCCAGCCAGGGCCCCCGCGTGGACGGCGCGCTGAAGCCGGAGATCACCGCCCCCGGCGTCGGCATCCTTGCGGCCAACTCGCAGTTCGACGGCAATGGCGAGGGCGCCTACCAGACCATGAGCGGCACATCCATGGCCACGCCCCACGTGGCGGGCGCCGCCGCGCTGATGGCCGCCGCCCACCCGGACCTCACCGGAAGCCAGCTGAAGGACCTGCTGGCCAGCAGCTCCCGGCAGACCCCGCAGTACGACGCCTTCCAGGCGGGCAGCGGCCGTCTCGACGTCGCCGCGGCCTCGCACGCCGGAGTCTTCGCCACCGCGACCGCGTACGCCGCGCAGGTTCCGCAGAATCCCGCCGGCGGCGTGCACCGCCCGGTGACGTACACCAACACCACGGACAAGCCCGTCACCCTCGCGCTGAGCGTCGAGGCGGCACACGCCCCCAGCGGGGTGTTCCGGCTCTCCGCCTCCCAGGTGACCGTGCCGGCGTACGGCACCGCCGGTGTCACCGTGACCATCGACGGCTCGGACGTCACCACGGGCGGCCGGTACACCGGCCAGGTCGTCGCGAAGACCGCGGCCGGCGAGGTCGCGGCGCACACCGCCGTCTCCCTCGGGGACGTCGAGCACAAGCTGACCATGCGGTTCAAGGACGCCCAGGGGCGGCCGATGTCAGGCGTGGTCGAACTGCTCAGGTCCGGTGACGACTCACCGGCGTTCGTCGAGATCGACGACTCCGGCACGGGCCAGATGTACCTTCCGAAGGACGTGTACTCGGTGCTGTCCTTCAAGACGGTGCAGGGCGTTCACGGACCCCACTCCTGGGGCATGGCGCTGCTCGGCGACCCCGACGTCCGCATGGACCGCGACACCACCGTCACGCTCGACGCGTCCAAGATCGACCGCGTTGACATGACGACCCCTCAGCGGTCCGAGACGACCTACCAGCGGCTGGACTACACCCGCCTGATGGGCGGCCAGGTCTGGCGCGACTACATGGAGACCCAGACCAACTACGACAGCCTCTGGGCCCAGCCGACCACCCACAAGGTCACCCACGGCGACTTCTACCTGGCGGCCCGCTGGCGCAAGGAGCAGCCCGCGCTGTCCGTCTCCACCAGGACGACCGGCTTCACCGACGTGCTGCGCCAGGACGGCGTCACGCCCCTGCCCAAGGGCACCGTCAAGCTCCCGCTGGTCTTCGCCAGGGAGGGCGCGACCACCGACTACGCTCACCTCGACGTGCGCGGCAAGGCCGTGGTGGTACGCCGTAACGACGACGTGTCCGACATGGGCCAGGCGGCCGCCGCGGTGGCCGCGGGCGCGAAGCTCATGCTGGTCGTGAACAACGTCGGCGGCCGCGGCTTCCGCTCCTACAACGCACCGTTCAGCTCGACGCCCGTCCGGCTCGACGTGGGCCTGCTCAGCACCGACGAGGGCGAGAGGCTCGTACAGCAGGCCCAGACCCGGGGAGCCACGGTCACGGTCGGATCCTCGCCGGTGAGCCCGTACGTCTACGACCTCGACCGGACCTGGCACAACGAGATCCCCGCCCACCTGGTGGCGCAGGGCAGCGCCAAGAACCTCGCGAGGATCGACGAGACCTTCGACAGCCCCGCCCCGGGCAGCACCGGCGGCGAGTTCCGGTTCGACTGGCCCACCTACAACGACTGGGCGATCGGCTCGATGATGCCGGAGCCGGTCCGGGGCAAGCGGACCGACTGGGTCTCCACCGGCGGCTACAACAGCTGGAGCCAGAGCGCCTACGCGGACGGCATGGTCTTCGAAGCCGGGGCCAAGACGTCCTACCGGGCGGGCAGCACGCAGTCGGAGGAGTGGTTCAAGCCGATCGAACGGCCCTATCTGAACGACACCTACAGTCTGCCCACGCGCACGGGTGACCACCTGTACCTCGACACCCCGGCCTGGGGCAGTCGCACCCACGTCGGCATGAACCAGATCGACGGCGGAGCGGAGCAGCGCCAGACCCTCTACCAAGGCACCACCCAGCTGGGCACGGGAACCTTCACGAACGTCTCGGGCGACGCCCCCGGCGCCGGAAGACTCCCGTACCGGCTGGTCGTCACCAGCAAGCGCGACGTGGCGTTCACCCCGTACTCCTCCAGTACGCGCACCGAGTGGGACTTCACCTCGAAGGCGCCGGCGGACGGCTCCGCCGCGGTGCTGCCGCTGGTGCAGATCGACTACGAGGTCGGCACCGACCCGGCCGGGCGGGCCGGACGGCACGACTGCCTGTCCGCCACCGCCGCTCAGCTACCGGGCGCCGTCGGCGCCGGCCGGCTCGGCGCGGTCACCCTGGAGATGTCCTACGACGACGGCACGACGTGGCACCGGGTCACCAGCGACCATGCCGGGCGGTTCCGCCTGGACGCGCCGAAGAAGGCGTCCTATGTCTCACTCAGGGCGAGCGCCCGGGACTCGGCGGGCAACGCGGTGCACCAGACGGTGATCCGGGCGTTCGGCCTGCGCTGACGCACCGCCACCCTCGCACGCGAGGCAAGAGCGGTCCGTCCGGGGGCACACGCCCCCCGGACGGACCGTTCGGACGACCCTGCCGACGACGAAATTGCCGCACTCCTTTCCAGAGAGATCGGATGATGGCAGATAATTTCCGTCTAGATCTGGGACTTGGGCCCACGGTTCCATACATTCATCGGATGTTTTGGTCGTCGCTCGTCCTGTGGGAGATCGACCATGCGTACCGTTGTCGCCGCGTGCCTTGCTGCCGCCGTGGCTTGTCTCGGTTTCACCGGCGACCCACCCGAAGCCGTCGCTGCCGACGAGTCCGCTCACGCGGCGGACACCTTGTATGTCGCGCCCGACGGGCGTGGTTCGGCGTGCAGTGACCGCAGTCCATGCGGTCTCGAAACCGCTCGCGACCGCGCGAGATCTCTCGTCCCGCATGCCTCCGGCGACGTCGTGGTCGAACTGGAGGGCGGGACCTACCGGCTCACCGCTCCCTTCCGCCTCGGCGTCCAGGACTCCAGGCGGCCCGGCCACCCGGTGGTGTACCGGGCGGCCGCGGGGCAGACGCCTGTGCTCAGCGGCGCGACCCGGATCACCGGCTTCACGCGGGTCGACGCCGCGAAGAACATCTAGGGCACATCTAGGGCACATCTAGGGCGCGTATCGAAAGTGGATCTTGAGGTGAGATGATCTTGCGCCGCGACACGTGGAGATCTGACGGATACGCAGTGGGCCCGCCTGGAACCGCTGTTGCCCCGGGGCAAGAAGCCGGGGCGTCCACTGAGATGGACCAGGCGGCAGCTGATCGACGGCATACGGTTCCGTACCCGCACCGGCGTCCCGTGGCGGGACGTACCGGAGCGGTACGGGCCCTGGGCCAGGTCGTACGACCTGTTCCGCCGCTGGCAGCGGGACGGCACCTGGCAGCGGATCTTGGCGGAACTGCAGGCCCAGGCCGACGCCAGGGAGCTCATCACCTGGGACCTCAACATCGACTCCACCGCCAGCCGGGCCCACCAGCACGCCGCCGGGGCACGGAAAAGACATCCGATGCGGTTGATCTGTCAACGGCGGCGGTCTGGGGGGCGTGTCGGTGGTGTGTGGCAGCATCCACGGCATGACGAGCGCAGGGATGGGCCGCGGACTGGACTTGTTCCGAGAGGGCGATTTCCCCATCTACACGCTGACCTTCGTGCGGGATCTGCCCCCTGCGGAGCTGCTCAACCGCATGGGGGTGGACCCGGAGACCTTGGCGCTTCGATTCGCCGTAGACCTGGTGGACGACTTGGGTGACGACCTGTTCGACGATGAAGAACCCATCGTCACCAGCGGCATCGACGGCTCGTGGACGTGGGCATGGGAACAGGGCGGTGTTCATGGACTCGATGAGAGGATCTTGAGTCGCGTCTCCGTGGGCACGGAGGCCGTGGTGCTTCACTACAACGAGAAGCCGATGCACTGGTTCAAGTACGCGGTAGGCGGCGAGATCATCGTCGACTTCCACACGCTCCAGGTGATCGAGCCGATCGGGCGGGATCCGGCAAGGCTTGAGGACGTCATGAGGCCCCTTGGGCTCGTTCCTGGCCAGGTCGCGCCCCTGCACAGCGTCCTGGCACTGGTAGAGAACGCTTTTGACATCCGGCTGAGGCAACCAGACGACGTTGACGACGAGCATTGGAGCGGCAGGTTGCTTCCTCTGCCGGGCTGAATGCCTCAAGCAGCGGCCCTCAGCGCAGGGGATCCAGAGGGCGGGAAGGTCGTGCCCTCGTCATAGACGGTGCGCTTGGTGAGGCAGTGGTGGAGGCAGCCGAGCATGCGGTTGAAGAGGTTGCCTTGTGCGGCGGTGTGGCGGTCTCCGTTGGCTCGTCTGCGGTCGTAGTGGGCGCGGGCGCCGGTTGAGGCGGTCAGCGCGGCGAAGGCCCAGACGTAGCCGACGGAGGCCAACCGTTGGTTTTTGACCCGGCGTGCCATGACCGCGACTCTCTTGCCGGACGCTCGGGTGACTGGCGCTGCTCCGGCGAAGGCTTTGAGTCCGCCGGCGTCGGTGAAGCGGGATTGGTCGTCTCCGATCTCTGCGAGGACCCGGGCGCCGGTGAGCGATCCGAGTCCGGGAAAGCTGGTGATGATCTCGGCGTCCGGGCGTGATTCAAAGGCTTCCACCGCTGTTTCGACGTAGTTGGTGACAGGCGCGTGAGAGGGCGTGTGAGAGCGGCGTTCGATGAGAAGCCCTGCAGGTGCGGGTTGGCGGGGATTCCGGATGGGTGGGTCACAGCTCCTGCGTGGGCGCCATTGCACTCGGTTGTCCTCCCACGAAGCGTCCGGAGGAAGGGCGTGGTCACGACACGCCCTTACGGCCGATGCGCAGCGGGCCCCTCGGGGCCTCTCCGCGGCAACCGGGTCGCACTCCTTGCTTCTGCAAAGTCCGGCGTCTCTAGAGGCGTCTGCGGCACTGCCTGCCCCCGCGAGCCTGCGTAGATCGCGGACTGCGTGGACGCGACCTCGGATGCCAGGCCGCGATGATCGCTGACCGAGGCCGTGTCGGTTACCTGCTTAGGCCGCGCATCAGCGCGGCGAGGCCGCCGAAGAACTCTTGGCCGGCGGCCACGACCTGCGCGTGGTGCGCGGTCTCGGCCAGGCGCGGGAACTCGGTCGGTGGCAGTGCGGAGATGGCGGCCGTGCCCTCGCCGGCCAAGGGCCCCAGGTGCTCCTGTTGGATGGCTCCGATGACGTAGCTCAGCAAGGCCCGCAGTGCGATGACGAGTGGTGTGCCGTCGAAGCCGGCTTCGGCCAGAACAGTGAGCACCGTTTCCGACCAGCGCAGCACCCCGTGGGACCGGTGCCGGTGGGTGATCGTCAGCGGTACGACGGCGGGATGGGCGCTGACGGCGTCGCGCAGGCGCCGTACCAGGGTCTCGATCTGCTCCTGCCATGGCATGTCTGAGGGTGGCGGCTCGGTGTCGACGGTTCCCAGCACGGACTCGACCACCAGCCGTTCGAGTTCTTCGCGGTCGGCCACGTAGCGGTAGAGCCCCATCGTGCTCATGCGCAGTTCCTTGGCGACCGCGCGCATCGACAGACCGGCGAGACCGTCGCGATCCAGACGCACTACTACACCGTCGGCGGAACCCGGACCCAGGCCTGGGAGCAGAGCTTCAGCCACTTCGGCTTCCGCTACCTGGAGGTGCAGAGCCTTGAGGCCGTCCTCGGCCGGGCCCCCGACCTTGAGCGGGACGCCGACCTCCTGACCGTGGCCGTCGCCCGTACCGGCTTCACCCGCACCGGCACCGAGTCCTGGATGAGGTCGCTGCATGGCCCGCATGCGCTCGTGAACAGCGCAAATACCCGCACCATGGGGCGGGAGCAACTTGATCTACTGTGGAATCAACTGGGCGGAACGGCACCACGACGTCGCCCTGGTCGACGACGCCGGCGAGTTACGTGCCAAGCGCCGCTTCACCGACGACGCGGCTGGCTACCAGCTGCCCCGGCCAGGAAGGCCCCCGGCGAAATCCTCGTCCGTGAACAGCGCGCCAAGAACGTCCCGGATTCGAATGGCCGAGGTCCCCTTGGGGAACGAGGCCCGCACCACCCGAGCCGCCAGCTCAGGCACCCCGTCATCCGACCGCGACTCCAGCGACATCCCGATCCCCCCTGCCCCGCCCACGACCATAGCCCTCAGCAGGACGAACGACACAGGCCCGCTCGAAATCACGACTTTCCCAACGGAGTCGTGAACGCCGACGCTTTCTGCACGAGTCTCGGTGACCTGTGACATCGCTGAGGGCGCCCAGCAGCTCTCGTCCTTCGTCGACCATGTGCTCGCCGCCACTGGCGCGTCCAGGTCGGCTTCGTCGGCCACTCCCTTTGACGGGGCGGTCTCGTGGCATGCCGCGTGCGGCGCCCGCACGGACGCAGGTGTCGCACGCGGCCGAACGCCAGGCGTCAAGCGGAGGGCGCCGAGGCCGGGGCGTACTCGAACCAGTCGAAGGCGACCGTGCCCTCGGTGGCGTACATGCCGATAACGCGGCCGGTGAAGCCGCAGGCGACCTCGGTGGACAGGTAGCGCCCGTCCAGTTCGACGAGTGGCTGGGTGTCCGCGGTGTCGGGATCGCCAGCCCAGAAGGCGACGGTGTCAGGGCCGGTGGTCCCGCCATCGGTGAGTTCGGGCGACGCGGGCACAAGGTCGTTCGTCCGGATCGCGACGGTGATGGTCAGCGGCCCGGACGGGACCGGTCGGCTGGCCACGGTCTGGCGCAGCGGCCCGATCCGGGCGACGACGCTGGCCTCTCCGTTCCCGACCTCCAGTTCGTAGTGGTGGGCTTCGTCCAGGCGCACGCAGAGGCCGCCGCGTCCCGTACCCGGGTCGATCGCTGCGGTGACGCTGCAGTCGTGGTGTTGCTGGCGGCGGCCGACGAAGGTGTACCCGGGGCGGTCGAGGGTGGCGCCGGTGGCGTAGAGGGCCAGCCAGCCAGGGCGCTCGGTGAGCGACCAGGAGCCCTCCGGACGGGTGAACGGCGAGACCCACTGCGGAGCGAGAGCGGACTCGTCGAAGTCGTCGCGGGCGGGCAGGGCCGGAACGGGGTGCCAGGCACCGCCCGGGGCCGCGTGGCTCTCGGGAACGGGCGCGACGACGGGCCAGCCCTCCTCGTCCCACTTCACGGGGGTCAGGAACGTCTCGCGGCCGAGCACGTGCACGTCGGGCGTGAAGCCGCGGGGCCGGACGCCGAGCAGCACCATCCACCAACTGCCGTCGGGAGCCTCCACCAGGTCGGCGTGGCCGGTGTTCTGGATGGAGCGGGCGGTACCGCTGTGGGACAGCAGGGGGTTGGCGGGTGCGCCTTCCCAGGGACCGCGCGGCGAGCGGCCGCGGGCGATGGACACGCTGTGGCCGCGTTCGGTGCCGCCTTCCGCGATCAGCAGGTACCACCAGTCGCCGATGCGGTAGAGGTGGGGCGCCTCGGGATACTTGAGGCCGCTGCCCGACCACGTGGCAAAGGGCCCCTCCAGCACCTCCCCCTTGACCGGGTCGATCCTGGCCATGTTGATGCCGCCTTCGGGCCCGGAGAACGCGCACCAGCAGGTGCCGTCCTCCTCCCACGCCAGATCGGGGTCGATCCCGTGCAGGTCGATCCACACCGGGTCGCTCCACGGCCCCTCAGGCCGCTCGGCCGAGACGACGAAGTTGCCGCCACCGTCGATATTGGTGTTGATGACCCAGTAACGGCCGTCATGGTGCCGGATCGTGGGGGCGTAGAGGCCCCCGGACGCCTTGGCGCCGGGGAGAGGCAGCGGCAGTTGGCCGGGCCGGTCGAGCACGTTGCCGATCTGCTCCCAGTGCACGAGGTCCTTGCTGTGGAAGATCGGCAGCCCGGGGAAGTATTCGAAGCTGGAGCACACCAGGTAGTAGTCGTCACCGACCCGGCACACGCTCGGATCGGGGTGGAACCCGCTGATCACAGGGTTGTCGTATGTATGCACAGAATGTGTTCCTTTCGGGCAGCCGGGTGCCGTGGAGCGAGTCCCAGGGGTGCCGTAACCGCTGGTTACAGGTGAGACGATCGTGTCGTGGCTGGTTGGATCACGGCGTTGAACCGCTCCTGGACAGCCCTGTTCACCGGGTTGAGTCCGCGTCAGTTCGGAAAGCTGATCACCGGCTGCGGCAGGAGGGGGCGGGTCCGGTGCGCAGCGACTCACCCGTCGCTTAGGAGTCGTGGCGCCAGGTCGGGGACCAGGGCGGCGACGGCGTGCGCGGTGCCGCCGCCCTGGCTTTGTCCGACCACGGCGACCCGGTCGGGGTCGACGCGGTCCAGCCGGCGGACGGCGTCCACGGCCCGGACCGCCTCGGCGAGCAGTCGGCGGTAGTAGTACGTGCGCGGCGAGCTGATGCCTCGGGTCATCACGCCGGAGACCCCCGGCCCGGTCGGGCTGGAGTCGGGGGTCGCGCCCCGGCTCCAGCCCGAGCCCGGCCCGCGCGTGTCCACCTGGAGGTGGGCGCACCCGGCGGACGCCCAGAGCAGGTTCTCCCGCACATGCCCCGTCCGCCGCCATGACCGACGTACTGCACGACGGCCGGAAGCGGGCCGGTCGCCGTGTCCGGCAGGAGCAGCCACGCCTTGACCGGCTCCCCGCCGAAGCCCGGGAAGGTGACGTCGAAGGTGCCCACGGTGCTCAGCCCGGTGCTGACCGGCGTCAGGCGGACCTCGCCGCCGTACGAGCGGACCTCCTCGGGCAGGTCGGTGTACACGCGCGGCTCTCGTTGCGTCAGCGGCCCTCGACGGTGACGACGGGGTGCAGTCTGCGGGTGTGGTCGACCTCCCGGACCTGGCCGGTCAGGCGCAGCGGGACCGTGATGCGGTGGTCGGTGCTGCTGGCGGAGATCCGCAGTTCCAGCTCGCCGGGTTCGACGATGCGGCGGCCCGCGCGGCCGGTGAAGGAGGCCAGGTCCGCGGGAAGTTCCAGCAGGACCCGGCAGACTTCCCCGGTTTCGAGCGGGAGGCGCCGGTAGCCGACGAGGCGCTGCGTCGGCTGGACCACGGAGGCCACCGGGTCGTGCAGGTAGAACTGCACCACCTCGCAGCCGGAGCGTTCGCCGGTGTTGCGGACCTCAAAGGCGATCCGGAAGCTGCCGTCGGTGCCGGTCTCCGCGACGCTGACGTCGAGCGCGGACCACTCGAATTCCGTGTAGCCGAGCCCGTGCCCGAACCCGTAGGCCGCGCTGGTGCTGGTGCTGGACACGTCGCTGTCCTGGGCCAGCCGGGCGGCCAGGTAGGTGGAGGGCTGAACACCCTTGTGCCGCGGCACACTTACGGGCAACCGTCCGGAGGGGTTCACCCGCCCGCTCAGCACGCCGGCGATCGCTTCGGTGCCCGCCTCCCCAGGAAAGAAGGACTGCACGATCGCCGCCGCCTCCGTGTCGGCGCGCCCCAGTGTGTAAGGGCGGCCCGCCAGCATGACGAGCACCACGGGCGTGTCGGCATCCAGCAGGGCGTCGAGCAACTGCTGCTGCATGCCGGGCAGCTGCATCGATTCGGCGTCGCATCCCTCGCCGCTGGTGCCGCGGCCGAACAGGCCGGCGCGGTCCCCGAGAGCGAGCACCACGACGTCGGCGACGCGGGCCGCCGCGACCGCCTCGGCGAAGCTGGCCGTGCTGTCGCCGTCGACCGTCGCACCGGGCGCGGAGAAGATCTCGGCGTCGGGGAACTCGGCCGCCAAGGTCTCGCGCAGCGTGGGCAGCGCGATGCCGGTCGGGACCTCGGGGTGTTGCGAGCCGACGTGCACGGGGAAGGAGTAGCAGCCCAGCACGGCCGTCGGGGTGTCGGCGTTGGGGCCGATCAGCGCGATCCGGCGGGGGCGGCCGAGCGGTAGCGTGCCGTCATTGCGCAGCAGCACGACGGCCTGCTCCGCCAGCTCGCGCGCCAACTCCCGGTTGACCGGGGGGTCCAGGTCGACGCTGCCGCGCAGCGCCTCGGGGACGGCCAGTTCCGCTCCGGAGAGCGCCTTCGGAACCGGGTTCCAGTCGGGGTCGAGCAGGCCGAGCTGTGCCTTCTGGACGAGGATCCGGCGCAGGGCGCGATCGATCAGCTCCTCAGGGACGGTGCCGGCCTCGACCGCGTCGAGCAGCGGCTGTCCGTATGTCTTGACGGTCGGCAGCTCCACGTCGACGCCACTGGCGAGGGCAAGCCCGGCGGCCTCGTCCCAGCTTCCGGCGACGCCGTGCAGGAGCTTGAGGAAGGCGATGCCGAAGTAGTCCGCCACCACCGTTCCGTCGAAGCCCCAGGTGTCCCGGAGCAGACCGGTGAGCAGTTCCGGGTCGGCGGCCGAGGGGATGCCGTCGGTGTCGGTGTAGGCGTGCATGACCGAGCGCGGCTGGCCCTCGCGCAGCGCCATCTCGAACGGGGGAAGGATGACGTCGGCGCGCTCGCGGACGCCCATGGAGACCGGTGCGAGGTTGCGGCCGGCCCGCGAGGCGGAGTAGCCGGCGAAGTGCTTGAGCGTGGCGACGATCCCGGCGGACTCCAGGCCCTGCACGTAGGCGGTGGCGATGGTGCCGACCAGGTACGGGTCCTCGCCGATGGCCTCCTCGACGCGGCCCCAGCGGGCGTCGCGCACCACGTCGAGCACGGGGGCGAGACCCTGGTGGACGCCGACGGCGCGCATGTCGGTCCCGATGGCGGTGGCCATGGTGCGCACCAGCTCGGGGTTGAAGGTCGCTCCCCAGGACAGTGGGACCGGGTAGGCGGTCGCCCCCCAGGCCGCGAACCCGGCCAGGCACTCCTCGTGGGCGATCGCGGGTATGCCGAAGCGGTTGGCGGCGACGATGCGCTGCTGGGAGCGCGCCAGCGAGAGCGCACCGACGGCGGCGTCCACGGGAACGGTGCCGAAGGGCCGGGTCAGCTGGCCCAGACCGTTCGGCAGCAGTTCGTCCAGGTCCGGCGGCTCCTCCATCTCGTGCTGGTGCGGGGCGACCTCGCCGCCCTCGTCGGAGGCGCCCACCCAGACGCCGACCAGTTGCGCTGTCTTCTCCCGCAGGGTCATCGCCGCGATCAGTGCGTCGGCCCTGGTCGCGGGGTCGAGTGAGACGTCCCGCCACACAGGGGTGGCGAGCTCGGCGGGGTTCATGTTGCCGGTCACTTTCCTCCGACCCCCATGAGCCCCTGGACCAGGGCGCGGCGGGCGAACAGGTAGACGATGAAGATGGGGAGCATGGACAGCACCACGGCGCTGAGCAGTCCGGGGACGTCGACGCCGTGTTCGGTCTGGAAGTTGTACAGACCAAGGGTGATCACCTTGGTCGAGTCCGACTGGGTGAGGATCAGCGGGAAGAGGAAGCCGTTCCAGGCCTGGAGGGCCGAGAAGACGACGATGGAGGAGAGTCCGCCCTTCGACAGCGGCAGGACGAGTTGCCTGAAGACCCGCCACGGGGAAGCTCCGTCCATCGCCATGGCTTCGTACAGGTCGGGGGTGATGTCGCGCATCGCCCCGGTCAGCACCAGGGTGCACACCGGCAGCGAGAACGCGGCGGTGGGCAGGATGACGCCGATCAGGTGGTCATAGAGTCCGGCCTGGCTGATCACGTAGAACATGGGCACGATCACCGCCTGCGCGGGGACCGCGAGTCCCAGCAGGAAGACCCGGAACACGACGGTGATGGTCCGGCCCTGGGCGCGCACGATGGCGTAGGCGAGCGGCGGCACCACCACCAGCACGATGCCGACGACGCTGACGGTGACGATCAGGGTGTTGAGGAAGTCCTGGCCGAAGCCGTTGGAGAACGCGTTGAAGTAGTTGCTCAGGGTCAGCTGCGACGGAAAGCTCAGCGGGCCCTGGGTGGAGTAGTTGGAGGTGGTGCGCAGGGTCGCGATCAGCAGCACGTAGAGCGGCAGGCCGATCAGAGCGAGCCATATCAGGGAGCCCAGTCCGGCAAGGTAGTTGGGGCGCTGCCGCATCAGATCCCCTCCGCCGCGCTGCGCATCTTGTCGTAGCCGGAGAGCCGGACCACGGCCAGGGAGATGAGGGTGGCGACCACGACCAGGACCAGCGCGATGGCCGAGCCGGCGCCGAAGTCGTACTCCTTGAAGCCCTGCTCGTACATGTAGTAGGCGCTGACCGTGGTGTCCGTGCCGGGGCCGCCCTGGGTGAGGATCAGCACCGTGTCGAAGGTGGTCAGTCCGCCGACGACCATGAGGATCATCGAGGTGATCATGGTGTTGCGCAGTTGCGGCAGGGTGATGTGGAAGAACTGCCGCACGGTGCCCGCCCCGTCGATCGCCGCGGCCTGGTAGAGCACCTGCGGAATCGCGCGGGCGCCGCCCTGGTAGAGCAGCGCGTGCAGGGGGGTGAACTGCCACATTCCGACGAAGGTCAGCACCGCGATCGAACCGGCCTGGCTGCCGAGCAGGTTGCCGTTGCCGAACAGCCAGGGAAGCTGGCCCGGGATGCCGAAGTTGGGGTCGAGCAGGGCGCGCCACACCACCGAGACCGCGGTCGCCGAGAGCAGCAGGGGGACGAAGAAGATCGCGGACAGCACTGCCCGGTTGCGCTGGGGTCCGGCCGCCCAGACGCCCAGCAGGATGCTGATGGGCGTCTGCGTCACGACCCCGAGCACGGTGAGCACGAGGGTGAGCCAGACGCTCTGGGTCATCACCGGATCGTGGATCAGCTTGGTCCAGTTCGCCAGGCCGTTGAAGTGCGGCGAGGTGATGCCGTCCCAGCTGGTGAAGGACAGCACCGCGACCAGCACCAGCGGGAGGATCGCGAACAACAGGAAGAAGACAGTCGCGGGTACCGCCCAGACGAAGCCCGGGCGGGTCACCCCGACGCCGGCCCGGCGCGCCTTGAGGCGGCGGCCGGACACGGCTGCGAGAGAAAGGGAGCTCATCGGTCCTACTCAGGAGGTGGACAGCGACTGCATCGCCTGGATGAAGCCGTTGGCGTCGGTCTTGCCGTCGAAGAACTTCTGAATGGCCGTGTGGAGCGGCGTGGCCACTGCCTGCGGGTAGGCCTGGTCCCAGGACAGCTGGAACGACGGGGCCGCCTTGACCAGGTTGAACTGGAACTGTGAGTAGTCCGGGCTGGCCGAGGTGGACAGGAACTTGGCGGTGTTGGTGGTGGTCGGCAGGTTGCCGATGCCGAGCTGGGCCTTCACGAACTCGTCGGAGTACATGAGCTTGAGGAAGGCCGCCACGGTGTCGGGGTGCTTGGTCTTCTTCAGGACGGAGTAGAAGTTGTTGGTGTTGCCGACCAGGTCCTTCGGGTCGCCCTTGCCGCCGCTGACGGTCGGGAAGGCGCTGTAGCCGAGGTCGTTCTTGGCGAAGTCGGGGTTGTTGGACTGCTGGGTGGAGTACTCCCAGGAGCCCATCAGCTCGAAGGCGGCCTTGCCCTTGGCCAGCAGCGCCGGGGACCCGCCGTCGGTGAACTTCACCGAGTCGAAGTTGCTGCCGAATGCGCCGACGTCGACCAGCTGCTTCAGCATGCCCAGGGCCTTCTGGCTTTCCGGCCTGGCCCACGCGCTCTTGTCACCGGCGAGCGCCTTCTGGAACAGGTCCGGCCCGGCGACCCGGTCGAAGATGTACTCGAACCACATGAGGGTGGGCCACTGGTCGCCGCCGCCGAGCGCGATCGGGGTCAGGCCCTTGCCCTTGAGCACCTTGACGTCGTTGATCAGGTCGTCCCAGGTCTGCGGGACGCTCAGGCCGGCGCTCGCCAGGACCTTCTTGTTGTTGAAGAGCAGTACGGGCTGCGTGCCGCGCATTGGGACACCGTAGGACTTGCCGTCGATCACCGCGGTGTTGAACACCGAGGGGAGGAAGTTGGCCTTGAGCCCCGGGTCCTTGGCGATCATGTCGTCCAGGGGGAGCAGGAGGTTCTTCTTGGCGAAGGGCGCGATGCTGCCGCCGCCCCAGTTGAAGAAGATGTCCGGGGCCTGCGGGGTGTTGATGATCGTGTTGAGCTTGGACTGGTAGTCGGCGCCGGGGATGGTGTCCAGCACCACCTTGACCTTCGAGGTCTTGTTGAACGTGTCGACGATCTGCTTTTCGACCTTGTTCGCGGAGTCCCCGTAGACGAGGACGTGGATCGCCCCGGAGCTGGAGCCGCCGCTGGACCCGCATGCGGTGGTCGGACCGAGCAGCAGCGCGGTCGTTGCCGCTGCTGCGGCGAGTCTGTTACGGGCCGCACCGTTGCGAACGGTCACGCGAAGAGAACCCATTGGATTGCCACTCCGTCGATAATTTCGATGAGGTTTCCGAATGCTGCGGGAAACTTAGGCGTAACGTCGATCTCCGTCAAGGGTTTGGAAGATCTCGATTCGGCCGTACCGACTGGGGCCCTGACCAGCTAATATCCGTCATGTACAGCCGCAGTGACGACGTACTTCGCAGACCAGGGCAGCACAGGAGGGGCTCGTGACCAGAGCGGCGACACTCGCCGAAATCGCGCGCGAGGCGGGGGTGTCCACACCGACTGTTTCGAAAGTCGTCAACGGCCGCGCGGACGTTGCCCCCGCCACCCGGGAGCGGGTGGAGGAGCTGCTGCATCAGTACGGCTACCAGCGGCGACGCAGCAACAGTGCCCCGTCCAGCCCCTTGCTGGAGCTGGTGTTCCACGAGCTCGAGAGCGCCTGGGCGATGGAGGTCATCCGCGGGGTCGAGAACGTCGTCCGCGAAGAGGGGATGAGCGTCGTCCTGTCGGAATCCTCGGGCCGGCTCAGTCTCGGGCAGTCCTGGATGGACGGGGTGCTCGCCCGCCGCCCCACCGGCGTGGTCCTGGTGCTGTCGGGGCTCGACGAGGCACAGCAGGCGCAGCTGACCAGTCGTGATATCCCGTTCGTGGTGATGGACCCGGCCGGGGACCCCGGTCAGGACGTGCCGGCGGTCGGTACGACCAACTGGAACGGCGGCCTCGCCGCAACCCGCCACCTGCTCGACCTGGGCCACCGGCGCATCGGCATGATCGCCGGACCACGGCGGATGATGTGCAGCCGCGCCCGGATCGACGGCTATCGGGCCGCGCTGGAGACGGGCGGCGTCGCCTTCGATCCCGCACTGATCCGCGAGGGCAACTTCTACCACGAAACCGGCTACTGGGCGGGCCTGGAGCTGCTGCGCCTCAAGGACCGGCCCACCGCGATCTTCACCGGCAACGACCTGCAGGCCCTCGGCGTCTATGAGGCCGCACGGGAGTTGGGCCTGCGCATCCCGGAGGATCTCAGCGTCGTCGGCTTCGACGACCTGCCCATCGCCCGCTGGGTCGGCCCACCCCTGACCACCGTCCGCCAGCCGCTGACCGCGATGGCCGAGGTCGCCGCACGCATGGTGATCGACCTCGCCCGCGGCAACCCACCGTCCGCGCTGCGCGTCGACCTGGCCACCAGCCTGGTCGAGCGCAGCAGCACAGCCCAGCCCCCGACCGCCGGCCGGCACTGAGTCGTCGGCACCTTCGAAACTTTCGACAGCGCCTGACGCATCGCTGCGGTCGCGTACCGCGGGCTCTGGAGCCATTCCCGCCGGCCTGCCCCACTGTCGGCTGCCAGCCAGGTGTGCCCCGCGAACATCGACTGCTTCGGACGCGCCCCACTTCCCGCAACGGCATGCCCTGGGACCAATCGAGCCCCAACGGAACCCAGGTGAGTGGTGTTAAGACCGTGTCCTACGAGAACCGGACCAGGGCTTTGGGCGGTCGTAGACGGCTGGTCCGCCATCGCGCACTGATGGAACGCTCGCCCCGCTATCTGATGCTCCTCCACCTGCCCGACGGCGCACACCGGGCAGAACACTTCCACCAGGTGCTGGCCCGCACCATCCACGCACCGCCGACCCAGCCCAAACGCTCCCTGACCTGGGACCAAGGCATAGAAATCGCAGGTCACGGCTCGTTCACCACGGCCACCGACATGCCGGTCGACTTCTGCGACCCGGCAAGCCCATGGCAGCGCGGCCCGAATGAGAACACCAACGGCCTGCTGCGGCAGTACTTCCGAAGGGCACCGACCTCACCGCCCACAGCCCTGAACAGCTGGCAGCCGTGGCCGCCGAGCTCAACGACCGCCCACGCAAAACGCTCAACTGAGACACCCCCGCCGAGCGTCTCGCCAAGCTCCTGACAGCAAGCTGATCAGCAGTGTTGCAACGACCTCTTGAATCCGCCGGGGCAAGCCGGGTTCCAAGATGCCCATCCTGTCGGACGCGAACGGACTGCCACTTCTCGTCGGCATCTCGGCCGGCAACGTCCACGACAGCGAAGGGCTCAAGCCTATGGTCGAGGGTCACCAAACGAGACACGACCCCCCACCGCGGCCGCCACTTCAAGCCCCAGCGCCTGCACGCCTACAAGGCGTACGACCGGCCCGATCTGCGGAAATGGCTGCGCTGCGAGCGGATCGGAGTGCGTATCGCCCGCAAGGGCATTGAGTCCAGCGGACGCTTAGAGCGTCGGAGGTGGGTAATCGAGCGCACGATGTCGTTGCTGTCCGGCTACCGCAGACTCAGCCCCCGCTACGAGCGCCATCCCGGCAACTACCTGGCATTCCTCGGACTTGCTGCAGCACTCTGCTGCTACAAACGGCTCGTCCGCCTCAGCACGTAGGACACGGTCTAATTCTAAGCCCGGCGACCCAAGAACCTTCCTCCAAGTTCCTCCCGACTGCGTCGGGGATACAACGAAGTGCCTCACGGCGCACGTTGGACGAGGACCTTCACCGACCCCCGGCTCTGCGCGGCCATCGTCGACCGCCTGACCTTCAACGGCACGATCATCGAGACCGGCACCGACTCCTACCGGCTCGCCTCCACCCGGGCCCGGGCAGAAGAACCCGCCAAGGCCGGCTGACACCTGTGGGCTCCATCTCGACGGGGCGCCGCCCTCACGGGCGGCACGCCGTCCCACCCCATCTTTGAACCTCGACTGATCTCCTCACGCTCGCCCGGCTTCATCGTGATGAGTGCGGACAGTGCCGAGCACCACCTCAGTCGGACAGCGCGACCGGGGACCACATGCCGAACCACTGCTCGGCGCCCCAATCCTCGTACCGTTGCACCTTGGTGAACCCCAGCTTCGCCGCGAGGCGCATCGAGCGTTCGTTGGCGGTCTGGGTGGTGAGCACCACCGGCTCGCCGGGCAGCGCTCCGGTGCACCAGTCGAGTGCCGTCGTGCACGCCTCCGCGGCGTAGCCGTGTCCCCACGCCTGTGGCAGGACACCACGCACATCACCTCCGATCTGGACCGCATCGGCGACTACGTGACGCTCATTCACGGCGGTCGCGTCGTCCGGACCGGCCCCAAGGACGAAATCCTGGAGGCCTACCGGGTGGTGCGGGGCGGCCCGGAGGACCTGAGCGGCCTCGTCGGCGTCGAGCTGATCGGCGTCAGACGGACGTCGGCCGGGGCGGAAGCTCTCATCCGCGCCGAGGAAGCCGACCTTCTCGGCGGGGACGTCCTCGTCGAGGCACCCACCCTGGAGGAGATCGCCGTTCACATCGGATCGCGGCCGATGAAGCCCGCAGCAACGCGGAACGGCCAGCGCGGGGCGATCGCATGAGCGCCGTCGCCCGTATGGCCGTGCTGCACCTGCGTACCGTCGCGCCGTACCGGACCCAGGGCCTGATGGTGTTCGGCCTGATGGTCCTGGTGCTCGCCCGCAACCCTGATCATGTTGTACCGGCGCTCGCGGTACTGCTCGCGCCCTTGATCGCCGTGCACCCGTTCGTGGCCGCCGACAAGGCGGGCCTGGAGACGCTGTACGCCGTCCTGCCCCTGCCTCGCCGCACGGTGCTGCTCGGGCACTACGCCTGGGCGCTGGCAAGCTTTGTCGCCACCGTCACCGCAGGTACAGCGCTGGCCGTTCTCCTCGCGCGGGCCGAGGGCGCACAGTTCGACGGTCGCACCCTGGTGACGATGCTGACGCTGGCCTGGGCGCTGTTCGCCGTCAACATCGCGATCCAGTTCCCGCTGCTGATCCGGTTCGGGTACGCCCGCATCAGCGTCCTGGGTACCACCATGCCACTGGCACTGGTCATGTTGGCCGTCTACCGGCTGCACCTGACCATCGCGTCGATCCAGACCTGGCTGCCACTTGTCTGGATGGCTGGCGCAGCCGCCAAAGTGACGTCCGCAGTCCTGGCGGCGCATGCGCCAGGGCCGCGTACATAGCGGACCGCGCGTACGGTGGCGGAGATAGCGGGTCCTTCGGCGTTCAGGCGGCAGATCGCGGCGGCCGCCGCGGTCGTACTGCAGACCTCGCGGCTGACCGGCCGGCACCCGTCACCCGACGACGTGCGCTCACTGCTGGAACGGACCGGTCGCGCCGTGCCCACGCCGCCGCAGATCGACCGGCCGCTGCACGTGGGCCCGCAGCTCGACGTCACGGCGGCCGTCCAGGCCGTACTGGCCGAGGCACACGGCGGACCCGCCGGTACCGGAGCGGCCAGGATCGTGCGGCTGTCCGTGGCGCATCGACAGACCATCGGCGGCCTCGGCGGCAGCTACCTGGAATCCACCGATCCGGGCCGCATCGACCTGGCCGGACCGGGCACGGGCTCCGGTGCCACCGGGGAGGGCCTGGTGGGACCGGTGACGATCGGTGCCGACGTGACCGGCCTGACGGGAGACAAGGGCATCGAGTACGTGCTGCGCATCGGGAAGCGGGAGTTCACCTCCGCCACTCCCGCGGTGCGGCTGACACCCACACAGATGCTCACCGCGGCAGGTCTGCCCGTCGCCGCCACGACCGACCGCCGGCTCTCCCTCACCTTCTAGGTGCGCCGTGGCCGCCAGGTGCTCGCCGCCGCGCGCCACGAGCTGACCTTCGGCCTCACCGACGGGGGATACGACGAGGCACTCGCCCCGGTGGCCCAGCCCGTGGTCGGGGCGGGGCACTCGGTGCGGGTGCGTTACGACCTCACCGGAGTGCGCAACGTCGGCTCGCCCGAGCTGGTCGTGTCGGGGGTCGGCCACTTCAGCCCGGCCGCGGCTCCCATTTTCTCCGCCTCCTACCGCGTCCCGCTGACCGCGCCGAGCGGGACGGTCACCGTCCCGGCCGGCGCCTTCACGGCGGGCGGCGGCATCTACGGGATCGGCGTCGTCCAGAATCCCACCGGCGGCGCCAAGGGCGTGCCGCTGTACGGGGAGTTCGGCTCGGTCCGGGTCGACGGCGGAAGCATCGCACAGCGCCCCGACGCACCGGCGCTGGGCGCCGAGCCGTCCGGGGGGCCGTCCGCCGGACCGTCCGCCGGGTCCGGACATCTGCTGGAGATCACCCGGGCCGCGCCCCGGTTCTCCGTGAGCTACGACGTGTCGCGGGTCAAGGGCGCGACCGGCACGCTCCTGGAGTTCTCCGCCCCCGGCCCGAACATGTACGGCTCCTACAACCTGGTCAGCAACCAGAACGGCACCGCCCGCGACCACGACGGAGCGGACAGCCCGGCCACGCTGCACCGCTCGCTGAAGGGCACGCGGGGCACGGCGAAATTCGACGCCCAGGCGCTCGGGCTGCCCTCGTCCATCGCCTACGACGTACGGGCCTTCGCCCTCGACAGGAACGGCCGGATCCTCGGGCAGGCGTCGCCGACATCCTTGCTGGCCTACGACGACGGACCGGCCTCGGACGGCACCAACCTGACCGACTTCGCGATCGTCCCCGGAGGAACCTCGGTCGCGTCGGTCGAGAGCCCCACCGGAGAGGGCTCGGTCTACGACTACGACGCCGCCGACGGAACCTATGGGCGCAAGCTCACCGGCGACCCCGCCTACGGCTCGGTCTACGAGGTGTTCGGCGTCGACTCCTCCCACCACGTACTCGTGCTGCACAAGCAGACCACCACCGGCGAGCAGTGGCTGGAGACCTACGACACGAGCACCGGTGACGCCGTCGGACGTCCCGCCCGCGTCGACGACCAGTACGTCGTGACCGGCGGACGCGTGGACGACGAACGCCATCGGGCCGCCGTACTGGCGTCCGCGTCGGGGACCGGGCGGGCTTCGTCCTGCCCGTGGACACGGCGACCGGCACCCTGGGCACACCTCTCCAGCTCGACTCCGCCGCGGTGGGCGGCGCCCCTTACGGGCTGCTGGAGCTGGACCGGACGACCGGTGTCTTCACCGCGCAGAAGATCGGGTTCACCGTCAACTGCCTGTCCGCGACTGGCTCCGGCACGGTGGCGGAGGGCGACCTGGACACGGCAACGGTTGCCCAGGGCCCGGGCGGAATCTCGTGCGCCGGAACCCTCGCCTCCGATGAAGAGAGGCACTTCTACGAGATCTGGTACCACTCCTTCAGCGTCAACTTCCCCGGCACCGGGTATCTGGCGCAGCTGGGCGGCGGTGACCGGTCGGCGTGGGGACGGCACAGGCACCCGTCGCCCTCGCGGTCGACGGCCGGCACCACCTGGCGCTCCTCGGCTTCCGCTACCCGGACCTGCAACCCACGGGAGGCTTCCAGCAGTACGGCTTCGCCGACAACAACGCCACCGGCATCGCCGTCGTCGACCTGAAGACCGGCAGGACGGTGGAAACGGTCAGCGGCGTGGAGTACCCACAGTTCGGGGCCTACAACGGACGGCTCGACTTGCATCACGAACGCGCCGTCCAGCTCGACCCGGCAACCCGCACGGGCTGGACCTACGCGGGCGACGGCAGCCAGATCCAGCAGTTTTCCCACTGACCGGGTCCACCGGTCGGCCGTCAGGGTCCGCGGGCGGCTCGGAGCGGCCGCGGACCCGCCGGACAGCGGCGAGCGTACGGCTCGCCGCTGTCCGGGTGGGGCGACGGTCAGGGAACGATGTACTGGGCGGCGCGGAACAGCTCGTACCACTCCGCACGGGTCAGGGGGACGTCCGATCCGAGGGCGGCGTCCGCGACGCGCTGCGGGGTGGTCGTGCCGATGACCACCTGCATCCGGGCCGGGTGGCGGGTGATCCAGGCCGTCGCGATGGCAAGGGACGGCACGCCGTACTTCGCCGCCAGGCGGTCGATGACGGCGTTGAGTTCGGGGTGGCGCTCGGAGCCGAGGAAGGGCCCGTCGAAGAAGCCGGCCTGGAACGGCGACCAGGCCTGCACGGTGATGTCGTGCAGTCGGCAGTAGTCAAGGAGACCGTCGTCACGGCTGACCGACTGGTCTAGGCCCTGCATGTTGGCCGCGACGCCCTGCGCGACGAGCGGGGCGTGCGTGATCGACAGCTGGAGCTGGTTCGCCACCAGCGGCTGACTGACATGGCGGCGCAGCAGGTCGATCTGGCGGGGGGTGTGGTTCGAGACACCGAAGGCCCGCACCTTGCCCGCCGCGGCCAGGTCGTCGAAGGCACGCGCGACCTCTTCGGGTTCGACCAGGGCGTCGGGACGGTGCAGCAGCAGGATGTCGAGGTAGTCGGTGCCAAGAGCCTTGAGTGAACCGTCCACCGACTCGACGAGGTGCTCGTAGGAGAAGTCGAAGTACGGGCCTTCGCGGACGATGCCCGCCTTCGACTGGATGATCAGCTTTTCACGCTGCGAGGGGCTCAGCCGCATCGCCTCGGCGAAACGGCGCTCGCAGCCGTGCAGTTCGCTGCCGTACACGTCGGCGTGGTCGAGGAACGTGATGCCGGCGTCCATCGCGGTGGCGAGGAGTTCGCGGACTTCGGCGTCGCTCTTGTCCTGGATGCGCATCAGGCCGAGAACGATGTTCGGGACGACCATGTCGGTGCCGGGCAGTTTGAACGTCTTCACGATCGGGTCCTTGTCCATCAGTGGTTGGGCGGTGCGGTGCCGGGCACCTCAGGCCGCCGACAGGCGGGAAATCTGCTCCGCGGTGAGCTCGACGTCGGTGGCGGCCGCCGAGTCACGGATGCTTTCGGGACGGGAGGCCCCGGGGATCGGGACCACCACAGGCGCCAGGGCGAGCTGCCATGCCAGGGTCACCCGGTAGACGCTGACGCCCACCTCGTCCGCGACCTCGCGGAAGGCGGCCTGCTGCGCCGAGAGTTCGGGCGCGTTCGCGATGCCGCCCAGTGGGCTCCAGGGCAGGAACGCGATCCCGAGTTCGGCGCAGTGCTCCAGCTCGCGCAGACTGGAGCGGAACCTGGGCGAGAACTGGTTCTGGACCGAGTCGAGGCGACCGCCCAGGATCTGGTTCGCCTCGTCGATCTGGTCCACGGTCGCGTTCGAGATGCCCGCCATGCGGATCACGCCCTCGTCGAGCAGGTCGCGGATCGCGCCGATCGAATCGGCGTACGGGACGCGTGGGTCGGGGCGGTGGAACTGGTAGAGGCCGATCGCCTCGACGCCGAGGCGCTTGGCCGACTCCTTGGCGGCCCGCTTGAGATGGGCCGGATCGCCGTTCACGGTCCAGCTGCCGTCGCCGGGCCGCAGGTGACCCCCCTTCGTCGCGACCAGCACGTCGTCCGCTCCCCGGCCGTACGTGCGCAGGGCCCCGGCGATGAGCTCCTCGTTGTGTCCGACCTCCGCGGCGTCGCGGTGGTACGCGTCCGCCGTGTCGACGAACGTGACACCGGCGTCCAGCGCGGCGTGGATCGTCGCGATCGACCTGCGGGCTTCGGGGCGGCCCTCGATGGACATCGGCATGCCGCCGAGCCCGATCGCCGAAACCGTCCGTCCGCCGATCGTGCGTTGCTTCATCGGACGTCTCCTCCGGGGTGTGGAAGACAGGTGGTCGAGGTCTTCCCGTACGGAAGGCCTGCTCGGCCGAGCCTAGGAATCGAAGATTCAGAGGTCCAACAGTTGTTGGTCATGGCATTGAGAAAGGGAATCGATGAATGTGTCCGGCGCGTCCACCTCGCCGCCCCTGCCGGACGCCGGGACGGTGTGTGCGGCACCGTCCCGACGCACGGGTACGGTTCGTCGTGTGGACGCTGACGTGGAGCTGGAGCCGGACGGGTGGGAGTCGCGGCACCGGGCCTTGTACGGGTGCGGCGCCTGGGAGCGGGCGCGTCGTCAGGAGGGCCTGATGACCGCCTGGCACCAGGAGCAGGATCTCCTCTTCGGCACGTCGGCGTCCCGGCGGCACGCCGCTGATCCGGGCGCACGCGTGAAGTGGCCGTGGGGAAGCGGCCCGCACACCCTTGGTCTCTTGCTGTGGCGGACCGCCTACGACGCCGGGATCCTCGTCGACAAGGTCCCCCTGGCCGATGTCGTGCGCCACTGCGACCCCGCGGCCGCTCCGCCGGCGGCGGGCCCGATGCCCGCCGCGGCCCGAGACGGTGGGATCGAGGTGGGCGGCGTCGAGGCGGTGGCCAGGGCCAGACCCGTCCTGCTCGCCCATCTCACCCCCGAACTCCCGCGGGCCGCCCCGGCCGGAGCGCGGCCGGCGCCACATCCAGCACGTCCTGACGGCCATCGCCGTCAACATCGAGCGCCTCGGCGGACTGCCACCGGCCGAGGAAGCACCCACGCGCCGCCGACCGACTGCCTTCCAGAGCTACCTCGACCAGCGCGAGCTGACCCCGGCCGAAGTCCTGGCGAACCCTGGGCAGTTGACCTTGACAACCCCAAGCTCCCCGACGGAGCCAAGCTCAGACCCTCATTAAGAAGCCGTTGTCTTTCCGGATGTGATCGTTGAGTTTCCGCTGATCAGGCATGGTGTCGGTGTCGCCGAGGGAGGGTTCGGACGTTCAGTTCGTT
>NZ_JBIWOA010000066.1:0-33989 GCF_044767525.1 Streptomyces sp. NPDC101234 | reverse complement strand
ACCGGCACCTGCACCACCTGCCACCAACCCCTGCCCAGAACAACCCCCACCAGCCAGAACCCGAGAGCCAGAGCAACTTAACGGAGTCCTACTAGAGGGCCTGATCACCGACGCCGACCGCCAGGGCAAGACAGACTTGTCCCTGGTCAGCGTGGACTCCACGACTGTCCGTGCGCATTACGACGCCGCCGGAATGATCGTCGGCAAGTGCATCATGAAGGCTCTTGGGGAGGCCATCACCGAGCAGGAACAGGCCCGGCAAAAAGGGGTGCCAAGGCGGAACAGAACCGGCAGGACGGCGAAAGCGAGCCCGGGCGGACCGAACGCCGGCGTGTCCGCCGCCGACGCAGGCTCCGCCTGAAGGAAGCCCTGCTCGGAAGGTCCCGCGACGGGCTGACCAGCAGGGTTCACCTCGCCGCCTCGAACTCCGCGCCTCGATGATCTGGTTCGGAGATCTCCTGTCAGTAGCTGCTTGATCACGACGTCACACAGACCCTAGTCGGCCTGCAGGACGAAAAACAGGAAGCACAGGAAGCGCGGCTTGGCCGCGATGACTTCGGGGAACAACTCGCGGGCGGCTGGATCAGGCTCTGGCTCGCTGATGACCCTGATCCGGAAACCGGCCCCGGTGAAGGCCTCGATCATTGCGTGCAGCGGCCTGTGCCAGATACTCATCAGGGCGGTCTGGCCACCCATGGTCCACTCTTCGGTCCAGTTGGTGGTGTCGAAATACTTGTACTCGTCCTCGCGGCCGGCCTGGCGGTGCATGAGGTTGATGGCGAAGGGATGGTCGACAGACGCGATCAGCCGACCGCCGGGCCTGATTATGCGGCGCAGCTCGGCCAGCGCCGGTCCCCAGTCCTCCAGGTAGTGCAGCACCAGGGACGCGACGACATCGTCGAATGTGTCATCAGAGTAAGGAAGCGGGCTGCCCAGGTCGGCCACCTGCAGGTCCGCACCGTCGCCGAGCCGCCGCCGGGCCAGCTCCAGCATCCCCGCACTCGCGTCGAAGCCGCTCACGTCGGCGCCACGGTCGCGCAGCGCCGCGAACAGGGGTCCGGAACCGCAGCCGGCGTCGAGGATCCGCCGACCGGCCACCTCTCCGGCGAGGGCCAGCATCGCGGGCCGCTCGTAGTAGGCATTGATGAGGTTGGTTTCGTTTTCGGCCGTGTATGCCTCGGCGAAGCTGTTGTAGTCGTTGACTTTCGGCGGATCCACGGTCTCCGCGGGCAGCGAGGTCTGTCCGGTGGAGCTCGCATGCCCTTGGCGTTCGTCAGAGATCATGGTGCGGGAGACGTGCACTGCACCAGTTCGGTTCCTGGCCGGACCCGATCGCCCTCCCAACCTCGAAGATCCAACGAGCCGTTCGTCAATGCGTCACCACCACCGTCATGTCATGTCGGCCTCAGGAACAGGCACTCGACTTGTTCTTCAACCTGCCATGTCTGCTACGCCCTTCAGGCGGAGCATGGTGTACTGGTCGGCCGTCTGGCTTGGTTCATGAAGGCGGCGTGCGACAGAGGGCTACGGAGCGAACATGTGGGACGGCCCCATTTACCGAGTCGGGCGTGACGGATACGAGATCTGCTTCGTGCCCGGTGGGGGAGAGGACCTCGACGAGGTCTGCGATGTGGACATGTGGGTCATCCGCGATGACGGCGATCGCTGGTCCGGAACCGTGGTCACTCTCGATGAGGTGCACCGAATCATGGACCGCCGGCGGCAGGCAGGCGACCAGAAGGTGACTACTGGTGGTGCTGGGACGGCCTCATCGTCCGCGACGCGGGTGTGCCAACTGACAACGCCGGCGCTGGACCGGGAGGGACGGCGCCGAGCGCGCGTACGGGTCCGTGCGAGGATCGCGCCGTGAACGATCTGTACTTCCGCCTTGCCGGCGCCGCCGACCTCGCCACTCTCGTTCGTCTGCGCGACGACGCTGCCCGCTGGATGCTCGCCCAGGGAATCACCGGCCAGTGGCAGCCCGGTCAGCTGGACGAGGAGCACTTCCGTAAGACCATGGCGCATGGTGAGGTCTGGCTCGCGGAGGCCGACGGCCGTGTGACCGGAGCCTGGGAACTGTGGTGGGAGGACGAGGACGCCTGGGGACCGCAGCCGCCGGTGGCCGGCTATGTGCATCGGCTGATGGTGGACCGGAGCAGCGCCAAGCCAGGGACGGGGCGTTTTCTGCTGCGTGCTGCGGAGCGCCGCGTTGCTGCGGCGGGGCGGGCGTTCGTGCGTCTGGACTGCCTGACTGGCAACGCGCGCCTGAACGCCTACTACCTGAACGCCGGTTACCGGGTCGTCGGCCAGAACGCCGGTAAGCCGCAGCCGGGCGGTGCACCCAAGTCGTTCACGCTCCTGGAGAAAACCTGCGGGCCGACAGCGGGTGGCTGAGCGGCTGTGGCCAGGGGACACGTCGGGTGGATCCGCTTGGGGAAATGAGCGGCGGGGTCCCCCTCGTACGCGGTACGGTGCGCCGATGTCAGCGATCAAGAAGTTCCAAGTCACCTTTGACTGCGCAGAACCTGAGCGCGTCGCTCGCTTCTGGTGCGAAGTGTTGGGGTACGTCACCCCGCCGCCACCGGAGGGGTTCACCACCTGGGACGATTTCAATCGCACCCTGCCCCCTGAGAAGCAGGGATCATGGTTCGCCTGCAGTGATCCCTCGGGTGTGGGCCCGCGCCTGTACTTCCAGCGCGTCCCCGAAGGAAAGATCGTCAAGAATCGGGTCCATCTCGACGTCCGGGTCGGCACCGGGCTGGTGGGGGACGAGCGCCTCGCCACGCTCGAAGCCGAGTGCGCACGACTGGTCGCGCTCGGCGCGACCCATGTGCAAACGCTGTACGCCGATGGGGAAAACGAGTCGTGCATCCCGATGCTGGACATCGAGGGCAACGAGTTCTGTATCGACTGAACGCTCTCCGAGCCGGGGAGGTGGGGAGCCGCCTCCCTCGGACCTCTCTGGTCCCGCATGGGGAGGGAGTCACCTCATGAGGGCGAGGGGGTGCATCCGGGCAATGCCGAGCAGCAACTTCCATGCCTTCATCCGCGCGAAGACGTGCTGAACGCGGGTCCAGCCCTTGCAGTGGGAGACGTGGTTCTGACCGGGTTGCTCGGACGGCGATCCGCCGGATTCCTGGTGGGTAGGGTTGTCGGTCCGGGCTTTGGCGCGCAGGTACGGGGTGCGCCGACGGTTGGTGCGCGAGGCGTTGTCCTCGCCGTGGCCGTCCTCGCGGAAGGTGCCGGCGCGTCCTGCTTCCGCGCTCGGCTCGTCTCGAATGAAAGCTTCAGGAAAGCGCACATGTTCCGGCGAACCCGTGCCAGGTGCTGCCGTAACCTCACGGGTTCGATGGTGCTGAGGAGGTCGGCCAGTCCCCTCGACGTTCGCGCCACGCACTCCTGAGGGCTTCGAGCTCGGTGCGAGGGAAGTGCGAATCACCGCTCGGGCGACGACGCCGATGTCCTGCTGGGTGGACCAGATCTCGGAACCCGTGTTGTCGTGGGCGCTACCGTGGGCCAACTCCAACAGGCGGATCCACGAGTTGGTGCCTTCACGGTAGGTGACACCATCAGAAGAGAACCCGAAGGGGTGTTCCGGCACTCCATGCGGCGATGTCCTCGACTGCATCGCGGTAGAAGACCTCGTACAGATCCCGGCTCACGTAACCGATGTGCGGGGTGACCACGGCGTTGGGCAGGGAACGCAGAGGGTGGTCGGAAGGCAGGGGTTCTCGATCGAAGACGTCCAGCGCCGCCGAGGCGATCCTCTTCTCGGCCAACGCCTTGATCAGCGCCGTCTCGTCCACGACGGGCCCGCGTGAGGTGTTCACCAGAATCGCCGTCGGCTTCATGAGGCCCAATTCGTGCTCGCCCACCAGGCCCCGGGTGCGCCGGCTGAGTACGACATGAATGCTCAGCACGTCGGAGTGTGTGAACAACTCGTCTCGCGAAACATAAGCCGCTCTCTTCGCCTCCGCGTCCGCAGGCGTCAGGTTCTGGCTCCAGGCAATGGCCCGCATGCCGAAAGCACGCCCGATCTCCGCGACCGAGGTCCCCAGTCGGCCGAGCCCCAGGATTCCGAGAGTGGCCCCTCTCAGGCTCGTTCCCAGGCCCTCCTGCCAGCCGCCTCGGCGCACGGATTCCACCTGCTGCGGGATCAGACGTGCCGCGGAGAGGATGAGCCCCCAGGTGAGTTCGACCGTCGGATACGAGAAATACCCCGTACCGCAGACGGTGACGCCCAGACGGCGCGCCGCGTCCAGGTCGATCGCCGCGTTCACGGGACCGGTGGTGACGAGCAACCTCAGACGTGGCAGCTCACTCAGGGTCGAGGACGTAAAGGGAGTCCGCTCCCGCATGGCCACCACCACGTCGTACTCGGCCAGTGCCGCCACCACCGCCTTCTCGTCGTCGAAGGCCTCGGTGAAGACATGCACCTCGGCGTGGAGCGAATCCCAGTCGGCCAGGCCCAGCGCCACGCTCTGATAGTCGTCCAGGATTGCGATCCTCATGGGTGATCCTCTCGCTCTCGGCTATCGAGCCGACGGCCCCGGCCGCTGCGAGGGCTGGGGCAGAACTTGCGTCCGTCTCAGGGGTGCACCTGCCCCGTTCACCCCCCGAGCAGCCCGACCGCCCCGTACCACAGTGGACCCCGGTTGAGCCGGTCCGGGTAGAGCGCCGCCATCCGGTCGTAGAACTCGCGGGCCGTCGGTTTGTCGCCGAGCAGCCGGATGGCGTCCACGAGGTACTGCCGGGTCTGGTCGAGAATGGCGGGATCGTCCGCGAGTTCCTTGTTCTTGTGGCCCGCCACGACGGCACGCGGTTCGAGCGCGGCGACGCGGTCCGACACAAAGGTCTCGTACGCCAGAGTGCTGGGCGTGCCTGCGGTCATGAGGGTGCCTCCCTAGAGATGCAGCGTGAGGCCCGCGCGGCTGCCGTCACTGTCGTGGCGCAGGGCCTCCGCACAGTGTGGGAAGGCAGTTCGATCACAACCGTCAGCGGGCCTCGCCGGAGTCGCGTCGGATGACGTGCACACAGTGCCCCATCTTCCGGGCGCGCGGCAGACGGCGCATCACGAGAACCTCGTAGTCTCGCCCCGCGGGCGCAACTACGTACCGAGTGCGGTTGTACGCGTTCGCGGGCCGAACAACCGGAGCATGCGGCCCGCTCACCGGATGGCGCCTGTGTTACTGCTGCTGAATCATCGCGAGTGCCGGCTGCACGGTTGAGGAAGGAGGTAACGTCCTCGGCGTGCTGGCTGGTCCTGATGTGGCGGTGACTCTGCGAGGCGGAGTGCGTACTCGTTCCCACGCCTGGGAGTTCGTGCGCTGGTTCGCCGACGCATGGGTGGGTCGTCCGGTGGAACCGGAGGATGGCTGCACCGCTGACGAGTTGGCGGCAGTGGAGGCCGACCTGGGCTTTGAGCTCCCGGCCGCATTGAGCGAGGGATATGCGCTCCTCGGCCGCCGGGACGACCTGACCCGGCAGCAGGACCCTCTGGTCAATCCATCCGGCCTTTATGTCGATGACGCCTTGGGCGGCGTCCTGGTCTTCCGTCGAGAGAACCAGGACTGCGCCTTCTGGGGCATCCCGCTGACCCAGATCGAGCAGGACGATCCACCGGTGGTGGTGGAATCGCATCAGGGCTGGGTTCCCTTTCTCGACCGGATGTCCCTGGCATGGGCCGAGTTGGTGCTGAGCGAGTCGCTCTTCGCGGCGGGCGACCTCTATGACGCCTGCGAGCTGCCCGACGCGCTGATGCCGGATCTCCACGCCCGGTATGCCCGGGTCGCCCTGCCCGACCATCCGATGTGGGCGAGCGAGGACGACTCACCGATGCGCTGGTATGCGGCCCCCGGCCGGGTGATTCGGCGGGATGGCCTTCAGGACCAGTCCTGGATCCATGCGCGCGGGCGCACGGCTTGCGATCTGGAGACCATCCGTGAACAGCTCCCAGGCCCTTGGGCCGGCTGAAATCACATCCAGCGGGCAGCCGAGGAGCTCGTCGAAATGGTTCCGCAGGGCACCGGCATTCACCAGCCCATGCTCCGCACCGCCCGCCGGCTCGACGTCGCACGGGCCCGGTGATCTGACGGCTGCGGCGTGCTCAGCTCAGCGTCAAGTGCACCAGGTCGATCTCCGCGTCGCGGGCCCGGGCGAAACACCTGCTCTTCCCCACGACGACGAAGCCGCACTTCTCCAGCACGCGGATGGAGCCGGCATTGTCGGCGGCGGCGTCGGCGTGCAGCGGCCGCGAGGGCTCCAGCTTGACCAGTTCGGCAAGGGCTGCGGTGGCGATGCCCCGGCCCCAATGCGCTCGCCCGACGACGTACGTGACCTCACGCTCCGACGGCGAACCGAAGACGGCGGCGTGCCCTTTCACAACACCATCAGCGACAATGGTTCGCAAGATCACTGACGGGTCCGGGCGCACCTTCGTCCAGTGCTGGTCGAAGTGGCCACGGTCGTAGTGATACTTCCTGGTCACGGCTGCCATCTGCTGCAACTTGGCATCCGTCAGATGCTGCCAGAAGATCGGCAGGTCGCTGTCCCGAAGCTCGCGCAGGGAAATGCCCATAGGCGCGGTCTCACTCTCCACAAGATCGGTACGCGGCTTGCCGGCCCAGACTAGGCCCAGCTCGCACTTGCGGGAGAACGTTTTGTTGCCACCCCGGCCCGGTCCTCCTGCTTTCCGGTGGAAGACACTGATCCGGCTTGTCTCCGGTTCCGGGCTGGGTACCCCCTTGTTCCGTGCGGTCGTGTGCTCGTCCTGTCCCTGGCCGAGGCACCAGGCTGCGGCGGCCTCGGCCAGGCGGCAACGCGTGTTCCACGGGGACGGTGCGTTGCCCGACGCCCGCTCGGTCGGCGAGGGCTGTCAGGTCGGTCGGGCTAACCGCGCTTGGCGATGGTCTGCACGGCCGAGAACCACAGCGTGTGCGGGTTGTCCCGGTCGCCGTGCAGTTCGAGCATGGCCCGGACTATGCCCTCCGTCGTCTCCTGTTCGTCGGCGATACGGGAGAAGTCGCGCAGGTACTGCTTGCTCTGCTCGATCTGGTCGTGGTCGTGATCGCGGACCGCGCCGTCACCAGGCGCGCAGGGGCGTGGGCCGGAGGTCTGGTGAGCGGGCTATGCGGTCGCCTGTTCCGCCTGTTCCGGGTCCTTCGCCGAAGCGGCGGCGCCGGAGGCGACGGTGGTGAGGTGGGGATGGTGCTTGGTCATCCCCACGAGGGCCACGGCCAGAGCCAGCGCCATCGCGCCGAGCGCGATCACGAAGCTCAGCGTGAACTGGGACTCCTGCGGAAGCCGGAGGCCGACGGGCAGGCCCGGGATGGTCTTCGACGCCAGCAGCGACGTGACCACGGCGGAGGCGATGGCCGAACCCACCGAGCGGGAGATGGAGTTGATGCCGTTGGCGATGCCGGTCTGGTGCAGCGGTACGCTCGCCGCGATCAGCGCGGGCATGGCGGCATAGCCGAGGGCGATCGAAGTTCCGGTGAGCAGGCCGGCGCAGATGACACTTGCGCTCTGCCCGTGGAAGAAGGCCAGCCAGGCGAAGCCGGCCACGGCGCCGATGGCCAGTGTGGAGCGCGCGCCGACGCGTCGTACCAGCACTCCGCCCACCGGTGAGGCGACGAGCGCTGTGAGAGAGCCGGGAAGCAGGTACTCGACGCTGGCCCGCAGTACCGAGGCGGTGAAGCCGTAACCGGTGAGCCGCTCGGGCATCTGCACCAGGTAGGAGATGCCGAGGAACTGGGCGAAGGCGGCGAATCCCACGAACAGGCCGGCGAGATTGGTCATGGCGACCTGCCGGTGGGTGAACATCCGCATGTCGGCCAGCGGGGCGGACACCTTCAGTTCCACCAGGACCCACACGGCGGCCGTGACCGCCGCGCCGGCGAAGCAGCCGATGACCCGTGCCGAGCTCCAGCCCCAGGTGTGGCCCTGGGAGATGCCGCGCAGCAAGAGGATCAGGAAGACGGCCAGGGTCAGCGAACCGAGCACGTCCACGCGTCCGCCGACGCGGTGGCCGCCCTCGGGAACCAGGAGGACGACCCCGAGCAGAGCCAGGACCGACACGCCGGTGGAGAACCAGAAGACGGAGTGGTAGTCGGGATCGTGGCCCTGGGTGAGCAGTCCCGTGACCACCAGCGAGAGACCGGAGCCGAATGCCAGGGTCGAGCTGACCAGCGCCATCGCGCCGTGCAGTTTCTCGTGCGGGACCTGGTCCCGCACGATCGACAGGGCCAGCGGGAAGATCGCGCGGCCGAGCCCTGCAGCACCCGGCCGACGAGCAGCAGGGCCAGCGATGTGGTGGTGGCCGTGAGCAGGGAGCCGAGGACCATCACCACGAGTACCGCGATCAGCGTACGGCGCTTGCCGTAGAGGTAGCCGACGCGGCCGAGGAGCGGTGTAAAGACCGCGGCGGACAGCAGGGTGGCGGTGGTGACCCAGCTGACACTGGTCGCGTCGGTGTCCAGCTGGCTGCTGAGCAGGGAAAGGATCGGTACCACCTGGGTCTGGGCCATGGTGACGACCATGACGGCCAGGCCCAGGGCCGCTATCAGGGGTGCGGTGCCGCGCTGCGGCGCGGGGCCGGCGGCGGGGGAGCGGGACATGGCCGAGAGAGTTCCTTCGAGTGTTGCGGTGCCGTTGTTGCTGTGCCGTGGTCCGCACGGCCCGTGTGGTGCGGGGTCATGGAAGCGGTCCGGTCCGGATGAACGGTGGAGGGCAGGCCGTCAGTCGTCGAGGAGATGGGGCAGATGCGCGCCCATGTCGTTCTCCAGGTCGCCTTCCTGCTGCAGCCCGCGCGCGAACAGCGCGGCAACCCGCTTGCGCGTCTCGGGCAGGCGGAACGTGGCCGAGAAGGCGGCCTGTCCGTCGAGGAGCTCGCCGGCGGACGGCAGGGTGACCTGATCGCCCAGGCCGCCACGGCTGCTCTGACGGAGGGCTCGGCGGAGATCGAGGACCTCGCGGGCAAGAGCGAGCAGGACCGGCGCACCGGCCTCATCGACACCTACCTCTCCAAGGAGCACCGCGATTCCCCCGGTATCGGCTGCGCCCTGGTCACCCTCGGGGCCGCCGCCGGACGTGGCGACCAATCCCTCAAGGAGGCGTACGAGAAGCGGGTGCGCGGCTATCTCACCCGATTCGGCGGCGACGGCTCCGAGGAGGCCCGCGCCGAGGCCCTGATCACCCTCAGCGCCCTCGTCGGCGCCACCCTCCTCTCCAGGGCCGTCGCCGACCCCGCGCTCGCCGACGAGCTGCTGGAGACGGTGGCTCAGCAGCTGGAGCAGCGGTAATCGCCGCTTCTCTCAGCGCAGCACCCCCGCGACCCCGAGTGTTCGCGAGAGAGGCCCGCACCGCGTCGGTGTCCGGCGACGTCTGAACGTACGCCGGAGGCTGGAGAGACGGCGCGGAACTACTCCTTACCGCCGCCACTTGGCTTGCCGTTTGACGTCAGGCGGCTCTACCGTCTTGATCCGGCTCGTACTGCCTCGGATGAGGCAGCGACGCCGCGTGCGACGTGGTCGGGTCCGGCTGGCCGCCGCCGTTCGCGGAAATCATGCCGGTGAGTCTGCCGCGAAGATCCAACACCGGTGAGGAAACCTCCGCAGCGGTGCGCCCCGGGGCTCCCCACGGCGTGTACCGAGTCACGGATGGAACCGCCACCGGCCTTCGGAAATGACATCCACCTTGCCGTCCCTGACGCGAACGGCCGTCTCGTCGTCGATGAAGTAGATCGGGAAGTCCGCCCGCGCAGAGATGCGATCAGCCCAGGCGTCGTCCCGCTCGGGGAAATCCGGTGAGTACAGGTGAGGCTTGAGATACCAGTCGAAGAGGCCGAACGGCGGCTCCACGGTCGTCGCGCCGAGCACATGGAGGTCCGCGGTGTCCCCGATGACGTCGGCGGAGTGTCCGGTGAGATGACGGCTGAAGATCATTGATCCGGCGCTGACCCCCACATAGACCCGGCTCTCCAGCGCCTCCAGGAAGCCGTCCGCCAGGCCATTGCCGGTGATGCTGCGCGCGAGATGGTAGTGGCTGCCGCCCTCGACATAGATGACGTCGGCGTGGAGCAGCCGGTCGAGCACCATCTGCCGGGGCAGGCCGTTCAGCTCCAGTACGTCGAACTCCCGCCAGCCGAGGCCGTGCAGCCGGTTCAAGTCCGCGACGAACCACCCGTGGTCCCCGGGCTCGGCGACTGATGCCGTGGGAACGTACACGACGTTCGCCGATCCGAATGGCCTGCCCAGCATGTCCCGCAGCGCATCCCGCAGCGTCTCGTTACGCAGGCCACTCGCCGTCAGCAGAAAGTTCATCGGGCGAGCCAAGCACGACTCACGGGCCCGCGCAACGAACCCGAGATCCACACGAACGTCCCGTAACCCGTCGCGGTGAGAGGACCCGCAGCGCGTTGTGAGATCGGAGCGGATCTCCCGCGTGACCGGGGCACCCTGGAACTCGACGGCATCCGGGTGACCGTCCTGTGTCACCGGCCCGAAGGGAGGGCGGCCGGCCTCGGGCGCCCAACGTGGCAAGCAGCGGCGGTGATCCCGCCCTCATGGCGGGCCACCTGTCGCACACCCCCGAGGACCTCGGCGGTGTCTGTACGGATCAGGCCGGCTCGGCGGTCCACGGCCATGCGCCCTCGCGGCCGGCCTCGATGAGGCCGACCATCCGGAACGCGGCATCCGTGAGACCGCCGAAGGTGTGCCGGTGGGGGCCGGTCGGGCCGTGGGCGGGCTGGTATCCCGCAAGGTTCCAGGTGTAGACCGGGATGTCGGCCGGGACCGGTTCGGCCGGTCCTCCGGGGCCATAGAGGGCGGCCTGCTCGTCGGTGACGATCAGGACCCGGTCGTGCTTCCGGTAATGGGTCCGCACCGCCTTCGTGGTGTGGGTGCCTCCGAGATCATGGAACCGTTTCAGCACCTCGAGCACCGGCTCGCCCGGCTCGAACGGCACCTCCGCGCTGCTCCAGCCGAACTCCACCAGATCCGCCTGCTCAGCTCGCATGGCCAGCGCGGTGCCGAACACGGCCGCCGCGTCCGCCCGGGTCAGCTTGGACCGCTCGGAGACGGTGTCAAAGAACATGGAGCCGGACCGGTCCACCAGGACCAGGGTCCGGCCGGCCAGGGACGGTACGTTGGCCAGCGAGTGGCCCAGTGCCCTTTCCAGCGCGGCCGCCCAGCGCCGCGACGGCGCGTGCTGATGGGCGGCGAGGTAGCGGAAGGGGAACTGCCGGGACCGAGCCACCTCGGTGGCATCCGAAAGCCGAGCGGCGACCTGGGCCGCTACCTCGTCCGAGACCTCCGCCTCGTCGAAGTTCCGCAGGTTCCGCAGGAGTGCCATCGGCCCCATCGTGGGAATCATGGCCTCCCACACAGCGGCGTCCATCGGTCCCTGGAGCCAACCCGCCAGGGCCTCCCACGTCATCCCCGCCGCGGCCAGCCGCTCGGAGCCGCCCGGCCCGGTCACCAAGGCCCGCCGCTCGTCCGCAGCCGACTCCAGCAGTGCCCGGTGGGAGGTCAGCAGGTGGTCGGAGGCCGGCGGAACCGCCTGCTCCGGGTGGTGGCGACGGTCCAGGGCATACCGGAAGAGCGCACCCTGCCAGGGCTTGCCCGGGTCGGGGGAGGCGTGCACCAGATTGAGGACGTCGCCGAAGCGCAGGTCCTTGGACGCGGTGTCGTACTTGAGCAGGGACCGAGAGGTGTACAGACGGCGTACGCCGTCGGCGATGCCCCGCTTCACCGGCTGCGGCACGTTGCGCCCGTACGCCGAGAGCCAGTGGGCGAGCAGTTCGCCGGGCTCGTCGGCGCGCTGGAGCACCGAGTCGATCACGGACCGGTTGGACGGGCCCCCGGACTCCCCGGCCTCAAGTCGGGCCCGCACGTATGCGGCGGCGCCCACCAGGGACGCCGTGCGCATGTTGCCCTCGCCGCGAAGCCAGCGCAGCAGGCCGGCCGTCCACACGGGGTCCTGAAGAGCGAGTTCACCGACGAGACGGGCGTACCGGTCGTCCCGCTCCGCACCGCTCTCGTAAAAGGTCCGCTGGGAGACGAAGTTGCCGACCGCGAGGAGAAAGAGCTGCTCGCGGGGCTCCCGGACGAAGGCCGGACCGCCCTCGTAGGTGCGGAAGTCCGGCCAGGCGGACCCGCGAGCGAGCTGTGGTAGAGGCAGGGAGCGGGCGACCGCCGAGATCTGCGGGGCCACGAGCATCTCGGACCAGATCTTGGAGACGCGTGGGGTGTAACGAGGCAGCGAATCCCCCCGGATTCAAACGACTGGACGGCCCCGGCCAAAAGGTCCGATGGGGCGGAGACGCCCGCGCCTGCCGAGATCAAAGGAGGCGGCGGCGTCACTTGGTTGTCAGAAGGAAGTAGCCGCAGCCGAGCGCATCGGAGGCGCGGTCGCAATGCCAACGTACAAGTGCCATGGGGTCGCGCACCAACGATTTATTCGGGGCTTCGGCGATCGGCCCGTACACGGCGCCGCCGGCGGCCGCACGGCCGCCGATCAGGCCGCTCACAGTGGCGATCAGTTCCACGCCGACCCACCCCCCACCCGGACACCGTCCGGACCCGGCTGTGCCTGGAACGCGCCTTCACCCAATGACGACGTCTGCACGATCGCACCCCAAAGATTGAACTGGCGCCCGCCCTGCGGGAGATGTGCGGCAGACACCCGAACGACCCACGCGAGCACTGCCGGTGGTGGTCCGGCAGCACACGCGAAATGGACGCCCAGCTGTCGCACACGGGTTCAGCCCCGCCACCCCTGAGTGGTCTTCAGGAGCGCGGCGAGTCCGTCGGTGTAGATGCCGTGGAAGAGCTCCTCGGCATCGGCGTCGCTGACGCCCACAGGGGTGAACGAACCCGACCATTCCACGCGAGCGGCGGCGGCCCTGCCGGGGACAGGATGCACGCTCAGGGTGGAGAGGTAGCCGGTCACGGGGAAGGGCGCCTGCTCGATGGCGTAGGAGTAGCTGCGCGCGGTGTGGTCGAACTCCCGCAGCGACTTCTCGCGGGGAAAATGGGCCGCCCGGATGCGGCGTTCGGCCCGGCGCCGGTCCCGGTCCTCGCACTCGGCCATCAGCAGCTCGGCAAGGAACCCGGCATAGGACAAGCCCTCGCGTTCGGCCCGGGCGATCGTGTCGGCGGCCCGGGCCCGCATGGTGGGCAGACGCAGCAGCCGACAGGCGGTGTCGATCGCCGGGTCAGATGCCTGTGCGGTCAGCGCATGATGGGCGGTGGTCATGATGAGTCCGTCCGGCGAAGCTGCAACAGCTCGTCTCACTGCTCCAGGCGGGGCCGGGGACGCTGGTCGGCTGGCAGAGCACGGGCGAGATGGCGCCGGGTCAGAGGCGTGACCGGGGCCGGAGCGAGATCCAGCGGTTCCAGGGCGGGGGTGCTGGCGGTGACGGTCGGCGCCCGCCCGGCTGGCTGGGCCGCCTTGCGCGCCTCCATCGCGATGACGTCCTCGTTGAAGGTGCCCGCCGCGAGGGCCGCGCGGATCCCGATCACCACGTCAGCGTGTTGCTGGTGGCGGTGCAGCAACAGCACTTTGACCAGGTCTTTCGTTCCTTCGGTATCACCGAGGGCCTTCTCGGCCGCGGCCCAGAACGCTTCGTGGACGGCTGTGAAGGTGCCCTCGACACCGCCCTTCTCGTGGGCGCTGCGCAGTCCCGGCTCGCAGTAGAACGGGGTGAATCCGTAGTACTCATGGAAGTTCGTCCAGCGCGGGTTCTCCTCCCGCGAGCGGCTGCGGAAGATCACCTTCTACACCGCCGGGGTGAGGTTGTCGTAACGGACCTGACCGGCGGGCACCCCGTCAACCCTGTCGGCCCCAGGTGATGGGGCTACGCAATTCCCCTCCCGCGGCGCAGACTTGCCCGCCCTGTCGTTCGAACGCGCGGATCACGGCTCGGGGATCCATTCCACGGGAGGGGGTGTGCGGCTGTAGTGGGCTCCTCTGGTGCCGTAGCGGGCGAGGTGGAGGGTCTCGCCGTCGAGCTGGATCTCAGCAGGCGGGGGGTTGGGGACGGAGATCCGCGGGTGGGCGTAGGGGCGGCCCTCGATGAAGAGGGGTTCCCGGTGCCGGTTCCAGCTGTCCGCCAGGCTCTGTGCGCGCTCGCGGGTCCATGGGTCCTGCAGGGTCCGTGGGGCGGCTGGGTCGTGGTCGTAACCGTTGAGGCTGCGCACCAGGGCTGCGCTGTAGACACCCTTGACCCGGAAGTTCTCCAGGTCCCCCACGCATACGACCATGTTGACGTACCGGCGGCTGTTGCCCCGATGCCGACCCACCGCGTGCCGACGGCAGCTGCCGGGGTCCCAGCGGGCGGGCGCGAGCCACAGCAGGGTGCCCGCGCGGAAGTGCTTCGTGCCGTGCTGGATCTCGAGGCCGCCCTCGCCGCGCGAGGTCTCCCGCGCCACGTTGGCCACCAGGCACCAGCCCAGCAGCCCGTCCGGTGTCTCTTCTTCGGCGGGTCCTGTGTCTGTCACGTCGAGAATTCTGAGGCCCGAAACGGGGCGCAAGCCAGCACTTATCAGCTGGGCCGACCGGAGCGGACTGCCTGCGATCGCGGGCTGCAAAGACATCGGCCTTGTTCTCATGTGCGGGCGGGGGCGTTGGGGGAGACGTGGAGACATGGCGGCAGCAGAGCTTCAGGGTGGCGTGAAGGTGCTGGCGCCGTTGGACTGGGAGCTGATGCCCCTGGAAGGCGTCGGGCCGCTGCGTTTCGGCATGCGTATCACTGACGTCGCCGCAGTACTGCCGGGCATGCATGACCGAGCTGCGTCGGTTCCTGGGCGGCCCCTTTTCGGGGCCCTCGGTGTGGAGTTCGGCATGGGCCATGCAAAGCCCGCCGTGTACGCCTACTTCATCGACGACCGGTTGTTCTGCGTCGCGGTCGACGAGGTCCACGGCCCTCAGCTGACGCTCTGGGGAAGAGAGTTGACCGCCTTCGTCCCTGCCGATCTGGAAAGGTTCCTTCTGCAGGCTCACTGGTGTGAGGTGGTCCGTGTGTCCTACGGCCTGCGGGGGAACTGGCTTTCGGGACCATCGATGCAGCGATTGACGCCAAGCGATTGATCTTGGTCTCGGTACGGTGAGCTACGGCGGCGGTGTCGTCTCGCTGACGAGCCTCAGGGTGGGACGCGGTGGGGCGAACCCGCCGAGTTCCAGTGCCGCCGCACGCCAGTTGGCGGCCAATTGGAGCAGGATCTCGCAGGTCGTCGTCCGCAGCGGACTGCCCGGCTCCGGGGCTCTCGCAGAGCTCTCGCATCCGGTGGTTTGTGAGAGACCGTCATCAAGGCTGCCACGAGCCACAGGAAACCGCGCTCCTGGGAGCACACTCACACGTCGCGGCGTTTCACGACGAGAACGGCGAGCGTGACCGTGATCAGCGGCCAGAGCGTGTACACGATCCAGGAGCCGGGGACCGTGGCGGTGTAGCCCAAGGATCCGGGCTCCGGCCCCCAGGTTCGGATCAGACGGTTCCAGGCGGCCGACACCAGCGCGTGTTTGATGTCCGCCGACCAGCGGCTGGTCTCCGAGAACATGGGGGGCAGCATCACCAAGGTGAAGACACTGGTGACCATGGTCCCGGCGGCATGCCGCAGCAGAACACCGAGACCCAGACCGACCAGGGCGCAGACCGGAGCCAGCAACGCGGATGCCACCAGCGCCCGGAACACACCGGGATGGGTGATCGGAAGGTCGGCATGGTGCCCGTCCAGGATGACCTGGGAGACCAGGAAGGAACCGGCGGAGGCGGCTGTGCCGACCGTGGTCCACAGCGCGGCGGTGACGGCCGCCTTGGCCAGCACGATCGAGTCGCGGGCCGGGACGGCCACGGTGGTGGTGCGGATCAGCCCGCTGCTGTATTCGCTCACGACGGTGAGGGCGCCCATGCTGCTGGCGACGAGGACCAGCGTCCAGTAGCCGGCCGCCGGATAGGCGTCGTAGGGCCGGAAGTCAGCGGGGCCGGAGGGCGCGGCTTTGTCCGCCAGCGTGGCCACGGCGGTGGACCCGATGACGAACAGGAGGGTGAGTGCGATCGTCCAGGGTGTGGACCGCAGGGACCGTGTCTTGATCCACTCGGCGGCGAGCAGGTCGCGAAAGCGGGCGGGCGGCGCGGTGTCGAGGGTGGTCCCGGGGGCGGAGGCGAGCGTGGTCATCGGGGCTGTCCTGTCTGGTATTGGGTGCTGTCGGCGGTGAGTTCCATGAAGGCCGCCTCCAGTGAGGCGGTGCGGGTGGTCAGCTCGTTCAGCTGGATACCGTTCTCGAAGGCGAGCGCCCCGATCCGGTCGGCCGGGAACCCGGTCACGGCGAGTTTCTCCACGCCGGTCGAGCCCTCCGACTCGACCGAGGCGCCGGCCGCGGTCAGCACGGCTGCCAGCTCGGCGGCCTGAGGTGTCCCCACCACAACGCTGCTACGGGTGCTACGGGCCGCGAAGTCCCGTACCGACTCGGCGGCGATGAGGCGGCCCCGGCCGATGACGACCAGCTGGTCGGCGGTGTTCTCCATCTCCGACATCAGGTGGCTGGAGAGGAAGACCGTGCGCCCCTCGGCGGCCAGGCGCCGGAAGAGCCGGCGCACCCACAGGACGCCCTCTGGGTCCATGCCGTTGATCGGCTCGTCGAACATGAGCACGGGCGGGTCGCCGAGCAAGGCGGCGGCGATGCCGAGGCGCTGCTTCATACCGAGGGAGAATCCGCCGATGCGGCGGTCTGCCACCTCGGCCAGCCCCACCTCATGAAGCACCTCGCCCACCCGGCGCCGCGGGATGCCGTTGCTGCGGGCCAGAGCGGACAGGTGGACCGCAGCGGTACGTCCACCGTGAACCTGTCCGGCGTCGAGGAGGGCACCGACGTGCCGCAGTCCGCGTGGGTGGCTGTGGAACGGGACTCCGCTGAGGGTGGCGGAGCCGGTGGTGGGCGCGTCCAGGCCGAGGATCATCCGCAGGGTGGTGGACTTGCCGGCTCCGTTGGGGCCGAGGAATCCGGTGACCTGGCCCGGCCGCACGGTGAAGGACAGATGGTCGACGGCCGTCTTGCTGCCGTAGCGCTTGGTGAGTTCGCTGACTTCGATCACGGCCCCCACACTGCCGAGAGAAGCCCCGTGCGGGCATGGGGCCGTGGGCGGCAATCACGCGGCCGGATTGAACCGTGGGCGTACGTCCCCGGGCTGATGCCGCGCTGCTGGTGGTCCGGTTAGTCTCGCGGAGTGAACCCCATGACGACCATTCCGTTCCCTGCGCGCCTCGCGCACCTCGGCCTTGTCCCCGGGAGGGGGCACCGCCGATGACGAGGACCAAGGCCGTTGCCTGGGCGGGGGGTGCCTCCTACCTCCTCGTGGTGGGTCTGCTGGTGGGGGCCGCACCGCGGGCATCGGGCACGGTCCACGGTGTCGGGGCGCTGCTGGCCGTGAGCCTGCTCGTCGGTGTGGTGCGACGGATGCCGCTGCTGGCTCTGGCCATGGCACTCTTCGGATCCACGGCTGTGGTAATGGGCCCTCCGAGTTCCGCCCATGAGAGCCGGGCGGCGTCATATCAGGGCCAGTTCCTGTCGTATCTAGCGGTGGATCTCGTTCTGGGCTTCATCGTCGCCACTTGCGCACGGCGCGCTTCGACTGTTGCTGTGGCCGTGTCTTTCACGGTGCAACTCCTGGTGATCGGCATCTTCGCGCACGGGGACAGTCTGGCCGTCATCGGGGTTGTCGCCCTCCCGGCGTTGGCCGCATCCTGCATGGCCGGTCTGCTGGGTCGCGAGCGTCGCGAGCACGCGGTGGCGCTGCGGGCACAGGAGGTGGCCGAGGCAGTGACCGCCGAACGGCTGCTGATCGCACGGGAGTTGCACGACATGGTCGCGCACAGCATCGGCATCATCGCGATCCAGGCCGGTGTGGGCAGCCGGGTCATCCAGACCCAGCCGGCCGAGGCGCGCGAGGCCCTGCGTGCCATCGAGGCCACCAGCAGAGAGACCCTGTCGGGACTGCGGCGCACGCTGGTGTCGCTCCGTCAGGCCGACCGAGGCGCGACCGCCTCGGAGCCGTCACCGCTCGCACCCACGCCGGGGCTGGCGGACATCGAACGGTTGGCGACAGCGACCGCGGGCGCAGGGGTACGCGTCGACGTGTCCTGCACCGGGGAGCAGCGTGCCGTGCCGGCCGACATCGGCCTGTCCGCCTACCGCATCGTGCAGGAGGCGCTGACCAACGTGGTCCGACACGCGGGCACCGAGCGCTGTCGGGTGGCCATCGACTACAGAGACGAGGAGCTGTCCCTGGAGGTCGTCGACAACGGGCGCGGCGCCACCGAGGACGGCTCGGCCCACGGCTTCGGCCTCATCGGGATGCGGGAACGAGTCGGTCTGCTGGGCGGCCACCTCAGCATCGGGCCGCGCCCTGAGGGCGGCTTCCGGGTGGCGGCCCGGCTGCCGCTGCGCGCGTCCGCCGGGGTTCCGGTGGAGGTCCGATGAGCGTCCGTGTGGTGCTCGCCGACGACCAGCCGTTGGTTCGGTCCGGTCTACGCGTCATTATGGCCGATCACCCCGATCTGGAGGTCGTCGGCGAGGCCGCCACTGGCGCTGAGGCCGTCCAACTGGTCAGGGACGCCGGCCCCGACGTCGTGGTCATGGACATCCGGATGCCCGGCATGGACGGGATCGAGGCCACCCGCCTGATCACCGCCGGTTCGACAACCACACGCGTCCTCGTCCTGACCACCTTCGACGAGGACGACCATGTCTACGGCGCGCTCAGGGCCGGCGCGAGCGGCTTCGTGGTCAAGGACATGGCGCTGGACGACATCCTCGCGGCGATCCGCGTGGTCGCCGCCGGTGACGCGCTGATCGCGCCGGGTGTGACGCGCCGTCTGATCGCGGACTTCATCGGGCGGCCCGCGGCTGTCCCGGAGCGCTCCCCAGGGCCGGTCGAGGGCATCACCGAGCGGGAACGGGAAGTGCTGACCCTGGTCGGACGCGGCAGGTCGAACGCCGAGATCGCCGAGGACCTCTTCATCACGGTGGCCACCGCCAAGTCGCATGTTTCACGGCTGCTCACCAAACTGGGCGCCCGGGACCGGGTCCAGCTCGTCATTACCGCCTATGAGACGGGGCTCGTCACCCTGCCTCGCTGATGGTGTCCCCGGCCTCCATGGCGAGGCCGGAAGCACCCGCGTCGCTCACGACTGACCGGTCCCGGGCCGGCTCAGTCCTCTGCATCGTCGTCATCGTCGAGGTCGGCGGTGTCCGAGCCGCGTAGGGGCCGCAGCCCGTGGACCGGCCGGGAGACGGTGAAGCTGTAGCGGCCCGGGCAGTTGAGGTTCTTGTGCTTGAGCGAGGACAACCGCTCGATGTCCTCGTCCCTGATCTCGTGGGCCGGGCCGGGCCGGGCCGTGGCGTTGGCTGCCGCGTTCGCTGGTCTGTGTGTCCGTTCGTGGGACAGGTGGTGCGCACATGGGCCTGACCGACTCGGTTCTTGCGGCCGTCCGCCCTGGATTGCTCCGTCTTGGACTGCTCCGCCTTGGGTTGCGGGGGCCGGTCGCATGCGCAGGTCGCGTTCGTGGTCAGGGTCGTTGCAGGGTGAGGACGACATTGTGGCCGCCGAAGCCGAAGGAGTGGCTGAGCGCGGCGTGGATGTCCTGAGTACGGGGTTGTTTGGTGACGCAGTCGAGGTCGAACTCGGGTGCGGGGGCTTGGAGGTTGGCGATGGGCGGGATGCGGCGGTGCTGGATGGTCAGTACGGTCAGCGCCGCCTCGATCGCTCCGGCGGCGCCGAGGGTGTGGCCGAGGACGCCTTTGGGGGCGGTGATGCTGGGTCGGTGGGGGAGGACACGGGAGATCAGCGCGGCCTCAGTGGTGTCGTTGAGAGGGGTGGAGGTGCCGTGGGCGTTGACATGGTCGACGTCGTACGGGCTGATCCCGGCCTCGGCGAGTGCTGCGTGAAGGGCCGCTTCGGCGCCGGTAGCTCCTTCGGGCGGTGCGGTGGGGTGATGGGCGTCCGTGCTGCTGCCGCACCCGGTGAGCAGGGAGCGGGGGCGGGCGCCGCGGGCGGCGGCGTCCGCGGCGCGCTCCAGGACGAGGACGCCGGCGCCTTCGGCCATGACGAAGCCGTCGCGGTCCGCGGCGAAGGGCCGGGAGGCTTCGGCGGGGGCGTGGGTGCGTTCGGAGAGTGCGCCCATGCGCCAGAAGCCGGCCGTGGCGAGGCGGGAGACGGCGGCTTCGGTGCCGCCGGCGACGGCGATGTCGCACAGGCCCGTGCTGAGCAGGTCGCGGGCCGTGGCGATGGCGGTGGCGCCGGAGGCGCAGGCAGTCGCGGGGGCGAGGCTGATGCCGCGGGCGTCGAGGTCGATGGCTACCTCACCGGCCGCGAGGTTCGGGATGATCTTCGGGATGGCGAGGGCGGAGACCTGGTGGGCGCCGTGTTGTTCCAGCCGTAGGTGCTGGGCTTCCACCTCCTCCAGACCGCCCATGCCGCAGCCGATGACAACGGCCACGCGGGTCGAGTCCCAGTCGGCTGGAGTGAGTCCGGCGTCGTGTACGGCTTCCCGGGCGGCGAGGACCGCGAACTTGGCCGGGCGGCCCATGCGCCAGGACTTGCGGCCGACGCGCCGGTCGAGCTCCTTGTCGTCGAGGGGGACACGGCAGGAGAAGTCGACGGGGAGGCCGGTGAGGACCGGATCGCGGGCGGCGAGGCAGCGGCCCGCGAGCACGGCCCGCCAGGCCGCCTCGGCCCCTTCACCCGCGGGGGTGAGGAGGCCGAGGCCGGTGACGGCGACCGGAGACGGGGCCGGCCTCATCGGGCCCCGGCTCCGGCTGCCCGCAGTTCATCGAGGGCGGCGGCGAGTTCACCGAGGGTGGACTTGCGGGTCACGTGCCCGCCGCTGATGTCGACCTGGATGCCGAAGTCCTGCTGCAGGATCACGAGGAGTTCGGCCTGTGCGAGGGAGTCGAGCTGCAGGTCCTGGAGCGTGGCCTGCGGGGTGATCTCGTCCTCGGGGACGTTGAAGGAGGAGGTCAGGGCGTTGGACAAGGTGCTGTAGGAGTCGCCGGTGGGGCTCATGAGGACCGTCTCTCTGGGGCTCGGAGGTGTCTTCTCGCGGTCGCGCGTGGTCAGTTGGCGGGTGCGGGTGCGGGTGCGGGTGCGGGTGCGGGTGCGGGTGCGGGTGCCGGTGCGGGCAAGGGGGCCTGGGGGTGCCAGGTGAGGAGGAGGGTTCCGGCGGAGGCTCCGCTCGCGAGGCCGTACAGGGCCACCAGGTTTCCGGGCCGCAGACGGCCGGTGCTGGAGGCTTCGGCGAGTTGCAGGGGCAGGGTGGCGGTGGCGACGTTGCCGTAGCGGGGGAAGGTCGCCACGGCCTTGTCCTCGTCGATGTCCAGGGCAGCGAGAATCTGGCTGGTGAAGGGCACAGATGCCTGGTGGACACAGACCAGGTCGAGGTCTCCGGGCTTGCGGTTCAGCGAGTGCAGAAAATCGCCGCACCGTGCGGCCATACCGTCGAAAGCGGCCGCCAGAGCGTGCGAGTCGATACGGACGACCAGTCGTGGGTCATCGGGGGTGTAGTGAGGATTCGTGGCCGTCGCCGCGGGCCACGCGGCCGAGTTGGCGAAGAAGCGGGAGGCGAGCAGGCCGGGCCGGTCGCTCGCCTCCAGCAGCATGGCCGCCCCGAGGTCGCCCAGGGTGAGCGCGGGCAGGAGATACGCGAACTCGTCCCGGTCCTGTACCGGTTGGCGGGTGTGGACGGTGCCGCGCTCGCCGGTGGTGATCAGAACTCTGTCGTAGGCGCCGGTGCGGATGAGTGCGTCGGCAGTCTCCATGGCGTTGAGGAAGCCGTTGCAGGCGTTCTGGATGTCGAAGACCGGTGCGTCGACGCCGAGTTTGTCCGCTACGACGTGGGCTGTCGCAGGTTCTTCGAGGTCCTCGCCGACGGAGGCGAACAACAGCAGGTCGACGTCGCCGGGGGTGAGACCCGCCTCGTCCAGGGTGCGGCGGGCGGCGGCTGCGGCGAGGTCGGAGGGCAGGGTGCCGGCGGGGGCGACGCGCCGCTCCCGGAAGCCGTACATCGTCTGGAGCAGGCCGGGCAGCACGCGGAGTCGGGGGTTGCGTGCGCGGACCTCGTCCTCGATCTCGGTGCCGGTCTGGCGCTGGTCGGGGATGTGAACGGCGACGTGGCGGACGGTGCTGTGGCGCGGGGCGGGAGTGCTCATCGGCGGAAGGTGACCGTTCCCGCGCCGCGGACCGTGGCGAGGCCGCGGGTGATGCAGGAGGTCACGTCGCTGGTGGGGGTGGCGCTCCCGGTCATGGAGGTTCCGGCGAGCGGGCCGCGGGTGACGGTGCCGCCCAGGAGCGCGTCGGAGGGGTTGTAGCTGTTGACCGCGCGCTGGTTGGGGACGACGACCGAGGTGCCGGCGCGCTTGCCGGCGGCGTCGTACCAGACGACGGTGACCGTGCCGGTGATGTCGGAGCCGCCGGAGCAGCCGGCCTGCCCGCTGCCGTTCATGGTGGCGACGGCGGAACGCAGGCCGTTCGCCGAATGGTCGGGCGAGGTGCATGCGGTGACGCGGAAGGTGCCGGTGACCCTGGTGGGCCGGGTCCGGGTGCTCAGCGGCGGGCTGAAGGTGATGGGGCGGTCGGCGGTCGTGGCGACGTGACAGGTCAGCACCGTGCGTGCGGCGGCGGTCGCGGTGGTCGACTGACCGGCCACGATGGCGGCCAGGGCGAGCACGGCGGCGGTGGCGCGGTGGCGCGGGGGTGATGGCTTCATGAACGGTGTCCTTGACGGCGGGAGGTTGCTGTTTCGGTGGCGCGGGCTGCGGGCCCGGCGGGGCGCTGTGAAGGCAGCACCGAATGCGTGGCGACGGGCGGGACCAGGCGGTGCAGGAAGCGGGGCATCCACCAGTTGCGGTGGCCGAGCAGCCGCATCAGGGCGGGTACGACGACCAGCCGGATCAGCGTGGCGTCCAGCAGGACGGCGGTCGCCACGAGGAAGCCCATCTGCTGGAAGTCCTGGCGGTGGGTGGCCATCAGCCCGGCGAACACCGTCGCCATGACCGCTGCGGCGACGGTGATGGGGCGGGCGGCGTCGCGCATGCCGGAGGCCACGGCCTCACGGTGGTCGCCGCCGGCCCGGTAGTGCTCGGTGATGCGGTGCACGAGGAAGACCTCGTAGTCCAGCGAGAGCCCGAAAACGACGGTCAACGCCAGGAGAGGGACCGCGATGTTGACGCTCTGGCCGGTGTGCACGGTCGTCCAGGCCAGCAGGCCGAACGCCGCCGCGGTGGACAGGACGTTCATCGCCAGCGCCTTCAGGGGCAGGACGACGCTGCGGAAGGCCCCGAGCATCAGCAGCAAGGAGCCCGCGGCCACGAGCGCGGCGACCGGCGGCGCCGCGTCGAAGGCAGCAGTACGCAGGTCCGCCAGCGCAGCCGCCGGGCCGCCGGAGTAGACCTGCTGCCCAGGTGGCAGCATCCGCGCGGCGGTGGCGCGCAGGTCCTTGACCAGGCGGTTGGAGGCGGGACTGTCGGCGCGGACCCGGTCGGTGACGGCGGCGACGGTCAGGTCCCGCTCGTTGTCGAGCGCGCCGAAGCCGCTGATACGGCGGTCGGAGCGCAGGGCATCGGCCAGGAGCGTGGTGTCCACGGGCCCGGCTCCCGGGCGGTGCGGGAGGGCGAGGAAGGTGACGTTCGCCAGTCCGTCGCCTTCGAGCTGCTCCAGTCCGCGGCCCGCTGCCGTGTGGGCGATGGCGGCACGGTCCAGCTCGAGTCCCAGGCGCAGGTTTCCGGCCGGTGCGGCGGCGAACGTCACTACGGCCAAAGCTCCCAGCAGATACGGCCACGGGCGCCGCATCAGGTGCCGCGTGAAGCGTTCCCCGAGGCCCGCGCGGGCACTTGGCCCGCGGTCGGTACGCAGCCGGCCCCGCTCCAGCAGAGGATCGAGACGAGGCAGTACGACGGGCAGCACGGTCACCGCCACCGTTGCCGCTGCGACCGCGGCCAGCGCTGCCGCGACCGCCACCGTCCGAACGAAGCCCAGCGGTACGGTCAGCAGTCCCGCGCACGTCAGCACCACCGCGCCGGCGCACCACAGGACCGCCCGGCCCGCGGAGGCTTGGGCGGCTCGCGCGGCGGCGTGTGGGGCGTCGCCGTCCTGACGGAAGCGGCGGTAGCGCAGCAGGACCAGCAGCGAGTAGTCCAGCCCGAGGGCGACGCCGACGGTGCTGACGGCCGTCAACGACGTGCCGTCGACCGCGAGCACGAACCCCAGAGCAGCAACGGCCCCGGCACCGAGCAGGACACCGAACGCGGCGGTCGCGAGCAGCACCACGGCCGAGCCCGCCGACCCAAGTCCCACGGCTAACACCGTCAAGGCCACGGGGAGGGTCACCGCCTCCACCATCCGTAGATCCGCGAGGTCGGCCCGCTGCAACTCGGCGGCCACCGGCGGAAATCCGGTCACCGCCACCGCGACCCGGCCCGACGAGGCGGGGACGGCGGCGCGTTGAACACGGTCCTGCCACACGGGAACGAGCCGCCCGGTGTCCGCGCCCTTGTCCACCCCGGCCATCAGGTAGGTGTGGTGCGGGTCGAGGCCCGGCGGGGCCGGAACGGGCATCACCTGACCGATGCCCGGCGCCGACCCGATGGCCTTGACGGAGGCGCCCACCGCGCCCTGGTACGGGCGGGATTCCGCGGTGAGGGTCCGCGAGTCGAAGGCGAGGATCACCTGCCGGCTGCCGATCGCGGGGAAACCGCGCTCGATGAGTTCGGCGGCGTGTGCCGACGAACTGCCCGGCGCCTGAAGGGACATCGCCCTGGTGTGGTGAAGTCCGGCCGGAATGGCGAGTGCGGCCGTCACCGCGAGGAGCCCCCATACCAGGAAGAGCCACCGGCCCCGTCTCATCGCGTCATTCGGCACGGCACGGTCCCCCTACGGAGCCTGTCAACACACGGCTGACGGTGGGCTGTTGATCTGAGCATTCGGTGAACGGCGGCCGCCGCCGTGTCCGTGATGATCACGACTACGTTGCGCGACATACTGCCACAGAGAGTTATCCAGATGTGGTGGAGGTGATCTGCATGTTCGGCGGCAGACGGCGGCCGTCCGCAGGAGATGTGGTCCCGTTCAACGTGGCGGACAAGTTCCTCCACCTGCAGCGCCGAGAGGACTGGGACGGGATCGTCGCGCTGCGCCGGCGGGGCCGGCCACCCACGGCCGACGACCTTGCAGGGCTGCTCGACGGTGTCACCGGCCGGATCCCCGTACTGGGCTACCGCATCGGCGGGAGCCGGTGGCGTCCCCACTTCGAGCCGTGCGAGGTCGACTGGCGTGACCACGTCGAGGAACTCCGGTTTCCCGCAGGCCGTTCCCTGATGTCCTGCGTCCAGGAGATCACCGAACGCGCGTGGCCGGCCGGACGACCGCCGTGGAGTGTGCTGATCATCAGCGGCTACTGCGAGGACGAGTACCTGATCGGCTACCGGGTGTCGCACGTCCTCCAGGACGGCATCGCCACATCCCTGACCGCCAGCGCCCTGTTCTTCGGCGGAAGCGTGCCGCTCGCCGGACCCTGCCGTCCGGTACACCGCTCGGTGTACTCCGACGTGCGCACCCTGGCGCAGGGCCTGCGCCAGGCCCTCCCAGCCCTGCTCCTGCCCTGCGCACGCTGGCTGCCACCCGCTCGCCGCGCCGGTACGGACTGGCAGAGCGGCCAAGTCGTCCTCGACCGGGCCCTGTTCGATGAGATCACCGCCCGTACAGGTGCCGCGCCCGCCCAGATCTGCCTCGCCGTGATCTGCGGAGCCCTGCGGGACTGGGCGCCGCAGCACTGGTCAGGTCCCACTCTCGGCCGTAGGCAGCGCAGGGGACTGGCGACCGGCTTCGTGATGAGCGTGCGCGGTCCCCGGGAGACGCGATCCCTGGGATCGCATGTGGGCGTCTTCGGCGTCATGCTGCCCTGCGCGGAGCCCTCCCCCCGACGCCGACTGCAACTGATCGTCGAGCGCACCGACTACCGCGTACTCGGTGCCTTCCGCGCGCTCTACGCGAAACTGCTCCGCGCCCCCGGTGCCTGGGGATGGATCCTCGCGCAATGCACTTCCCGCCTTCAACGCTCCGGCACCGGTATGACTCTCATTCCCTCCCCCCGGGATCCGTCAGCCATGGACGCGGAAGAGCTGCTGTGCGTACCGGCACGCCCTCCGAAGAACGACGCGGGCTTCGTCGTCGTCCAAGGGCCGGACACCATCACGATCCAGGCCGTCTTCCGGGCCTGGGTCGACCGCGCCGAAGGCATGGCGGACCTCCTGACCGCGTCCCTGACAGAACTGCACGCGGACGTCATGGGCGCCGCGGCCCCCGCACCGTCGGCACGGGAGCCCGCGGTCACCTGACACCAGCCTGTGCACCGCCCCCTGCCCACCGCTCTCCCACCGCAAAGGACTGACCTGTTGAGAACCGTCGCCGTCACCGGAGCCACCAGCGGCATCGGACGCGCCGTCGCCCTCGATCTCGCGGCGCATGGCTTCCACGTCATCGCCACCGCCCGCGATCCGGAGAAGGCTGAGAAGCTCTCGGCACGAGCGGCCGAGGCGGACCTGACGCTGAGCACGGTCATGCTCGATGTGACGGACCCCGCCTCCTGTCAGGACGCCGTCGCCCGGATCGACGAGCTCACCGAGGGCGGCGCCTGGGCCCTGGTCAACAACGCGGGCATCGCCCGTGCGGGGGCGGTCGAGGACGTCAGCGAACACGACGCCCGCGCGGTGCTGGAGACCAACCTGATCGGCGCCGCCCGCATGACGCGACTCGTCCTGCCGGGCATGCGCCGCCGCGGCCAGGGCCGGATCCTCCAGATGAGCTCGCTGGGCGGTCTGGTCTCCGTCCCCTTCAACGCCTGGTACTGCGCCGGCAAGCACGCCCTGGAGACCCTGACGGACTCACTGCGCATGGAGACGGCCGGCAGCGGCATCCACGTCACCCTGATCGAACCCGGTTTCATCGACACGCCCATGCTCTCCGACGCCCTCGAACACTTTCCCGCCAGTGCCCACCATCCCGGCGTCCACGACGCCGTACGCGGTCTCGTGGCATGGATGAAGCCACCGGGTCCTGAGACCGTCGCCCGTGTGGTGCGGCGCGCCCTGACCGCCACCTCGCCCCGGCGGCGCTACCGCGTAGGCCCGGCAGCCACCCTCGCCCCGCTGGCCCGCTGCGCCCCGGCCGCCCTCACCGACCGTGTCTCCCACGCTCTGCTGCGCGCGCACCGAATGTGACCACAGCTCACGGCCCACCGCATCGCTCCACGCCACGCGCGCTTCGAGCTGTGCAACCTGCACCTGTTCTCCCACTACCTCCAGCGCAAAGACCCCACTGACCCGCGAACCCGCCATGCCCTGTCCGAAGTCGGCGACGAGACCCGCCATATGCGCATGTCCGCCCGGCTGCTCACCACCTGCGGCGCCCCCGTCCACGAACCGCCCGCCTACCTGCGCCGGCTGTTCACCCTGACGCGCCCGCTCTTCCAAGACCTCACCACGTTCGCCATGATCCTGGCGATCGAAGAACTGACCGGCCACCTCCAGCGCCTCACCCTGCCCGACGAACGCGTTCAACCGTCCCTAGAGACTGAGCGGGAGTGAGTCCTGTTGCCAGAACCCATGCTCAGCCGAACGCCCCGAACGGTGTTGGGCGTTCTGGTCCACCGCGTTCGCTCCGCATCCGGCGCCGACGGATCGTGTCCGTGGTCCGGGATGCCAGCACCACTGGTGGCGCGCTGCCCGCCTCATCTGACGAACAGAGCCAGTCCGCAGAACTACGCGTCAGGCCGACGCGGGATGGGGGCGGGGCCGGTCGGGTGCGCATCCTCGACGAGCCTGCCTCTGCGGTGGCTTCGTTCACTTCGAGTAGCAGCGTTCGTCCATCGGTGCGGGAGGCAAGGGAGGTTCAGGCCCCCGTGGATGTCGACGAGGAATGACGTCGCTCTTGGCTGAGGAGCGTCGGTCCTGCCTGGTCGGGTATCGGGCAGCTGATAATGCGTTGTTGGTCTCAGCTGGGCTGCGAGAGCATCCGGTGCATGGAAGAGCCTGCCGAATGCCTCAGTTCCGATCAGGTTGAGCTGCGCCGGTGGCGCATGACGGATCTCGACGCCTTGGAACAAGCGATCTACGAGTCGCTGGACCATCTGGTGCCGTGGATGCCTTGGGCGGCCGACCCTGGCAGACAGCCAACCTCTGACTTCCTCGCCCGGAACCAGGAGGAGTGGGAGGCCCGGCAAGCCTTCGGCTATGCGATCACATCGGATGCCGCGGTGATTGGCAGCTGTGGCCTCATGCGCCGCATCGGAGCGGGCGGCCTCGAAATCGGCTACTGGCTTCACCCTCAATGGACCGGACGGGGTCTGGCGACGATGGCCGCTGCGGCTCTTGTCCGCCAGGGCTTCCAGCTGGCAGGCATCGACCGCATCGAGATCCATCATGATGCCGCCAACCCTGCCAGCGGAGCCGTCGCCCGCCGCTTGGGGTTCATCGAGGTTGAGCGCGTAGAAGCACCTGAAGGGCCCGTCGCTCCTGGCGAAGTGGGGGTTGATGTCATCTGGCGGATGACGGCAGATCAGTGGAAGGCAAGGAATCTGAGCACGCCTCTTCTTCGCTCCGCGGCGGATGCCCTGGCGGTCATGGGCGGAGAGGTCTTCTTTGGGTGCAGTTTGTCTGAAGGGGGGACTGGCCTGTGATTGTGTTCGCTACCCGGATCGGCGGCGGATTGCTGAGAGAAGGCGTCGCATGCCGACCACGTGCCCGCCCGTTCCCATGACCAGCAGTCGGTAGAGGCCGCCGGCCAGACCGGGAAGGGCGGCCCGGCTTTCGGCACGTAGCCGTGATCGTCCCGGACCGATGCGGTCATGCGGAAGGCCAGGGCGTAGGACGAAAAACGATGGCGTCCCTGGAGGGCCAGCTCTCGTCCCGGGACCGCGGCGACCACCCGCCAGCCGGGGAACGTCGAGCCTTCGGCAAGAGGACGTGGCCCGGATGCCGCGCAGTCGCCGCATCCCACCAGCCTTGTGTACGCGGCCCACCCGGGGCGTGAGAAGGACCGGTCCAGTGTCTCGACCAGTCCGCGCCAGACCTCGTCGGTCTCCGCGGCGATGTCCGTCGCGTGCTCATCGAGGTACGGCAATGAAGGGATCTACACCAAAGCCTCCGTGAGATTCGAGGTCACAGAGAACCGTCGTAAGCCAAGTTCACGGCCGAGGCGGCCGCCGCCAGCCAGAAGAACACGGCCCACGGGCCCAGTTGGCGGTCCTGGACGCGCATGTGGGCGCAGTATGCACCGACGAAGTACAGCGTGAGACCGGCGGCGAGCGCGCCCAGCACTGGTACGGCAAACCCGGCCGGCAGCCCCAGCGCGCCCGCTGCAAGCAGCGCCCCCAGCGAGCGCATCCAGGATCAGGGCACGTGCGACTTGTCCGCTTGGCTTTTGGGATATCCATGGCCGGCGGAGTTGGCGATGGCGGCCGAACCGTTGACGGCCGAGGTGAGAAGGGTGACCACGTCGTAGGCGGCGAACACGAAGGTCTCCTTCTTCGAGAGAACGACGGTTGAGTGTTCGCTTCTTGGACGTGCCTGGCCTCCGAGAGGTGACATCCGCTGTCCGGGCGGTCTCTCGGGGAGAGCCGCGGCATTGCCGTGCGCTGCGACGAGCATGCCGTAGTCGTGGTCGATGGACCCTGGACGGCTTTTGTCGGACGGGCGGGCGTCAGGGCTGGATGTTTTCCAGGTCTTCGAGGAGGCTGGAGCGTGTCGGCTGCCAGCCGAGGGCTTCGCGGGTGTGGGCGCTTGAGGCCGGCTGGTCCATGGCGAAGATCGGGCCGAACGGGCCGAAGTTCTCCTGCGGGACCTCCTCGGTCGGCAGGCCCAGCCGCCGGCCGATGACTGTCGCGATGTCCCGTACCGCGTCGCCCTCGTCGGCGACGGCGTGCCATGACGTTCCTGCCGGTGCCGACTCGAGGACCAGGCGGAACAGGACCGCCGCGTCGAGCGCATGCACGGCCGGCCAGCGCTGGGTGCCGTCGCCGGGGTAACCGGACACTCCGGTGCGGCGCGCTGCGTCGACCAGCAGGCCGGCGAATCCGCCCTGGCCCTCGTTGTGGACGGTGCGCGGCATCCGGACAGCCGCGCTGCGCAGACCGCGCGAGGCGAGATCCAGCAGCGCCGTGACCGAACGGCCCCGGCCGGCCACCGGTCCGTCGGTCGGCAGCGGATCGGTCTCGGTGGAGGCGCGTCCCGGCACCCAGGGCGTACCCGAGACGGTGACGACCGGGCGGTCGCTCTTGATGAGTTCCTGCCCCAGCGCGGCGAGGGCGGCGCTCTCCTGGGCGATGGCCTGCGCGAGCGCATCGGGACTGCTGTAGTCGCGGCCGAAAGCCAGGTTGATCACGCCGTCGGACTGTGCGGCGCCGGACCGCAGGACGTGGAGGTCCGCCAGATCTCCCCGCAGCACCGTGGCACCAGCGCTCTCAAGGGCCTGCGCGGAGCCGTCCGAACGGGCCAGTGCGAGAACGGTGTGGCCGTTGCCGAGCAGTTCGGCAACGACGGCGGAGCCGATGGTGCCGGTACCGCCGGTGACGAAGACATGCATGAGCTCTCCCTGAAAGTGATGGGACTTCTGTCCCATCACTGACCCTACACGGTGACGGGACAGGTGTCCCATCACCTATCCTGGTCTCATGGCTAGATGGCAACCAGGGGCGACCCAGCGACTCGTCGTTGCGGCCGTCGACCTGTTCACCGAGCAGGGATACGACGCCACCACGGTGGCGCAGATCGCCGAGCGCGCCGGCGTCACCAAGAGCACCTTCTTCCGGCACTTCTCCGACAAGCGCGAACTGCTGGTCGCCGGCCAGGAAACGCTCAGCAGGCTGCTCGCCGACGGCATCGCCGAGGCGCCTGCGGGCGCCAGCCCGCTCCAGGCGGTGGCGGCCGGTCTCGAACGCGCATCGGGCGCCATGGGGCCTGCGAACCGTGAACTCGGCCCCCGCATCAGGGCGGCCGTGGCAGCCAGCACCGAACTTCAGGAGCGTGACACCCTCAAGAGCGTCGGTCTCGCGGCCGCCATGACAGCCGCGCTCATCGACAGGGGCGTCCCCGACCCGACCGCACATCTGGCGGGTGAGCTGGGGGTTCTCGCGTTCAAGCGGGGCTATGCCCGGTGGTCGGAATGTGATCGTGATGACGCGGGAGGGCTCGCGCCGCATGCGCTGGCGGCCCTGGAAGACCTACGTGCGGCGACGGCGTCGCTGGGCTGACCTGTGCGTTCGGCCGTCGGCGGCAGGATCCTGAGCCGGTCGAGCCGGTCCATGTTCAACTGCCCTCGGTGCTGCCGGAGTTCAGAGGCGAGAAGGCCTTCTGCGAGACGGAGCCGCAACACCTCAGCTCGTGACCTTGCTGCATGCGGCCATTGATGTGCGCCTTCGGACGGCGTCCGGCGGATCGCATCTTGTCGCAGTCGCAGTCGCAGTCGCAGTCGCATGTCCGACGTCCCGCCGTCTGCCCGGTGTCCCGCTGCGTGTGATGTCCCGTCCCCCGCGTCCGGCCGCCCCTTCCAGGGGCGGCCGGTTCCCTGTCTGGTTACTGTTCGGCGGCGGTGAGGGCGGCCAGTTCGCGGTTGACGGCGGCCTGGTGTGCTTCGGCGTCCGTGCGTGCTTTCTTCGGGTTCCAGCGGCCTGCCATCACGAAGACGAAGGGCAGGAAGAGTGCCTGGCCGGCGACGCAGATCCACCACCAGGTGCGCCATTGGCCTGGGCCGTTCTTCGTTGCTTTCTGGACGTCGGCGCCGTATTTCTGCAGTACTTCGAGCTGCGGCGCCGCCTTGTGCACGACAGCGAGGTCCTTCGTGCCGACTTCCTGGACGGCGCGGGCGCTCAGCGCGGACGGGACGGCGGTGGGGGTGTACTTGTTCAGTTCGGCGAAGAGCTGCGGGTGCGCGTTGATGATGGCGAGTGCGGGTGCCGCCTGTGCCGAGGCGGCCTTGACCTCGGCGCCGTGTTCCACGAGCGGGGTCGCGGAGGTGACCAGTACCGGGATGAAGGCTGCGGAGACGGCCACCACGATGCGCACCGTCCAGCCCCACACCGCCAGACCTGCCGCGGTCGCCGCCGGGTTGTGCTTCTCGACCGTCTCGGTGAAGCTCGCCATCCAGGGCGCGTAGGCGATGCCGCTGAAGACGCCGATGCCGACGAACAGCCAGGCGAAGGTGTAGTAGCCGGTCGTCAGGTGGGTGGCGCGGGTGGCGAAGACTGCGGTCATCACGGCGGAGCCGACCGCGCCGGCGATCATGAAGGGCTTGCGCACCTTCAGCCGGTCCGAGAGCAGTCCGGCCAGGACCAGGGCGATGGCGTTCGCCGCCCAGTACCAGTTGGCCAGCGCGTTGGTGCGCTGCTCGCTGTAGCCGAAGACGGTCGCGAAGTAGACGACGAAGTTGCCGACCGCCGCGTAGTAGAGCAGCAGGAACACGGCGATGGCGAAGGCCGAGCCCAGCACGTCCAGGCGCATCATCTGCCGCCACTCGCCACGCCGTAGCGCCTCGGTGTCCAGCCCCTTGGCGCGCGCCTCGACCAGCGCCCGGTCCCGCAGCGTCACCATGATCTGGTCGCGCAGCGCCGGGGACAGCTCGCGCAGCGCGAAGAGTGCGGCGATGAAGACGACGAACCCGGCGATCGCCGAATAACGCAGTTCGTCCTGCCAGGTGGCGCTGTCCAGGGTGTTGCTGGTGACGGTGGTGACCACCAGGGAGCCGATGACCGGGCCCATCGTCCAGTACCCCATCGCGGTGGCCCGGCCGAGCTGCGGGGAGAAGTCCCTGATCAGCGCGGGGGTGGCGACCAGCACGATGCCCTCGATGAAGCTGACGAGCGCGAAGAGCACCAGATAGGCGGTCTTGTCGGCCGCGTTCGGCAGCCCGAAGAAGACCAGCAGCGCGGCGATCAGCAGCCCGTAGACCACCAGATTCGCCCGGCCCCAGCGGTCGGCCAGGCCGGCCACGAGCGAGGCGAAGGCCCCGATCGCGTTGCCGATCACCGAGACCCAGATGAAGTAGCGGTACGTCATGCCGAAATGCGTGATGATCGATGTCGCCACCGCGTACTGGATGTACAGCATGTAGTACAGGACGACAGTGGTGATGACCACGATCGCGAGATACGCCATACGGCGGCCGGTGGGCGGGTAGTCCGCAAGTTCGCGGCGGTACAGCCGGGCCAGCGGGGTGCGGGCATTCGCGGCGGGCGCATCGGGCGCGGGTCTGTCGGCGTCGAACGGCGTCGTGGCGGCGGGCATACGGCTCCTCCCAGGGATCCCCGGAAGCCGGGTGCCTGCGGCGGTGGGACTGGGGTGCGAGGCGGCCCGGCTCCGGGAGCGTGGCCAGAGGCTAGTACCGACTAGTCGGTATGCCTAGGGGTCTGCACGAGGTCGTTCACTCGGTTCATCCCCGGCCGCTGAAGGTGCGAGCGCCGAACAGTCGTCCATCCTGGTCAGGTTGCTGACCGGCGATGAACCGAATCCCGCCGCCCGTCCGGCGGGGCGGGTGCCGCCTTGTCATGATGATCGGCTGTGCTCCCGCGCGTGGCCTGCTCCGCCTTCACGGACACGGTCTCCCTGATGTGCGTGCTGTCGTCGTCGCACAGCAAACGGCAGTTGCTGACCTGGAAGTGTCCGCTGTGGGAGGAGCGGGCGCGGGGGAGCGTCGTACGGGCCCTCCACCTTGATCGTGGACGCCTCGACACTGGATCTTGAATCCAGGGAGAGGAGTCTCAGGTGTGGATCTACAAGTACTCGGCGGAGTTCCGGGCCGACGCTGTGGCGTTGGCCCTTTCGTCGGGCCGGCCCGTCTCGCGCGTTGCCGCCGATCTGGGTGTGAACCACGAGACGCTGCGGCAGTGGATCAAGACGGCGGAGAAGACCGAGCGGCCCGAGGCGGTTGCGGTGTCGGCGCAGGACGCGGA
>NZ_JBIWOA010000065.1:0-35699 GCF_044767525.1 Streptomyces sp. NPDC101234 | reverse complement strand
ATGCCGATCACCTCGGCGCTGAACAACCTCTCCGGCCAGTACTTCACCGACCCCAACCTGGTCGCCGCCGGCTCGCTGCTCACCGCGATCCCGACGCTGGTCGTGTACTTCGTACTCCAGAAGCAGTTCGTCAGCGGTCTGACCCTCGGCTCCGCCAAGGGCTGATCCGGCTCCACCCGGCCGGGTGCGCACGCACTCGGCCTCCCGTGAAAGAGAACCCCGTGCACAACCCGTTCACCCCGGTCGCCTCCGTGCCCGTGGACACGCGCACCGCCCGTGTCCACGAGGAGGGCTGGCAGTCCTGGTCGCCGAGCGGCTCCTACGCCCTCGGCGCCTCGCCCCACCGCCCGACGAACGACAACTGGGCTACCGTGTGCTACCGCCCGGGCCGCAGTGTGCCGGCCGGGGCCTTCCAGGGCGAGGGCCTGCTGGCGCTCGACCCGGGAGACGGCTCCCCGGTCCGGCTCTGGGCGGCGACGAACCCGTTGCACGAGGTGCCGTCGATCCGCCTCACCGTCGCCGGCGGTGTCGCGGAGGTCGAGGCGGACGGCCCGGTCAAGGAGTGGACGGGCACGGACGTCCAGGCCGTGCTGGCCGAGTGGGCCGACTCCCTGGCCCTCCCGGCACCCCGCCCGGCACCCACGGTCTGGTGCTCCTGGTACGAGTACTTCACGGCCGTCACCGAGGACGACATCCACGAGAACCTGCGGGCGATGGACACCCTCGACCTGCCGATCGACGTGGTGCAGATCGACGACGGCTACCAGAAGGCGCTGGGCGACTGGCTGACGCTCTCCGGCCGCTTCCGCTCCCGGCAGGGCATCGCGGACGCCATCCGCGCCCGGGGCCGCCGGGCGGGCATCTGGACGGCGCCCTTCCTGGTCGACCCGGCGAGCGAGCTCGCCGCGAAGAACCCGGACTGGCTGGTCCGCGACCCCGACGGCGGTCCGCTGCACGCGGGCCGCAACTGGGGTCACGACCTGTACGTCCTGGACACCACCCACCCGGGCGCCGCGGCCTACCTCACCGACGTCTTCGCGACGCTGCGCGCCGAGGGCTACGACTACTTCAAGGTCGACTTCCTCTACGCGGGCGCCATGGACGGCGTTCGGCACTCGGCCGCGGACGCGCTCACCGCCTACCGGCTCGGCATCGCCCTGATCCGGGAGGCGATCGGCGCGGACGCCTACCTCCTCGGCTGCGGCGCGCCGATCCTCCCCTCGATCGGCCTGTTCGACGCGATGCGGGTCAGCCCCGACACGGCCCCGCACCGCCGCTCCGAGGCCGACGACTACAGCCAACCCGGCCAGGACCCTGCGGAGTTCACCGGTGCCGGCCGCCAGTGGCAGCACAACCGCCTCTGGATCAACGACCCCGACTGCCTGATGGCCCGCCCCGCGGTGGAGACCCGCGCGCGCTGGGCGGCCCATGTGGAGGCCGTCGGCGGCCTGGTCGCCTCCAGCGACCGCCTGCTCTCCCTCGACCAGTGGGGCGTGGAGACGACCCGCCGCCTTCTGACCGGAGCTGACCGATGAGCGACCGAAGCCTCTCCGTCCCGGGCATCGCCTACGGCGGCGACTACAACCCCGAGCAGTGGCCCGAGGAGGTGTGGGACGAGGACGTCCGCCTGATGCGCGAGGCGGGCGTGAACATGGTGAGCGTCGGCATCTTCTCGTGGGCACTGATGGAGCCCTCCGAGGGTGTCTACGACTTCTCGCGCATGGACCGGATCCTCGGCCTGCTCCACGAGAACGGCATCGCCGCCGACCTCGCCACCCCCACGGCCGCTCCCCCGGCCTGGTTCTTCCGCGCCCACCCCGAGGCGCTCCCGGTGGACCACGACGGCCGCACCCTGTCGTACGGCAGCCGCCAGACGTTCTGCCCGAGCAGCCCCGCCTACCGCGAGGCCGCGCTCAGGATCGCGGGCGCGATCGCGGAGCGGTACGCGAGCCACCCGGCCGTGAAGATGTGGCACGTCCACAACGAGTACGGCTGCCACAACGCGGCCTGCTACTGCGACACCAGCGCGGCCTCCTTCCGTGTCTGGCTGCGCGCCCGGTACGGGGACGACCTGGCCGCCCTCAACCACGCCTGGGGCACCACCTTCTGGAGCCAGTGGTACTACGACTGGGACGAGATCCTGCCGCCCCGCGCGACCGGCGCCGTACCCAACCCGACGCACCAGCTGGACTGGCGGCGCTTCTGCTCGGACGAACTGCTGTCGCTGTACAAGGCGGAGCGTGACGTCCTCCGGGAGGCGGCCCCCGCCATCCCCGCCACCACCAACTTCATGGTGATGTACAACTTCGACGCCCTCGACTACTGGCGCTGGGCGCCCGAGTTGGACGTGGTGGCCAACGACCACTACCTGATGTCGGCCGACCCCGAGTCGCAGATCGACGTCGCGCTGAGCGGCGATCTGATGCGCTCGCTGGCGGGCGGGCCGTGGCTGCTGATGGAGCACTCAACGGGCGCGGTCAACTGGCAGCCCGTCAACCGGGCCAAGAACCCCGGCGAGTTGCGCCGCAACGCGCTCGCGCATGTGGCGCACGGCGCGGACGGCATCGCCTACTTCCAGTGGCGGGCGGCGAAGGCGGGTGCCGAGCAGTGGCACTCGGCGATGCTGCCGCACGCGGGCACCGACAGCCAGATCTGGCGTGACGTGGTCCGACTGGGCGCGGACCTACGGGCGTTGGCGGAGGTACGCGGCAGCACCGGCACGGCCGAGGTCGCCATCGTCTGGGACTGGAACGCCCGTTGGGCGGTCGAGCTGCCCTCCCAGCCGACGGAGCAACTGCGCTACCTGGACGTGGTCCGCTCCTGGTACGAGCCGCTGTGGCGGGCCGGGGTGGCCGTGGACTTCGTCCGCCCGGACGCGGACCTGTCGGCGTACAAGGCGGTGCTGGCCCCGAACCTGTACCTCGTGGACGACACGGGCGCGGCGAACCTGACGGCCTTCGCGGAGGCCGGCGGCAGCCTCATCATCGGCTTCCACAGCGGCGCGGTGGACGAGAACTGCCATGTACGGCTGGGCGGTTACCCGGGCGCCTTCCGGGAGCTCCTGGGCGTGTTCACGGACGAGCTGTTCCCGCTGCTGCCCGAGCAGCGGGTGGCGCTGAGCGAGGGCGGCAGCGGGTCGCTCTGGTCGGAGCGGGTGCGACTGGAGGGCGCCGAGGCGGTGACGTCGTACGCCGACGGGCCGCTGGCCGGGGTGCCCGCGGTGACCCGGCACGGCTACGGCTCCGGTGCCGCCTGGTACGTGGCGACGCTGCCGGACGCGGACACCCTGGCGGGGCTGCTCGACCGGATCCGCGCCGAGGCGGGCGTGGCCGCGGTCCGCACCGCCCCGGCGGGCGTGGAGGTGGCCCGGCGGCGCGGTGCGGACGCGGACTACGTGTTCGTGATCGACCATGCGGGGCAGGGCGCCGAACTCCCGGTCGCGCCGGGCTCGGTGGAGCTGCTGTCCGGCAAGCCGGCCGACGGCACGGTCACCGTGGCGCCGGGCGACATCGCCGTCGTACGGGAGCCGCACGGTCGGTAGCCGCCGGTGGCCGTGCGGTCAGTGAGCCGCGTCCAGGCGGGCCCGCTGGCCGGGCGTCAGCTCCAGGTCCACGGCGGCGAGGTTCTCGTCCAGCTGGGCCACAAAGGACGCCCCGGCCAGCGGGACGACCGGCAGCGGTCCGCCCAACTGCCAGGCGAGCACGACCTGGTTGAGGGTCGCGCCGGTCTCCCGGGCCACCTCGCCGAGCACGGTGAGGCGGGCCGGGGTGCCGGGGTGGTCGTAGTCGGCGGGCAGTTCCCTGCCGGGGCTGGTGTAGGCGCCCTTGAGCAGGGGTGAGTAGGCGACCAGGGTGAGGTCCGGCTCCGCGCGCAGATAGCTACGCAGCTGGGCGTCGGTACCGCCGAGGCTGCCGTCCGGGAACAGGTCGTCGGGGATGTCGGTGCGCGGGCGCAGATAGCTGTGCTGGTACTGGAGCACCTCGTAGCCGGGCAGGCCCGCCGCGGCGGCCAGGGCGCGGGCGCGTTCCAGCCGCCAGACGGCGTGGTTGCTGGCGCCGAGCAGGCCGACGGTGCCCTCTTCGACGAGTGCGGCGAAGCCCTCGACGGTCTCGCGGAGCGGGACGCTGGGGTCCTCTATGTGGGCGTACAGCAGATCGAGTTTCTCGACGCCGAGGCGTTCGCGGCTGCGCTCGGCCGACTCCCGGACCACCTTCGCGGACAGGCCCTCGGGGTTGTCGGTGTAGCTGGTGCCGGGGGCGAGGGGGCGGGCGCCGAGCTTGGTGGCGATGACGATCTCGTCGCCGACGCCCCGGCTGCGCCGCCAGCGGCCGAGCAGTTCCTCGCTCTGGCCGCCCTGGCTCCCGTCCTCCCAGAAGGCGTAGTTGTCGGACGTGTCGATGAAGTTCCCGCCGGCCTCGACATAGCGGTCGAGGACGGTGAAGGAGGTCCTCTCGTCGGTGCGGGAGCCGAAGAGCATGGCGCCGAGCGCGAGGACGCTGACCTCACGGCGGTTCTTCGGGTCGGTGCCGATGGTGCGGTACTTCATGCCGTCTCCTCCGTCCGCGCACCCGGGGTTCGGGTGCACGCTCGGGAGTCTTCAGCTTGAAGTGCGCTTCAGGTCAAGGGCGTTGACCGGATCACCGGCGGGCGAAGGGGCCTTCCAGGGCCGCCCACTGCAGCAGCATGATCGTCTTGGCGTCGGCGATCTCGCCGGTGCGGATCATCTCCAGGGCGCGCCGGAAGGGGAGTTCGAGGGTCTCGATGTCCTCGCCCTCCTCGTCCAGGCCGCCGCCCTCGTGGGTGTGGGTCGAGGGGCCGTAGGACGCGGCGTAGAACGAGATCTTCTCCGTGACCGAGCCGGGGCTCATGTAGACGTCGAAGACGTGCTGGACCTCGCCGACGGTGTGGCCGGTCTCCTCGACGACCTCCCGGCGGACCGCGTGCTCCGGGTGCTCGTCCTCCTCGTCCAGGAGCCCCGCCGCGGTCTCGATCAGCATGCCGTCGGGGTGGCCGTTGACGTACGCCGGGAGGCGGAACTGGCGGGTGAGGAGGACGGTTTCGCGGTCGGCGTCGTAGAGGAGCAGCGTGGCGCCGTTGCCGCGGTCGTGGGTCTCGCGCTCCTTGGTGTGCCAGGTGCCGTCGGAGTGCTGGATGTCGAAGGTGGTGGCCCGCTCGACGTACCAGTTGCTGGACAGCAGTTTCACCTCCCGGACCTTGACGCGCGGATTGCCGGTCAGGTCCAGGCCGGTGCGGTCCAGGCCGGTGCGGCCCCGGCGGTCGGGGGTGTCGATACCGGCGGTCATCGGATGCCGCCCGGGCGGGCGGTGGCAGACAGGTCACTCATGATCACCTGTCTACCACCCGCCCGCGCCCGGCAGGCGTCTTCCGAGCAGACGGTGGATGGTCCCTACGGTTCGACAGCGCCCCGCAAGGGGCGCGGGGAACTGCGCGACCAGCCACGACGGCGCCGCAGCCGACCAACGACGCACGGAGCGCCTAGTGCACCTCGGCCCTCGCGGGGTCCTCGTCGAGGAACCCACCCGACTGGTGCTGCCACAGCTTGGCGTACGCGCCCTCCGCGGCGAGCAGTTCGTGGTGCGTGCCCTGCTCGACGATCCGGCCCCGGTCCAGGACCACCAGCCGGTCCATGGAGGCGACCGTGCTGAGGCGGTGTGCCACCACCAGCGCCGTGCGCCCCTCCATGAGCCGCCACAGCGCCTCCTGGACGAGGATCTCGCTCTCCGAGTCCAGCGCGCTGGTCGCCTCGTCGAGGAGCAGGATCGGGGCGTCCCGGAGGATCGCGCGGGCGAGGGCGACCCGCTGGCGCTGGCCGCCGGAGAGCTTGATGCCGCGTTCACCGACCATGGTGGCGAAGCCGTCCGGCAGCGTGTCGGCGAACTCCGTGACGTGCGCGGCCTCGGCGGCCAGCCGGATCTCGGCGTCGGTGGCGTCGGGCCTGGCGAAGGCGATGTTGTCCCGCAGGGTGCGGTGGAACATCGCCGGGTCCTGCGGGACGTAGGCGATCTGGCTGCGCAGGTCGGCCTGGCGCAGCCTGCTGATGTCCTGGCCGCCGACGGTGATCCGGCCGCCGTCGATGTCCGTCATCCGCAGCAGCAGCCGGGTCAGCGTGGTCTTGCCGCCGCCCGACCGGCCGACGAACCCGAACTTCGACCCGCTGGGTACATCCAGTTCGAGCCCCTCGAACAAGGGCTTCGCACCCGCGTGGGTGAAGGAGACCTTCTCGAAGCGGACACCGGCGGCCTGTGGCGCGAGCGGTTCCGGAACCTCCGGGTCGAGCACGGACGGGGGGTCCAGGAGCAGCTCGGTGAACTGGGCCGCCTCCGTCATGGAGCTCTCCATGCGCCGGTAGATCTGGTTGAACTCGAACATGATCCGGGTCGCGTTGGAGTAGTACGTGAAGGCGACCACGACCGCCTCCACGCGGTGCCCACCACCGGCCAGCGCGACCGCGAGCAGCAGGCCGAGCGCGTTGGTCGCCACGGACATCGGCGCGACGAACGTGTCGATGCGCAGGTTGCCGAAGTCCCAGGAGCGCAGCTGGCGCCGCCGTGACTCGGCGACCCGCGACCGGTGCTCGGCGGCCTCCCGCTCCTCGGCCGCGAACGCCCGGACCGTGTCCATGTTCATCAGGCTGTCGGCGACATGCCCCGACACCCGGGCGATGGCCTCCTCCCGCTGGGCGACCAGCCGCTGCCGGTGGCGGATCAGCGGGACGACGCACGCACCGGTGATCGTGATCATCGTCAGCAGCCCGACGACCAGCAGCGGTTCGTAGCGCCACAGCACGACCGAGCCGAAAGCGAGCGGTACGAAGCTGCCGACGATGTTGAAGGTGAGCGTGTCGCCGAACTCCTCGAAGCGGGTGGCGAAGCTCAGCACCCGCTTGGTGAGCGATCCGGCGAAGTTGTCGTGGAAGAACGCGGCGTCCTTGGCGAACAGTTCATCCATGCCGATGACGTACAACTGCTCGATGCCGAGCGCGTCCAGGCGGTTCAGGCAGTGCAGACCGATCCGCCAGAGCGCCTCCGCCAGCAGCAGGACACCGGCGAAGCCGAGGACGTACGGCAGTGTGGTGCCGAGGCCCAGGCCCTGGCCGTCGGCGATCCGGCCGACCAGCTTGGCCACGACCAGCGGTGCCAGGTAGTTGATTCCGATGTTGCCGAGCGCGGGCAGCAGCATTGCGGGCAGTGTGAACCGCTTGAGCCGGGCCAGCTCCCGCCCGTAGAAACGAAGCGCGAGCAGGACCGCGCCCTGCCGTGGTCCGGTCGCAGGTAAATCGACTGAGGATGTCATATCAACCCTGTGTAGTCGTCGTACGGCATGCCGAGTCGGCCGTCGCATGTCCGCGGCGGCCTGGAATCGGCAGGTCAGGAAAGGGAAGTGTGCCGCGACGACGGTCACTGAGTCCACGTGTTTTTCTGGGCGGCGATTACCGTCCGAACTTGTATCCGGAAGCGCATGCTCCAGGTCCGCCCCCCGATGCCATGGCGGCGCCTCGATCCGTCCGTCCGCCCTGGTGCCGTGCCCAGTCCTCGGCCGTCAGGGCGAGGAGCCGTTCGATGTCCGCCGGGTCGGGCAGCGGTCCGTGGTCTCCCGTGACCTTGAGCGCGGAGACCGCGGTCAGGTGGCCGAGCCGGAGGGCGCGTGTGGTGGTCTCCCCTCGCAGGAGTCCCGTCAGGAAGCCCGCCGCGAACGCGTCGCCGGCTCCCACGGGTTCCACCACGGCCGTGGGCAGCGCGGGCACGGTGCACACGCCGTTATCGGTGACGGCCGTCGCGGCCCGGGCACCGTCCTTGACGACGAGGATCCGCGGGCCGGGCAGCAGGTGCCGCAGACCGGTGACGGTCAGGTCGGCGCCCCACAGCGCCTGTGCCTCGTCGAGGCCGACGAAAACGATGTCGGCCCGGTCGGCGAGGTCGCGCAGCACCGCCGGTGCGGTGCCGTCCGGCCACAGGGCGGCCCGGTGGTTGACGTCGAAGCTGATGGCGTAGGGGCGTCGGGTGTGCGGTGTGGCGAGGGCCTGGGTCACCAGGTCGCGGCAGGACGGGGAGAGGGCGGGGGTGATGCCGGTGATGTGCAGAAGGGCGGCCGAGCGCAGCGGTTCGGCGTCGAGGAGGTCGGGGCCGAGGGCCGCGGCCGCCGAGCCGGTCCGGTAGTAGTGGACGCGGGTTCCGGTGCGGCCGGGGTTCTTGAGCAGGAGACCGGTGGGCCGGTGCGGGTCGGTGCGCACATGCGTGACGTCGACCCCGGCGGCGGCGACCGCGGCACGCACCCGGTGGCCCAGCGGATCGTCGCCGAGGGCCGAGATCCAGACGGCGGGCACGCCGTGGTCCGCGAGGTACATGGCTACGTTGGACTCCGCGCCCGCGATGGACACGCGCAGGTGTTCGGCGTCCGCCAGCGGCCGGGGCGGGTCGGGGGCGAGGGCCGCCATGGTCTCGCCGACGCAGACGACGCGTCCAGGGGCCGGACGCCAGGGCGCGGTCATGCCTGTCCTTCCGTCCGTACGGCGGCCCGGAACGCGCGGGCCCGGTCGCGCAGGCCGGCGATGCTGCCGCCGTCGGCGGCGTCGCCGACCAGGGGCGAGCCGACACCGACGGCGGTCGCCCCGGCGGCCAGGTAGGCGCGGGCGGCGTCGACGTCGACGCCGCCCACCGGGACGAACCCGGCGTCGGGGAACGGGCCGCGCAGCGCTTTCAGATACCCCTCTCCCCCGGCCTCGGAGGCGGGGAAGAGCTTCAGGGCGGCCGCGCCACGGGCCTGTGCGGCGATGACGTCGGTGGGGGTCAGCACGCCCGCCAGGACCGGCAGGCCGAGCCGCACCGCGGTGTCGACACCGGCGCCGAGGCCGGGGGTGACCGCGAAGCCGGCGCCCGCGCGGTGGGCGGCGTGCGCGTCGGCGGCGGTGAGCACCGTGCCGGCGCCCAGCGGCCGGTCGGGTCCCAGCTCCTTGCGGGCCCGGGCGAGGACGCCGAGCGCGTCCGCGCCGCTCAGCGACACCTCGATCAGTTCGATGCCCTCCTCGGCCAGCGTCAGCACGGTGCGCAGGGCGGCGTCCGGGTCGCCGCCGCGCACGATGGCGAGCAGTCGGCGGGCGGCGAGGGCGGCTCGCAGGTCCATGAACAGGGCTCCTTCCTTGGATACTTGGGTCCTCGGGGCGTCGGCTCCTCGGTTGCCCCGTTCCTCAGGGACAGTGGCAGTGGGTGCTCACGGTGAGCCGCCAGCGGACCTCGCCCGAGGCGGGGACGCAGGCCGCGTCGTCCGGGCCCGCCTCCGCGAGGTCGAAGACGCGGCCGAGCATGGGCTCGACGCCGGTACTGCGATAGGGGCGGCCGGCGGGGAAGCCGCCGAGGTTGCGCCAGAGGGCGACGGACAGCGGCTGCCCCTCCGCCGCCACGGCCAGGGCGAGCCGGTCGTCGCCGTCGTGCACACAGCACCGGCCGGCCGCCACCACGGCCCCGACCGCCGTACCGTCGTCGGGTCCGAACCGGTCCAGACGCAGCCCGAGGGGTGCGGGCCAGACACCTTCCACCCAGGGGGCGCCGTCGGGCCAGGGGCGGCCCAACAGGGGCGCCGCTTCCGGGAAGAGCCGGGTGGGCGCACCCTCCGGGGCCTTCACGAGGGCCTCCTCGGAGAGGTCCAGGAGCGCGTGGGCGGCCCAGAGGAAGCGGAAACCGGGCTCGGCCGTCAGCACGTACGCGGCTTCGACGCCGTCGGGTGTGGTGCGCAGGGTGCGGTTCAGGGTGAAGTCGTCGCAGCGGACGCTCTCTCCGTCGCCCTCCCGCGTCCAGGCGCGGGACCAGGCGTCCCCGTGGTCCGGGGTGCCGCGCACGGTGGGGACGCACTCCTCCAGTCCCCCCGCGTCCACGAACGCGCCCCCCGGCGCCACGCCGTCGCGTCCGGGGCTCTCGCGCCGCCACAGCCATTCGCGGCCGCCGTGCCGCAGCGAGGTCCAACGGCCGCCGTGTAAGAGGTCGGTCACGACGTCCAGTGGCACGGTCACCACTCCGCGAAGGAGCCGTCGGCGTGCCGCCACACCGGGTTGCGCCAGCTGTGCCCCGCCCGGTCGGCCGCGCGTACGGCCGTCTCGTCGACGGTGATGCCGAGCCCGGGGGCGTCTCCGCGCCGTGCGTGTCCGTCGACGAAGCGGAAGGGTTCGGGGTCGACGAGGTAGGAGAGGAGGTCGGCGTCCTTGTTGTAGTGGATGCCCCGGCTCTGTTCCTGGATCAGGAAGTTCGGTGTGGCGAAGGCGACTTGGAGGCTGGCCGCCAGTGCGATGGGCCCCAGCGGGCAGTGCGGGGCGAGCTGGGCGCCGTAGGTCTCGGCGAGTGAGGCGATGCGGTGCACCTCGGAGATGCCGCCGGCGTGGGACAGGTCCGGCTGGGCGACCGCGATACCGGCGGCGAGGACGGGCAGGAAGTCGCCGCGGGAGTACAGGCGTTCACCGGTGGCCAGCGGGACGGAACTCGCCGTGACCAGTCCCGGCAGCAGATGCCCCTGTTCGGGGAGGACGGGTTCCTCCACGAACAGCGGGTGCAGCGGGGCGAGTTCGGTGAGGACGCGGCGGGCGCCGGCGGCGGTGAAGCGGCCGTGGAAGTCGACGGCGACATCGCGGCCGGGGCCGAGGGCGTCCCGGGCGGCGCTCACCCGGGCGACCACGGCCGCGGTCTCCGCCGGCGTGGTGATCGGCGAGGTGGCCCCGGCGGCGTTCATCTTCACCGCGGTGAAGCCCGCCTCCACCTGGGCGGCTATCTGCTCGGTGAGCTGGGCGGGTTCGTCGCCGCCCACCCAGGCGTAGACCCGGACCCGGTCGCGCACGGGACCGCCCAGCAGGGCGTGCACGGGCGCTCCGTACGTCTTGCCCGCGATGTCCCACAGGGCCTGGTCGAGCCCGGCGACGGCGCTCGACAGGACGGGGCCGCCCCGGTAGAAGCCGCCCTTGGTGAGCACCTGCCAGTGGTCCTGGATGCGCAGCGGGTCCTGGCCCACCAGGTATTCGGCGAGGACGTCGACCGCCGCGCGGACGATCTCCGCCCGTCCCTCGACGACGGGTTCGCCCCAGCCGACCACTCCCTCGTCGGTCTCGACGCGGCAGAACAGCCAGCGCGGCGGGACGAGGAAGGTCTCTATGCGGTCGATCTTCACTTGTCGCCGCTGCCTTTCGTGTCGTCGTCGGTGCCTGTCGTCCCGTCCGGACCGGTCGTCCCGTCCGGACCGGTCGTCCCGTCGTCCGGACCGGTTGTCCCGTCGTCCGGGCCGTCCAGTCGGGCCAGGTCGCGGCCGGCCTGGGCGAGCAGGGCGCGCATGGCGGTCTCGGCCGCCCGGGGGTCGCCGTCGCGCACCGCGTCCAGGACGGCTCGGTGCGCGGGCACGGGGTCCTCGCTGTGCGGGGAGCTGTGCACTATGCGGTCGCGGTGGGCGAGCCCCGACTCGATCACCATCTCCATGCGTTCGAGCAGCTCGTTGTGGGTGGCGGCGAGCAGGGCGCGGTGGAAGGCGAGGTCGGCGTCGACGGCGTGGCCCGGGTCGGTCTCGTGCCGCCCCATCGCGTCCAGCGCCTCCTCCAGGGCCACCAGGTCGGCGTCGGTGCGGCGTTCGGCGGCGAGCCGTACGGCGGCCGGTTCGATGATGGCGCGGACCTCGGCGAGGTTGTGCAGCAGCGACCGGTCGGCGTCGGTCGTACGACCGCCCTCGAACTGCCAGCGCAGCACGTCGGCGTCGAGCAGGTTCCAGTCCGCGCGGGCCCGTACGAAGGTGCCGCGCTTCTGGCGGGCGTCGACCATGCCCTTGGCGGCGAGCACCTTGAGGGACTCGCGCAGGGCGGTGAGGCTGACGTCGAGTTCGCTCTGGAGCGCCACCAGGTCGAGCGTGGCCCCCTCGGGGATCTCACCGCCCAGGATGCGGCGCGCCAGGGCCTCCACGGTCTGGCCGTGCACACCGCGGCGGGCGTAGGGCGTCATGTCGTACAGCCTTTCTGTTCAAAGGGCATCATGCGGAGGCCTTCACGACGCTCCAGCCACCGTCCACCAGCAGACCGGACCCGGTGATGTAGGAGGCCTCGTCGGCGCAGAGGAACGCGATCGCCGCGGCCACCTCCTCGGGGGTGCCGAACCGGCGGGCGGCGGTGCCGGCGACGCTGCGTTCCCGTTCCTCGGGCGGCACCCGGTCCCAGGCCCCGGTGAGGATCGGCCCGGGCAGTACCGCGTTGACACGCACCTCGGGCCCGTACTCGACGGCGAGCTGCCCGCACAGGGAGAGCAGTCCGCCCTTGGCGGCGGCGTAGGCGGGGTGGCCGGGGATGCCCGCGTGGGCGTGCACCGACGAGGTGAGCAGTGCGGCGCCGCGGCGGGCGCGCAGGTCGGCCAGCACCGCCTTGAAGCCGAGGAAGGCGCCGGTGAGGTTGACGGCGAGCTGCCGCTGCCAGGACGGCAGGGACATCTCGTGGGCGGGTACGACGTCGACGGTACAGGCGTTGCTGACGAGCACGTCGACCGGACCGAAGGCGTGGGCGGCGGTGACGACCCGCGCCCAGTCGTCCTCGTCGGCGACATCCGCGTGCACGTACGCGGCCCGGCCGCCGTCCTTCGTGATCCCGTCCACCACGGCCTGGCCGCGCTCGTCCGCCAGGTCGGCGAGCAGCACGGCGGCGCCCTCGCGGGCGAGGCGTTCGGCGGTGGCGGCTCCGATACCGGATGCGGCACCGGTCACCACGGCGGTACGGCCGGTGAAGCGGGCACCGTACCGTCGTACGGACTGGTCCATCGGACTCCTTGGCTGGTGAGCTGCTGGAAACATATGCGGCCTACAGGCGGGTCAGCACCACCAGGTCCGCGTCGTGCGCTGCGCTCCAGGCGAACGGCAGGCCGTAGTGCAGCAGATGGGCTCCGCTGTACGACGTTCCGGTCGCCGTGTCCCGGTAGCGCGCCGCCGGGGCCAGGCCGCGCAGCCGCAGCCGGTCGGGGCGGCCGGGCAGCAGGGGCGCCCCGTCCAGGCGGCCGGTGCTGAGCGCGGCGACGACCGTGCGGTCCCCGGCGTCGTACTGCACACCGCAGGTGGTGTCGTCCGGTGTGCCGAGCAGCCGTGCCTCGCCATGGTGGACGACGTCCCGGACCTCCTTGTAGCGGGCGGTCCAGCGGGCGGCCTCGGCCCGCTGCTCCGGCGTCCAGGCGCGCAGGTCGGCGCCGATGCCGAGGACCCCGCACATGGCGTTGACGAAACGGAAGGCGAGGCTGCGCTGCCGTGGGTCGAAGATGCCGGGGGCGTCGGTGACCCAGGAGCTCATCACATGGGGCGCGTGGGCGTGCAGGAAGCCGTGCTGGATGCGCAGCCGGTCCAGGGGCGCGGTGTTGTCGCTGGGCCAGACGACGTCGGTGCGGGCGATGGTCGCGAGGTCGACGCGCCCGCCGCCGCCGGCGCAGCCCTCGACCGTGACGCCGGGGTGGGCGGTGCGCAGGTGGTCGAGGACGCGCAGGTATCCGGCGACGTGCTCGGCGTCCAGGTCGACGGGCCCTGCGCCGGGGCGGCCGCGCTCGGTGGGCGGCCGGTTCATGTCCCACTTCAGATAGCCGATCGCGTAGTCGGTGAGCAGCCGGTCGAGGGTGCCGATGACGAAGTCCTGGACGTCGGTCCGGCCGAGGTCGAGGAGCAGCTGGTTGCGGACGAGGCGGGCCGGGCGGCCGTCGACGCGGTAGACCCACTCGGGGTGTTCGGTGTGCAGCCGGCTGCCGGGGCTGACCGCCTCCGGTTCCACCCACAGGCCGAAGTCCATCCCCAACGCCCGTACGTCCTCCACGAATTGACCGAAGCCCTGCGGGAAGGCCGCCGGGTCCGGATACCAGTCGCCCAGTCCTCCGGTGTCGTCGGCGCGGCCGGTGAACCAGCCGTCGTCCACGACGAACAGCTCGGCGCCGATGTCCGCGGCCGCCTTGGCCAGCTCCAGCTGACCCGCCGCGTCCACGTCGAAGCCGGTGGCCTCCCAGGAGTTGTAGAGGACCTTGCGAGGACGGTGCAGCCGGTCGCCGGCGAGGTGACGCTCGTAGCGGTGCCAGACCCGGGACAGGCCGTCGAGCCCGTCCGGGCTGAAGGCGCAGGCGAGGCGGGGCGTCGCCAGGGTCTCGCCGGGGGCCAGCAGGACGAGGCCCTCGTGCGGGACCCGTCCGGCGCGGACGCGCACGGCGCCGCCCGGCTCGGCCTCCGCCGTGATGTGCCAGTTGCCCGGCCATTCGAGACAGACACCGTACGCGGCCGGGGCGTCCCCGTCCTGGACGGCCAGCCAGGGCGCGTACGCATGCCCGGGAGCGCCCTGGAGGCTGCCGATGCCGAACGTTCCTCTGGACAGGTCGATCCGGGTGTGCTGGAACTCCTGCGACCACTGGCCGGTGAGGTACGTCAGCCGGGCCGGGCCGGCGACCGGGATGTTCACGGCGGCCGAGTCGAGCCGCTCCAGGCGGACTTCTTCGGCCGCGGTGAACTCGGTCCAGCGCAGGATCACGTCGGCGCCCGGCACGGTCTCGTAGCAGAGGACCGTCCGCAGGCCGATCACCGCGTCGGTGAAGGCGAGGCGCAGGGTCCCTTCGGATGCTTCGGCGCTCTCGAACTCCCACCACATGCCGCGCTCGTCGCCGTCCGGGCGTGAGGCCACCACCTCGGAACCGGTGAACGGCCGCAGCCCGTAGGGCAGATACTCGGCCGGAGCCGCGTCGGCGGGGGTGATGAAGTGGGTGCGGTGGGACCAGTCCAGGGCGGACGGCCCGTCCTCGGCGCCGAGCGGTCCCCAGGCGTCGAGCTCGGCCCAGGGGCCGTCCGGGGAGAGCCGGACGGTGTAGCTCGTGTTCGCCGTCCGCAAGGTCCAGCGCTGGTGGGTCACTTGACCGCCCCGAGGTTGAGTCCGGCCACGAAGTGCCGTTGGAAGCGGAGGAACACGGCGACCGTGGGCGCGGCGGCGATGACCGACCCGGCGGCGATCACGTTCCAGTCCGACACATACTGGCCCTGGAGCCCGATGAGGGCGGCCGTGATCGGCATCTTGGAGTCGCTGCGCAGGACGGTGATCGCCCAGAGCAGGTCGTTGAAGATCCAGGTGAAGGACAGGGCGCTGAGGGCGGCCAGGGCGGGGCGGGTCAGCGGGAGGATGATCCGCCAGAAGATCTGCCACGGCCCGGCGCCGTCGACGACGGCCGCCTGCTGGATCTCGACCGGGATGGACCGCATGAACCCGTGCAGGACGAAGACGTAGAAGCCGACGCCGAAGCCGACCTGGACCCCGATGAGCGCGGGCAGGCTGTCGTAGACGCCCATCACCTCGCTGAGCTTGGACACCGGGATGAGCAGGATCTGCGGCGGGAGCAGGTTGCCGCCGAGCATGAGCAGCAACAAGGCGCGCCGGAAGGGGAGTTCGTAGCGGCTGAGGGCGAACGCGGCCATGGCGGCGAGGGCGAGGGTCACCAGGACGCAGGGGACGGTGACGAGCAGGCTGTTGATCATGGCCTGTTGCTGGCCGCCGTCGGTCCAGGCCTGGCCGAAGTTGGACAGCGTGACGGAGTGCGGCCAACTGCCCAGGCCATGAACGGCAATGTCGTCGAAGGTGCGCAGGCTGGTCACCAGGACCAGCGCGATGGGCAGCAGCCACAGGGCGGCCAGCGCGCCCGCGCCCAGGTGGAATCCGGCGGTCGCGGCCCGCCTGCGGCGCAGGGCCGTGGAGTCGGCGGACATCAGTCGGCCTCCCGGAACGCACGGACGAGGTAGGAGGCGATGACCCCGAAGGCCAGCACGAAGATGACGACGGCCAGGGCGGAGCCGTAGCCGAGGCGCAGGGACTGGAAGGCGGTCGAGTACATGTAGGTGCTCAGCAGCTCGGACGAGTGGTAGGGGCCGCCGCGGGTCAGCGACCAGACGACGTCGAAGGAGCGCAGCGAGTCGATGATGATGACGGACAGAACGACCGCGTTGACACTGCGCAGTTGGGGCAGGGTGACGTGCCGGAAGCGCTGCAGGGCGCTCGCGCCGTCGACCTTGGCGGCCTCGTGGAGCGCGGGATCGATGCCCTTGAGGCCGGCCAGGTACAGGACCATGACATAGCCGATCTGGCGCCACAGCGCGGGCACGATCACCGCGTACAGGGCGGTGTCCTGGTCGGCGAGCCAGGCGTGCTGGAGGCTGCCGAGGCCGACGCCCTGCAACAGCCGGTTAAGGACGCCGTCGGGCTGGTAGATCGCCTGCCAGACGAGGGCGGTGGCGACCAGCGAGAAGACGACCGGCAGGAACAGCGCGGCCCGGTAGAAGCCGACGCCGCGCCGCTCCTGCTGGAGCAGCAGCGCGGCGGCCAGGCCCAGCACGGCGGACAGGCCGCCGAAGAGGACCAGCCAGAGCACGGTGTGCCCGAGCGCGCTGCGGAAGACGGCGTCGTGGGCCATCTCCCGGAAGTTGCCGAACCCGATGAACTGCGGCGGGGAGACGCCGTCCCACTTGGTGAGGGCGAGGTAGAAGCCCTGGAGCGCGGGCCAGAACACCCACACGGCCTCGGCGAGGAGCGGGACCAGGACGAAGGCGAGGACGAGCGGCGGGGTGCGCCGGGGCCCCCGGGCCCGCCTGCCGCTCACGGGCAGGCGGACCGGGGACTTCTTCCGGTCGGGGGCGGTCAGCACGGCCACGTCAGGCGTTCCAGATCTTCTGGGCATCGCGCTGCCAGTCGGTGAGGATGCTGCCGACCTGCTTGGGCTTGGCCAGGAACTTGGTCAGCGCGGTGTCCGCGGTGGGCTGGAGGGCGTCGCTGGAGTCGCGGTTGAAGAACTGGGTGATCTCGGCGGCCGAGGCCACGTGTGCGCGGCCCTTCTTCACGAGCGCAGTGCCGGCGTCCTTGGCGTCCGGGTTGCAGGGCAGGACGGTGCCGGAGGAGCCCTTGATGTAGATCTCCTGGGCCTCGGCGGTGGCGAGGTAGCTCATCAGGTCGTGGACCTGCTTGCTGCGGCCGGTGCGGGCACTGGCGAAGTAGCCGTCCACCGGGGCCTCTTCGGCGAGCGGCACCTTGGAGTCGATGACCGGGAAGCGGAAGAAGTCGATGTCGTCCAGGGCGCTCTTGGGGGCCGCGTCGGCGAAGAAGGTGCCGATGAGCATCATGCCGGTCTTGCCGTTGAGTAGGGCGGTGGTGGCGTCCTGGAAGGGGATGGCCACACCGTTCGGGTCGAAGTACGGCAGCACCTCCTGCCAGCGGTCGAAGACCTTGCGCACCTCGGGGTCGTCGAACCGGTGCTTCCCGGCGAGGAGTTCGCGGTGGTACTGGGCGCCGTTGATCCGGATGTCGAGGTAGTCGAACCAGGCCGACGCCACCCAGGGGGTGTTGCCGCCGGCGCCGAGCCCGATCGGGGCGACGCCCTTGCTCTTGAGCTTGTCGCACAGGGCGACGAAGTCGTCCCAGCTCTCGGGGAGTTCGGTGATGCCCCACTTGGCGAAGTTGGACTTCCGGTAGAACATGCCCCACCAGTAGTAGGTGGCGGGCACGAAGACCTTCTTGCCGGCGCTGGAGGTGCAGAGCGAGTTCAGCGCCTTGCTGTACTTCTTGAGGTCGGGCGAGGAGCTCCACACCTCGTCGAGGTCGAGCAGCAGGTTCTTCTTCGCGTAGGCGTCCGCGACCGAGCCGGGGTACCAGGTGAGCACGTCCGGCGGGTTGGCCGAGGTGAGGTAGGTCGGCAGCTGGGTGCGGAAGGTCTCGGCGGCGACCGTGTTGAGGCTGGCCTTGCCGGACCCCTTCTTGCCGTAGGCCGCGACCAGGTCCTCCATCGCGGTCTTGGCCTGCGGGGCGGACAGGTTGGACTGGAGGGTCACCGGGCCCGTCGAGGAGGTCTTGCCGGTGGAGGTTGAGGTGACACAGCCGCTGAGCATCGCCGCCGTCCCGGCGGCACCGAGCCCGGCGAGGAACCGGCGTCGGCTGGGCTGAAGGTTGGCCATGATGGATTCCTCGTTCACTTGAATTGGGTCCGGTACACATGGCCGTCGACTCCGCGGAACACCGCGTCGACGGCTCCGTCCGGGCCGGCGACCGCGCCGAGCGATCCGTCGAACGCGGCGCTCGGGAACTCCTGCCGCTTGCTCCAGCCCTGCCAGGCGCCGTCGGCGTACCGCTGCTGCCAGAGCGTGTAGTCGGCGGCGCGCACATAGAGCAGCACCGCGTCCCCGGCGGCGACCAGCGTCGGGCTGCCGCTGACGGTCCCGCCGACCGACGTCCATGCCGACCACTCCCCCGACGTGTCCCGCATCCGGGTCCACACGTCGTCGGCGGCGGTGCGTACGGCGACATGGACGCGCCCCTGCGCGTCGGCGACCACGGACGGGCGGCCGTACGTCGTCCGGTCACCGGGTGCGCCCAGCGAGGACCAGCCGGTCGCCGGACCGCGCTGCACGACCGTGCCGTCGGCGCCGCGCGCGAACAGCGTCCAGTGGGCGGGGTCGGTGAAGGCCACGGCCGGGGCGTCGGTCAACTCGCCGCCCAGAGACTGCCATTGACCCCAGCGGCCGTCGGCGTGGACCCGCCGGTAGGCCCGCGAGTCGGCGCCGCGCACGAAGACGTCGATCCGGCCGCCGGCGGAGGCGTAGGCGGCGGGCTGGCCGAGGATCCCGCCGTACGCGGGACCGCCGAGGTCCTTCGTCCTGCCGCCGGTCCTCTCGACGAGCGAGCCGTGCGGCCCCCGGAAGAAGGCGGAGCCGTCGCTCGTCACGGCGGGGCTCGCCGTCGCGGTCACGCCCAGGTCCGTCCCCGGTAGGGCGTCGGCGCCGGTCAGCTTCAGGAACGCGGTGCCGTGCGCCGGGACCTCCACGGTGTACGACCCGGTGTGCGTGCCCCGGTCGGCACGCGCCCGCAGGTCACGGACCCGTACCGGGCCGCCGAGGCCGGTGTCGGCGAACTGCACGGTGCGCTCGGCCGGTCGGTCGGAGCGGTTGAGCAGGACGACCGCGCGCCGGCCGTGCCCCTGGAGGACCTTGCTGTAGACGTCGCCGACGGAGTCGGTCGCCACCCGTACCCCCTGGACGGCGAGGGGGTCCTGGTCGACGGCGATGATCTCGGGGTTGCGGAGCGTGGCGAGCATCGGGTCGGACAGCGTCCGCGGGTCGGACCCCAGCATCAGCGGGGAGCCCATCTCGGCCCACATCACGAACTGGGTGGTGGACTCCTCCTGCGTGAGCTCGTACGTCCCGTCGGTCATCTTCCGCATGGGGATGAGGTAGTCGGGGTCGTTGTAGTGGCCGGGACCCTGCGCCTCGGGGTGCCAGGCGTTGGCGTCCATGTTGCGCAGGATGTTCGGCCACTCGCCGGGGCTCGGGGTGCCCCAGGCGATGTCGGTGCCGGTGCGCCAGGAGTCCGCGATCGCCGGGCCGTAGACGTAGGTGTTGTGGGCGTCCTGCTCGGGGGTGTGCGGCAGGCCCCAGTCGTCGGTGAGCGGGTTGCAGAGGTTGAGCAGCATCCTGCGGCCGGACTTGGCGACCGCGTCGCTGAACTCCGCGAACGCGGGCCCCGGATCGAGCTTCGCGCCGATCCCGCAGAGGAAGTCGACCTTGATGGCGTCGATCTTCCAGTTCGCGAACTGCCGTGCGTCCTGGTCGTAGTACCCACGGCTGCCGAGGCCGCAGCTCTTGCCGCCGTCGTAGGTGCCACCGTCGGTGTAGATGCCGGCCCGCAGCCCTCGCTTGTGCAGATAGGACACGAGCGCCGGGATGCCGGAGGGGAAGCGCTCCGGATTGGCCGTCAACCGCCCCTGGGCGTCACGGGGGTTGTCGGCCTGCCAGCCGCCGTCCAGCCACACGATGTCGTAGCCGGCGTCGCGCAGACCGCTGCTGACCAGCTTGTCGGCGACGGAACGGACCTCCTTCTCGGTGGGCGCGCCGAGGCCGTAGTAGGTGTTCCAGCCCATGTAGGGCGTGGGCGCGAGACCGCTGTCGTAGTAGTCGGGCGCGCCCTGGTCGACGGCCGTCTGCGCGACGGCGTCGGGGGTCACGGTGGCGGCCAGGACCACCGCGATCGCGGCCGCGAGGGCGGGCCGGGTGAACCGGTGGTGCAGGGGGGTGTGAGCGGGCGGGTGCAGAGTCACGTACGTCTCCCGGGGATTGGGAAGCAGGAGATCGAGACGCGGGCCGCTCTGTGGTGAGCGGCCTACGACGTCACGGCGATGACTGTGGCCCGAGGCCGAAACCGTGTCAAGAATAATTACTAATTTAATAGAAGCAGAGCGGGGCCGTGCACAGACTCTTGACAGGTCCACCTCTCGGAGGCAGTGTTCGGCAACGTTGTCAGCAGCGATGGCAACGTTGTCACAGGCCTGGTTCCCGGCTCGAACTCCCCTGATCGGAGCCCTTGTCCATGTCGGATCAGTCAACTCCGCCGTCCCGCCGTGCCGTTCTCTCCGCCGGATCCACCCTGCTGGCCGGATTCGGGCTCGGCACGGGCCCGTTCGCCGTCGCCGCCACGGCGGAATCCGGACAGCCACGACAGGGGGCCGCCCGGGGCGAACTCGCCGCCCACCGGCCGGTGTCGGTGTCCTCCACCGACTACGCGCCCACGCCCGCGGAGTTCGCCGTCGACGGTCTCGACACGGTCGGCGTCCGGGGTACCGGCTGGCGGGCCGCGGCCGGCGACCCGCAGTGGATCTCCGTCGACCTCCAGGCACTGTGCCGGGTCGAGTCGCTGCGGCTCGTCTTCGAGGCGACCGTCGACGACCCGCCGTTCACCGAGTCACCGGACGGCAGTCCACGGAACGACACGACAGGGCAGGAGATCCTGTCGAGTTGCGCGGTCGCCTTCGTCGTGGAGACATCGCCCGACAACACGTCCTGGACCCCGGTGTACCGCACCGACTCCGGCACCGGCGGCGTCATGGAGATCGCCCTGCCCGAGCCGGTCACCGCACGCTGGGTCCGCATGACGGTGCACAGACGCTCCAACACCAACCCGCTGGGCCTCAACGGCCTCCAGGTGTACGGCACTTGCCGGGCACCCCGCCCCGAGGCCACCGGCTGGACGGACTGGGGCCGGCATCCTCGCACCCCCGAGCCCCTGCGTAGCGCGGCGGACGGCACCGTCCCACTGGAGTCGGGCTGGGACCTGACCCTTGACGACTGGGCGGACGGTGACGGCGCTACCCTGTCCAAGCCCGCTGTGAACACCGGCCGTTGGCTGCCGGCCACCGTGCCGGGCACCGTGCTGACCTCCCTGGTGGACCAGGGGAAGCTGCCCGACCCGGTGTCCGGCCTCCACAACCTCCGGATCCCGGAGGCCCTGTCACGCCACTCCTGGTGGTACCGGCGCGAGTTCCGGCTCCCCGAGGGGCTGCGCACCGGCGCCGGCCGACATGTCTGGCTGGAGTTCGACGGGATCAACCACAAGGCCGAGGTCTGGCTCAACGGCAGCCGGGTCGGTGACCTGGCCTTCCCGTTCGCCCGCGCCGCCTTCGACGTGACGAACCTGCTCGCCGACGGCTCCGAACAGGCCCTGGCGGTGAAGATCTCCCCCATGCCGTTCCCGGGCAGCCCCGGCGACAAGGGCCCGGCCGGGCTGGCCTTCGTGGACACGGGCGCGAACATGATGAACCGCAACTCGCCCACGTACCTGGCCGCTTCGGGCTGGGACTGGATGCCGGCGGTACGGGACCGGGCGGCCGGCATCTGGAACCACGTCCGGCTGCGCTCGACCGGGGCGGCGGTGCTCGGCGACCCCCGGGTGGACACCGAACTGCCCGACCTGCCCGACACCGGCACGGCCGAGCTGACTCTTGTGATCCCGGTGCGCAACGCCGGCACCGCCACCGGACGTATCACCGTCACCGCCTCCTTCGGGGACGTACGCGTGACGCGGACGGTCACCGTGCCCGGGGGCGAGAGCACCGAGGTGGTCCTCTCCCCCGCCGATCACCCGCAACTGCGCCTGCTCAATCCCGAGTTGTGGTGGCCCAACGGCTACGGCGAGGCGGCCCTGCACCACCTGACCCTCACCGCCTCCGTGGCGGGTGCGGAGAGCGACCGGCGCACGACCCGCTTCGGGATACGCCGGTTCGGCTACGAGTACGAGACACCGCTGGCCTTCCCGCCGGGCGGCAACGCATGCCCGCAGACCGTGGACTTCGCCCGGCGGACGGCACGTCACGTGCGTGTCCTGTGCCGCACGCGGGCCACCGGTTGGGGCGCGTCGATGTGGAGCCTTGCGGTGCTGGACAGTTCGGCACCGGACACCGATCTGGCCCTGCACCGGACGGCCACCGCGTCCTCCTTCGACGACTCCTCACGCGGACCGGGCAACGCCACCGACGGTGACCCGGGCACCCGTTGGTCGTCCGCCTACCAGGACGACCAGTGGATCGAGGTCGACCTGGGGTCCGAAGTACCGTTCGACCGGGTCGTCATCACCTGGGAGACGGCATACGCGCGGACGTACACCGTCCAGGTCTCCGACGACGGCAGCGACTGGACCGACGTGAAGACGGTCGACAACTCCACCGTGCCACTGAAGATCAGCGTCAACGGCGTCCGGGTGTTCTGCCGCGGCGGCAACTGGGGCTGGGACGAGCTGCTGCGGCGGATGCCCGCGACGCGTACGGACACGGCCGTACGGATGCACCGCGACATGAACTTCACCATGGTCCGCAACTGGGTGGGCTGCAGCAACCGCGAGGAGTTCTACGCCAGTTGCGACGAACACGGACTGCTCGTGTGGAACGACTTCCCCAACGCCTGGGGCATGGACCCGCCGGACCACCGGTCCTTCCTCGATCTGGCCCGGGACACGGTGCGCCGCTACCGGATCCACCCGAGTGTGGTCGTGTGGTGCGGCGCCAACGAGGGCAATCCGCCCGGCGCGATCGACGACGGCATGCGAGCCGCGGTCCGGGCGGAGGCGCCCGGTGTCCTCTACCAGAACAACTCGGCGGCCGGGATCGTCTCCGGCGGCGGCCCCTACGGCTGGATCGAGCCGGAGCGCTACTCCGCGCCGTCGACCTACGGCAGCGGGAGCTTCGGCTTCCACACGGAGATCGGTATGCCGGTCGTCCCCACCGCCGAGACGATGCGCCGCCTGGTCGGCGACGAGCCCGAGTGGCCCATCGGCGACGCCTGGTACCACCACGACTGGAGCACCAGGGGGAACCAGGCACCGCAGAACTACCGGGCGGCCGTGGAGGCGCGGCTGGGCGTGGCGACGGACCTGGACGACTTCTGCCGCAAGGCGCAGTTCGTCAACTACGAGAACATCCGCGCCATGTTCGAGGCCTGGAACGCCCGCCTGTGGGACGACGCGAGCGGCCTGATGCTGTGGATGTCGCACCCTGCCTGGTACAGCACGGTGTGGCAGACCTACGACTACGACTTCGACGTCAACGGCGCCTACTACGGCGCCCGCAAGGCCGCCGAGCCGGTGCATGTGCAGGCCGGTCCCGTCGACGGCCGGGTGATCGCCGTCAACCACACGAGGAGAGCGATCGGCGGCGCGACCGTGACGGCCCGCTGTTACGACCTGTCCGGCGGCCCGGTCACCCCCGAACAGCGCGCGCCCGTCGACATAGCGCCCTCGTCGCGCGCCACGGCGTTCACCGCACCCGGCCTGGACGGCCTGCCGGACCTCCACCTGCTGCGACTGCGCCTCACGGACGTACACGGCACGCCGCTCTCGGAGAACACGTACTGGCGCGGTCGCGCTCCCGGGGCCATGCAGGCGCTGAACCGCATGCAGCGGACCCGGATCTCCGTCGACATCACCGGCACCGCCCGCCACGAGGTGACCGCACGGGTGACGAACCGGGGCCCGGCCGTCGCGGCGATGGTCCGTGTGTCCCTCCTCGACGCCTGCACGGGACACCGCGTGCTGCCCACGCTCTACGGCGACAACTACCTGTGGCTGCTGCCCGGGGAGTCCCGGACCGTCACCGCCTCCTGGCCCGCCGATGTGGCGGTCTCGCGGCCACAGGTCCGGGTCGAGGCCTACAACGCTCCCCCGTCCACCGGGAACGCATGAGGACAGACACTGCGCATACGACGGCTGCGTCGGCGCGCTACGACCTGGTGACCGCCTGGCTCTTCTTCTGAACGTCCTCCGTCGGTGAGCGAGCGGCAACCTGGCGGACCGGTCCTCGCCGGTCCGCACCCGTGGGCGTCGGGATGCTGTTCGACCTGGTGAGTGACAGACTGAGGTTTCGGAGTCGGCGGTCGGCGGTCGAGGGCTCGGCGGCGGGCGCCCCGGCGGGCGTCGGGCTGCGCCTCCGAAGAAACAGCCCTTCCGGGCGTCGCCCCGTACAACGGCTTCCTCCTTGGAGGACGGCAGGTTGTGGTCCCGGGCGAAGGAAGCGGCGGGGTCCACGATCCGGACGGTGGTGACCTTCCGTGAGCGGGACGGAGACAGGAACCGCCACGACGCGGGGCGCCCTGGCCGGGCAGACGGTCGTGGTGGTGGGAGGCAGCGCGGGGATGGGTCTGGAGACCGCGCGGCAGGTGCGGGCGGACGGCGGCGAGGTGGTGCTCGTGGCACGCGACGCCGATCGTCTCAAGCGGGCCGCGGACGAACTGAACCCGCGGAGCACGGCCGTGTTCGACGCCTTCGACACCGGTCGGCTGGAGCGCTTCCTCGGAGAACTGCCGGGCCAGGTCGATCATGTGCTGGTCACGGCGGGCAGCCCGACGTACACCCCGCTGGACGAACTCGACCTGACCGACGCCGCCCGGGACTTCGGCGGGCGCATCGCGATGATGCTGGCGGTGGCGCGGGCGGGCCGCCGCAAGGTCAGGGCGGGGGGAACGCTGTTGTTCATCGGCGGCACCGGCGGCCGGCGGCCCGCGCCCGGCATGGCGGTGGCGGGTGCCCTCACCGCGGCGCTGCCGGCGCTGACCGCCGACCTGGCTCTGGAGGTCGCCCCGGTCCGGGTCAACCTCATCGCGGCCGGGTTCGTCGACACACCGCTGTCGGCCGCTCTCCTCGGGGACCGACTGGAAGCACGGCGCGAGGAGTTGAGGAAGAAGCTGCCCATCGGACGGGTGGTCACTGCGACGGACGTCGCCGCCCTCGCCCTGCACATCATGGCCAACGACGCTCTGACCGGCGCCACCTACGACATCGACGGCGGTCAGCAACTCGTCGCGCATTGACGGCCAGTGCCCGGATCCGCCCCTCACCGTCATCCGCCATCCCCCTCATTCCCTCCGGGACGAAAGACGCGAGCAATGGACATGAAACTCGAAGTGGTCGTGGTGCCGGTGTCGGACGTGGACCGGGCCAAGGGCTTCTACACGAAGCTGGGTTGGCGGCTCGACGCGGACATCGCCGCCTCCGACGGCGACTTCCGGGTGGTACAGGTGACACCACCGGGTTCCCCGGCGTCGGTCATCTTCGGTACATCGGTCACCGACCAGGCCCCCGGCTCGGCTCAGGGCCTGCACCTGGTCGTCACCGACATCGAGGCCGCCCGCGACGAACTGACGCGGAACGGCGCCGACCCGAGCGAGGTGTTCCACGACGCGGGTGGCGTCTTCCACCATGCGGGCACCGACGCCCGGGTGTCCGGTCCGGACCCGAAGCGCGGCAGCTACGGGTCGTTCCTGTCCTTCGGTGACCCGGACGGCAACGGCTGGCTGCTGCAGGAGGTCACCTCCAGGCTGCCGGGGCGACTGGACCCCGCGAGCACCTCGTTCGCATCGGCCGGGGACCTGGCGGAAGCCCTGCGCCGGGCGGCCGCGGCGCACGGCGAGCACGAGGCCCGCACCGGCACGGAGGACCCGGAGTGGCCGGACTGGTACGCGCGGTACATGGTGAGCGAACAGTCCGGAACGGAACCGCCTCGGTGACGACGCCGAATTAGGCAGGCGCAGCCGCAGACCCGAATGCCCGAGGAACGAACACAGGCCGATCCCGCACGCCATCATGACGCCTTGCGTCGATTTCGATCCCGGGAATGGAATTCGCGGCGCGAATTTCCTAAAAAAGCTTTCGGGAACACCTCCGACAGGCCATCGGCGGCGAATCCGGAATTCGGTGTGACTAGTACGGTCACACCCCCTTTCCCATCTTGATAATTCCGTTTTCCGTCGGCCTTCTCTAGGTTCTGTGTCAGAACGGCGAGCCACGCGGTCCGGTCACCGAAACCCGATTTCCCGCATGCTCGCCGTCCAGGGTCCGCACGACCACCTGACCTGAACGGAGAAACGCAGTGACGCACCAGTTCCGTACCGTCGCCGTGATCGGAGCGGGCACCATCGGACTGTCCTGGACAGCACTGTTCGCCGCACACGGCCTGACCGTCCGCGTGAGCGACCCCCGCCCCGACCTGGCGGAGGCGACCGCCGAGGCGCTGGCCGTCTTCGGGCCGCACCTGGCCGCCCAGGGCCTGGAGACCGACGGTCTCACCGACCGCGTGCATATCGCCGCCGACATCACCGAGGCCGTGCGCGACGCGGACGTCGTCCAGGAGAACGGGCCCGAGCGCGTCGAGTTCAAGAAGGAACTGTTCGCCCGCCTGGTCCGGGAGGCTCCGGGACACGCACTGCTGCTCAGCTCGTCGTCGGCGATCCCCTCGTCCGTCTTCACGACGGAGATCGAGGACGCCGGCCGCATCCTGATCGGGCACCCCTTCAACCCCCCGCACCTGCTCCCCCTCGTCGAGGTGATACCCGGCGAGCGCACCGCCGAGGAAGCCGTGCAGTGCGCCGTCGCCTTCTACACCTCCGTCGGCCGCACACCGGTCGTCGAACGCCAGGAGATCCCCGGCTTCGTCGGCAACCGGCTGCAGAACGCGCTCAACCGGCAGGCGGTCCGCCTCGTCCAGCAGGGCGTCATCACGCCCGAGGACCTGGACACCGTCGTCACCCACTCGCTCGGCATCCGCTACGCCACCGTCGGCCCCTTCCTCGGCGGACACCTCGGCGGCGGTCCCGGCGGCTACCGCCATATCGCCGAACACATCGGTTCGACCATGCAGCAGCTGGACCTGGGCGAACCCTCGCAGGACCCGGAGGACCGCGAGCGGGTCATCCAGGAGGTGGAGAAGGCGTATGCCGCCACCCCGTATGCCGACCTCGCCAAGGCCCGCGACCGCGCGCAGCTCGCCGTGCTTTCCGCCCTGGCGGACGTCCGCCAGGGCCAGAAGGAGAACTGACATGACCGCCGAGACCCCCACCCCCATGACCTCCGCGACCCCTGTCGAGGACCGTCTGGTCGCGGACTTCTACGACTACGAGTCGCTGCTGTCCGAGGAGGAGTACAAGATCCTGCTCAAGGCCCGTACCTTCATGCGGGACGAGGTCAAGCCGCTGGTGAACGAGTACTGGGGCAAGGGCGAACTGCCCGAGGAGCTGATCGACAAGTTCCGTCACAGCGGCCTGATCGCCCTGGGCTACGAGGGCTACGGCGAACACCTGCCCGCCATCAGCCACCTGCTGGGCGGCATGCTGGCGATGGAACTGGGCCGCGTCGACGCCTCGTCCGCCACCTTCTTCGGCGTGCACAACGGGCTGGGCTTCTACTCCATCTACTACGGCGGCGACCAGGAGCAGCGTGACAGGTTCCTGCCCGCCATGGCCACCATGGACAAGATCGGGGCGTTCGCCCTGACCGAACCCGACGGCGGCTCCGACGTCTCGGGCGGCATGCGCACCACCGCCAGGCGCGAGGGCGACACCTGGACGCTCAACGGTGCCAAGAAGTGGATCGGCAACGCCACCTTCGCCGACTACGTCGTGGTCTTCGCGCGGGACGTCGAGGACAACAAGGTCAAGGCCTTCGTCGTCGAGAAGGACACCCAGGGCTTCAAACCGGTCAAGATCGAGGGCAAGATCGCACTGCGGATCGTGCAGAACGCCGAGATCACCCTGACCGACGTGAAGGTTCCCGAAGCCAACCGGCTGAAGAACATCAAGGGCTTCCGGGACGTCGGCGAGATACTGCGCCAGACCCGCAGCGGGGTCGCCTGGCAGGCACTGGGCGTCATGATCGGTGCCTACGAACTCGCCCTGGAGTACGCCAAGCAGCGCGTCGCGTTCGGGCGGCCGATCGCCAAGTTCCAGATGGTGCAGGACCTGTTGGTCAAGAGCGTCGGCAACATCACCGCGTCCTGGGGCCTGTTGGTACAGCTCGCCCGGCTGCAGGACCAGGGCATCTTCCGTGACGAACAGTCGGCGCTGGCCAAGGAGTTCGTCGCGGCCCGTATGCGGGAGGTCGTCGCCTGGAGCCGCGAACTCTTCGGCGGCAACGGCATCCTCCTCGACAACGACATCGCGCGGTTCTTCTCCGACGCGGAGGCCCTCTACTCCTACGAGGGGACGCACCAGATGCAGACCCTCATCGTCGGCAAGGCCATCACCGGCCAGAGCGCGTTCGTGGGCTGACGGCGATGACCACCGAACACGCACCCGTACCCGTATCCGAATCCGCATCCGTCTTCACCGGTCTGAAGGTCCTCGACGCGTCCACCTACATCGCGGGACCGGCCGCGGCGACCATGCTCTCCGACTTCGGCGCCGACGTCATCAAGCTGGAGCCGCCCGGGCCGGGCGATCCGCAGCGGCGGCTGAGTTTCGTGCCACCGAGCCCGCGGGCGGAGGCCAACTACGGCTGGCACCTGGCCAATCGCAACAAGCGGGGCATGGTAGTGGACCTGAAGTCGCCCGCCGCCGTCGAAGTCCTGAAGCGGCTCGTCGAGTGGGCCGACGTGGTGATCACCAACTTCCCGCACGGCACCCGCGAGAAGCTGCACCTCGGCTACGAGGAGGTCGCGGGCTGGAACCCGCAGGTCGTCTACGCCGACATCACCGGCTTCGGCGACGCAGGTCCCGACGCCCGGCAGCCCGGCTTCGACCTGACCGCCTTCTGGTCGCGCAGCGGCCTGCTGGCCTCCACCCGCGACGCCGAAGCCCCGCCGACCGTGCCCGTATGGGGCAGCGGCGACTACACCTCGGCGGTCGCGATCTACGGGGCGATCGTGACCGCGCTGTACCGCCGCGCGGTCACCGGACAGGGCACCAGCGTCGGAACCTCGCTGCTGGCCACGGGTGTGTGGGCGACGGGAACCCTCGTCGCCGGGGCGCTCGCCAAGGGCACGCCGTTCGAACTGCACGACAGGAGCGCTCCGGTGAACGCGCTGACCAACCCCTACCGGACCGGGGACGGGCAGTGGTTCATGCTGGCCACCTCGGGCCAGCAGTGGCCGGGGCTCACCCGCGCCGTCGGCCACCCCGAACTGGTCGAGGACCCCCGATTCACCGACATCGAGGGGCGCTCGGAGAACGCCGCCGCGCTGAGCGGCCTGCTCGACGAGATGTTCCGCTCGCGGCCCTTCAGTCACTGGAAGGACGCGCTGGCCCGCGAGCGCATCACCTACAGCCTCATCCAGACGCCGGAGGAGGCGGCGCAGGACCCGCAGCTTCGCGCGAACGACATCGTCGTGCCTCTGCACGGGGTCACCGGGCTGGAGTACACCGTCAACAGCCCGGTCAACCTCCGCGGGGTACCCAAGGTCGCGGCCGGACGGGCACCGGACCTCGGCGAGCACAACGACGAGATCCTCGTCGAACTGGGCTTCGTCCCACGGGAGATCACCGAACTGCGTGCCGCGGGTACGATCCCGGGCGCGACCCAGCCGAGCGGCGCCTGACGGACACGGTCCGGTCCGGTCCGGCAACCGGTCCACACATGTACCAGAACCCACCGACCCACCGACCCGCCACACCGCACACCTCACAGCCCACAGCCCACAGCCCACAGCCCACAGCCCACAGGAGCGCACATGCCTACCCTCGACCGTCATGACTCCGTCTTCGTGCTCGACCTCGGAGACGGCGAGAACCGCTTCCACCCCGACTGGCTCGCGTCCGTCAACGCCGCCCTGGACGAGGTGGAGAAGGCCGACGCTCCCCGAGCGCTGGTGACCGCCGCGACGGGCAAGTTCTACTCCAACGGCCTGGACCTGGAGTGGCTGACCGCCCACGCCGCCCAGCACGAGGTCTACGTCGGCACGGTCCACGCCCTGTTCGCCCGCGTCCTGGCCCTGCCGATGATCACCGTCGCCGCCCTCCAGGGACACACCTTCGCCGCCGGCGCGATGTTCTCCCTCGCGCACGACTTCCGGGTGATGCGGATGGACCGCGGCTTCTGGTGTCTGCCCGAGTCCGACATCAAGATCCCCTTCACCCCCGGCATGTCGGCACTGATCCAGTCCCGGCTGGCCCCGCAGACGGCGCACGAGGCCATGGTCACCGGCCGTCGGTACGGCGGCACGGACGCCGAGACCGTGGGCATCGTCGACCACGCGGTGGCCGAGGACGCGGTGCTCTCGACCGCCGTGGAGATCGCCCGGTCCCAGGTGGGCAAGGACGTGGGCACCCTCGGCGCCATCAAGGAGGGCATGTACGGCCCGGCTCTGACAGCCCTGCGCGGCGCCCCGACCGCCTGACGGACGGGCGGCCCCGACCACATCGGCACTCCCGCGCCCGCCGACAGCTCCTCCGGACCGGCCGCTGATCGGGTTAACGTATAGGCGTGGATATGTTGCATCTGCGGTATTTTGTCGCGGTTGCCGAGGAGCTGAACTTCTCTGCGGCGGCCCGCGGGCTGCACATGGCCACCTCGCCGCTGAGCCAGCGGATCAGGGACCTGGAACGGGAGCTGGACAAGCGGCTGTTCGAGCGTGACACCCACAGCGTCACGCTCACACCGGCGGGCGAGGCGCTGCTCCCCCTCGCACGGGACGTACTGGAGCAGTTCAACTCCATCCCCTGGCGACTGCGCGAGGCGACGCGGTCGGGGCGCGCCACGGTGTTCATGGGCATCCCCGCCGGACTCCACCCCCGTCTGCGGGAACGTGTATCGGACCTCACCGCGCGCGCCGACGACTGGTGCGAACTCCTGCGCTGGCCCGGTACCACCAAGGCGCTGGTCGGCGGCGTGCACGAAGGCAGGCTCGCGCTCGCGCTGGCCCGGATGCCGGTCAGCGATCCGACACTGGGCCTACTGCACGTCATGTCCGAGCGACTGGGGGCGGTGGTACCCGCCGACCAGTTCGCCGGGCGGGACTCGCTGGCCCTCGCGGACCTGGGCGACCTGGCTTTCATCGTCGCACCGCACGAGATCAGGTCCGCCTACTTCGACCAGCTCGACGGCGAGATGTCCGCCCGGGGCATCAGAAAACGCATCAAACTGACTGATTCCGATTACGGGGGAATCGCAGAGCTGGTTTCCAGCGGGATGGCCTTCTACTTCTCCATCCTCAATCCGGACAATCCCATGCGCGGTTACGTGATGGAGAATACGACGGTCCTGCCGATCACGGATTTCAAGCCGACCCTGAACACGGTCCTGATCTGGCGGAGAGACCGAGCGGACGGCGGCGACCTGGCCAGACTCGTCACGGCGGCACGCGAGGTCTTCGCCGAATCACTCCACATCTGAACAGGCGAACGGCAGGGGGACCCGCCGACCTCGGCCGAGGGCACCGGTCCCCAAGAACGATCAAGGGCCGGTTTCGGATGTCTCCGAAACCGGCCCTGACCTACGACTTCGCAAAGTCGGGACGACAGGATTTGAACCTGCGACCCCTTGACCCCCAGTCAAGTGCGCTACCAAGCTGCGCCACGTCCCGATGCGCTCACTCACGGTGGACCGCGTGATCGCGCGAACAGCACTTTACCCCACGTTGCCGGGCGTGCCGAAAGAGGGTGTGGCGGGCGGGGCGCGGGAGCGCGGGAGAATCGGTCGTATGGGAGACACGGACGCGGGCGCACGGGACCGGGACGCCGAGGGGCGGGCGCGCAGCGCCCGGCCGCGGGACGGGCTGGGGCGGCCGCTGCCGTACGGCGCGCCGGGCGTCGAGCGGCAGCCGGAAGGGGTCGTACGGACCCCGGAGCAGACGGTCGCCCAGGCACAGGCGCTGTTGGACGCCGGCAAGCCCTTCCATGCGCACGAGGTGTTCGAGGACGCCTGGAAGTCGGGGCCCGAGGACGAGCGGACGCTGTGGCGGGGGCTGGCCCAGCTCGCCGTGGGGCTCACGCACTCGGCCCGCGGGAACGTGACCGGCGGGGCACGGCTGCTGCGACGCGGCGCGGGTGCGGTCGAGGAGTGGACGGCCGGGAGCGGGGTGCGGCGGCCGTACGGGATGGATGTCTGCGGGCTCGCGGGGTGGGCGCGGGAGCTGGCCGGGCGGGTGGAGGACGGTGCCGTGGGCATCGAGGCCGCGGCCGAGGCACCCCGGCTGCGCGGCGCCCCGTAGCACCGGGGTGACCCGCTGTCAGCGGCATGGGGCAGACTCGGGGCGTGCGAAAGATTCATGTCATCGGTATCGGCGCGGGCGACCCCGACCAGCTCACCCTCCAGGCCGTCCGGGCGCTGCGGGACACGGAGGTGTTCTTCCTCCTCGACAAGGGCGAGGTCAAGAGCGACCTGACCCAGCTGCGCCGGGACATGCTGGACACACACATACCGGACGGCGGCTACCGGTTGGTCGAGGCGCGGGATCCGGAGCGGGACCGGGCCGCGAGCGGCGGAGCGTACTCTCCGGCCGTCGGTGACTGGCGCAGCGCCCGCGCGGGCATCTACGAGCGGCTGATCCGCGAGGAGCTGGGCGAGGAGCAGACCGGCGCGTTCCTGGTGTGGGGCGACCCGTCGTTGTACGACAGCACGCTGGCGATCCTGGAGGAGGTACTGGCCGCGGGCACGGTGTCCTTCGAGTACGACGTGGTGCCCGGGATCAGCAGTGTGTCGGCGCTGGTGGCCCGGCATCGCACGGGGCTGAACCGGGTGGCCCGCCCGGTGCAGATCACCACCGGGCGGCGGCTGGCCGAGGGGCTGCCGGACGGGGTGGACGACGTGGTCGTGATGCTGGACGCGCACCAGGCCTTCAGGCGGTACGCGGACCAGGACATCGACATCTACTGGGGCGCCTATCTGGGCACCCCGGACGAGATCCTGGTCTCCGGACCGATCGCCGAGGCCGGTCCGCGCATCGAGCGGCTGCGGGCCGAGGCACGGGAGCGCAAGGGCTGGATCATGGACACGTATCTGCTGCGCCGCCACCCCGAGGGGCCGAAGGAGAGCTGACTCTCACTCAGACCGTGCTGCCGGGTAGGCAGGAGTAACCCACCGGTGTGACAGTGACCTCGTGACCGTGACCGAGGAAACCGCACCGCCCGAGGCCGGACAACCGCCCGTGCTGGACGCTCGCCGGCGCAATGTCGTCTTCGTGACGATCGTGCTGGGGATGCTGCTCGCGGCCCTGGACCAGACGATCGTGGGCACCGCGCTGCCGACCATCGTGTCGGACCTGGGCGGCGCCACGCACATGTCGTGGGTGGTCACCTCGTACCTCCTCGCGGAGACCGTGGCGACCGTGCTGGTCGGCAAGTTCGGCGACCTGTTCGGCCGCAAGGTGGTCTTCCAGGTCTCGGCGATCGTGTTCATCACGGGCTCGTTCCTGTGCGGTCTGGCCACCAACATGTCGCTGCTGATCGCCTGGCGGGCGATGCAGGGCGTCGGCGCGGGCGGGCTGATGGTGACCGCGATGGCGCTGATCGCCGATGTGATCCCGCTGCGGGAGCGCGGCAGGTACCAGGGCGCGATCGGCGCGGTGTTCGGCGTGGCCACGGTCGTCGGGCCGCTGCTCGGCGGGCTGTTCACCGACCATCTGTCGTGGCGCTGGGCGTTCTACGTCAACGTGCCCATCGCGATCCTGGTCGTGGCGGCCGCCGCCCGTACGATCCCGGTGGTGAGGTCGGCGGCGTGGCCGGTGATCGACTATCTGGGCATCGCCCTGGTCGCGGTCGGCGCCGGCTCGCTGATCCTCGCCACGAGTTGGGGCGGCAACGAGTACGCGTGGGGTTCGGGCACCGTCCTCGGCCTGTTCGGCGGCGGTGCGCTGGCGCTCGCGCTGTTCTGCTGGGTGGAGACCCGGGCGAAGCAACCGATGCTGCCCATGCGGCTGTTCGGCAACCCGGTCTTCACGGTCTGCTCGATCCTCAGCTTCGTCGTCGGCTTCGCGATGCTCGGCGCGATGACCTATCTGCCGAGCTACCTCCAGTACGTCGACGGCAACTCGGCGACGATCTCCGGGGTACGGACCCTCCCGATGGTGATCGGCCTGCTCATCGCGTCGATCTTCAGCGGCAACGTGGTGAGCAGGACCGGCCGGTACCGGCTCTTCCCGATCGTCGGCTCCACGGTCATGGGCTTCGGCCTGTTTCTGATGTCCCTGATGGGGCCCGGCACCGGGGTATGGCTGGAGTCGCTGTACATGTTCGTGCTCGGCACCGGCATCGGTCTGAGCATGCAGGTGCTGACGATCGCCGTGCAGAACACCGTCGACTACGCCGACCTGGGCAGCGCGACCTCGGGCGTCACCTTCTTCCGTACGCTCGGCAGTTCGTTCGGTACGGCCGTCTTCGGCACGATCTACACCAACTCGCTGAAGCCGAACCTGGAAGCCGGCATCGCTGCCGCCGTCAAGGTGAGCGCCCTGGCCCCGGCGGTCGTCACCAAGGCGGCGACCAGCCCCGAAGGCCTGCACGTGCTGCCCTCCTCGGCCGCCGGGCCGATCATCCAGGCGTACGCCGACACCATCCACACGGTCTTCCTGTGGACGGTGCCGGTCGCCGCCGTCGGGTTCGTGGTCGCCCTGTTCCTCAAGCAGGTGCAGCTCAGGGACAGCGCGCGGCTGGGCTCCACCGACATGGGCGAGGGGTTCGCCTCGCCACACGGGCCGGACTCCCAGCGGGTGCTGGAGAAGGCCGTGGCGAAGATCATCGGCGGCGGGCCGAGGAGCCCGGCGATCACGCGGAGCCGAGCCCCAGCCGCTCCAGTACGCCCGCCGCATCCGGCACCGCGGTCACTCCGTCCGGCAGCGGCGGCCTCCGTACGACGACGACGGGCAGCCCCAGCCGACGTGCGGCGGTCAGCTTGGCGGCCGTCGCCGCTCCCCCGCTGTCCTTCGTGACCAGGACGTCGATCAGATTCTCCTGCAGCAGTCCGGTCTCGTCGGCCACCGTGAACGGGCCGCGTGCCAGCAGCACTTCGGTGTGCGGCGGCATGGGCGGCTCCGGGGCCTCCACGGACCGGACGACGAAGTGGTGGTCCGTCAGATGGGCGAAGGCGGACAGGCCCATGCGTCCCGTGGTCAGGAAGACCCGGGGGCCGAAGCGCGGCAGCAGGCCGGCCGCCTCGGCGAGGGAGGCGACCTGGTGCCAGCGGTCCTCCGGACCCGGCCGCCAGCCCGGGCGGCGCAGCACCACGGCCGGGACGCCGGTCTCCGCCGCGGCCCGCGCCGCGTTCGCGGTGATCGTCTCGGCGAAGGGGTGCGTGGCGTCGACGAGGGCGTCCACGTGCTTCTCCCGCAGCCACTCCGCCAGCCCCGCCGCCCCTCCGAAGCCTCCGACGCGCACGTCCCCCGCCAGTGCGCCAGGCCGGGAGACGCGTCCCGCCAGGGACGTCGTCACGCGCACTCCGGGGTGCGCGGCGAGCTCGGCGGCCAGTTCGCGGGCCTCGGCGGTACCGCCGAGGATCAGGACGTGCGGGGACATGGGGCGAGCGTACGGGGTTGCGCCCAGGGGCCGGGACGCGGGACGGGCGCCCCGCGGGGGGGGGGGGGGGCCGGCGGGGGGGGGGGGCCCCCCGCCCCCGCCGGGCGGGGAAGGGGGGGGGGTGTGTTGTTTTAAAGAAAGCACCCCCCGGCCGGCGGCCCCCC